>CANRIE010000018.1 GCA_947630585.1 uncultured Bacilli bacterium | reverse complement strand
CACCCAATCGCTCTTGAACAAGGTACTAAATTCTCTATCCGTGAAGGTGGAAGAACTGTTGGTGCTGGTTCAGTAAGCAAGATTGATAAATAGTTTGAAATTAAGCCAAGTGTTAGAAAATGCTTGGTTTTTTCTTGCTTTAACAAGAAAAAAATGTTATAACTATATTAAGGAAGGTGATGAAATTGAGTAAATTTGATTTAGCCGAGGAATTAGCAATAGCAAATATTATGAATTATTGTAAAAATTATGTTCTTACTGATAGCGAAAAAGTTAAGCTTTTCAAAGTAATTAAAAAACATATATTTGATAGTGCTGATAGAATTCTAGATGGTGATTTAGTTCAAAATATGGAAGATACTCTTATGCAAAGTGAAGCTGATAGGATACGGAGTGTTGAAAGTAATAGTCCAGATTTGGCGAGGCAAGAACAAATCGACCAGGTTTGGGGCATAAGTCGTTAAATATGAAATTTAATTAAGATTATGAAAAAAGGCTATTATGAACTTAAATTTGGCAAAATATTAATTAATGTATGAAAGATAAATATATAGAAATTGATATTTTATGGTGCCAATAAAATGGAAGCCTGTGTATAAAAAAATAATAATATGTTTGAAAAAATCCACATTAATTGTGGATAATTTTATTGTTGATAAATTAAATTTTTATAAGTTACACGTTTTTCAAGTTGGTTGGCATTTACCATAATATCTTGTAAATGCTCAAATGAACTTTCGGTAAATTCAGTTGTTTTAGGCCAAGTATCGGCTTTTTTATATCTATCAATTACAGTTATCATATCAGACATTGATGTATCAGGAAATTCCGGTAAAATAACTTCCGCGATTTCTTTACTACTTTTAGAATTTACAAAATCAAGACCTTTTTGAATTGCTTTTATAAATTTTTCGATTACATCAGGATTTTTTTCTAAATAAGAAATTCGAGCATTATAAGCAGTATAAGGAACAATACCACCAAGTTCACCTAAACTTGCAACAACATAACCATAACCTTCTTTTTCTACTAAAGTAGCATTAGGTTCAAATAAACTTACAAAGTCTCCGGTTCCTCCAATAAAGGCTCCTTGCATTGATGCAAAAGCAACACTTGTATCAATTGTAACGTCTTGTCTTGGATCAATGCCATTTTCGGCTAAGATATACTCTAAAGTCATTTCCGGCATTCCGCCAATTCTTCCTCCAATTATATACTTTCCTTTTAAATCATTAAGAGTAAAGTTATCAATTTTCTTTCGTGATACAATGAAACTACCATCTTTTTGAGTTAATTGAGCAAAAGTTTTCAAATAATCTTTTTCTCCTTGATTATAAACATAAATAGTTGCTTCTGAACCAGAAAAACCAATATCAACATCACCAGATAAAACAGCTGCTGTAACTTTATCAGCACCATTAGCTAATATTAACTCAACATCAAGTCCATTTTCCTCAAAATAACCATTATGAAGTGCTACATACTGAGGAGCATAGAAAATACTATGAGCCACTTCAGCTACTTTAACTTTCTTTAAATCAGATTTTTTAGTATTAAAATTAAATAATGTAGCACACACAATTAAAAAGACAATTACTAAACTAACAATTGTTATAACTTTCTTTTTCATTTTTCCTCCAATCAAAGTATTATATGATAAAATTATAATTAGGTTATAAAATCATGTGTCAATTTAGTGTCTAAATAATTTAAATAAGGTAAAAGTATGATATTATAAATATATGGAGATATTATGATAGATAAAGAAAAATTAAAAATAATGTTAGAAGAATATAAAGGTATTTTAAATCTTGATACAATTAACTATTTAAATCAAATGATTGAATTAGAATTTTCAGTTTTAAAAGGCAATTTAGATGAGAAAAGAAAATTACAAGAATTATTAATTTATAGAGAAGCATTTATTTATAATATTATTAATAGATCGCTTAATTTATTAAAACGGGAATCACCTAATTTAGAAAGTTTTTATGATGAAAATCATCAAAGTTTTATTATTAGTCTTAATGATACATATTTATTTTGCTTTTGTTATATGGGTTTATTTAAAGATAATTCATTTAATCTTGGAAATAAATATATTAAATTATATCAATATATAGAAAGTTTAGAAAAAAGAGAACGAGCAATTTTAGAATTAGAAAGTGATGTTAAAGCAATTAAAAGTTTAGGGAAAATAAGTAGTCGAGATAAAGAAAGATTAGAATTTTTAAATTTAAATATTCAAAGGTTAAGAAGTAGATTAAGTCTTGATGATAAAGAAAAAATTAAAATTAGTAATCAATGTTTAAGAATTTTACTTGCTGATTATGGCTTAAAAGAAGAAGATTTTTCTAAAATACCAATTTCAGGGTTAGATGCAATTACGGAAGAAGAATATCAAACTGAAAGTCCTAATTTAAATATTAAAATAAAAAAGAAATATTTATAAAAAAGTGCTATAATTAAAGTGGAGGGTAGATATGAGTAAAAGTTTAACAAGAGATATTTTATCAGGAATGTTTATTGTGTCAACTAAGGATTCAGCTTGTATAGTTGATACGGTTTTACAAGTAAGTTCTTCTAGTGAACCTTTAATAAGTGTTTCTGTAAATAAGAATAATTATACTAATTCTATGTTAAAAAAGAATACTAAATATGGAATTAACATTTTAAGTAAAAATGTTAAGGGCGAGGTTATTAAAACATTTGGATTTAATTCATCACGTGATATTGATAAATTTGAAAATTTTGATTATATTGATGAGGATGGTATAAAAATTCTAAAAGATACAATTGGATATATGATGTTAGAAAAAGTTCAAGTAATTGATGCAGAAACTCATGATATCTTTATAGGAAAACTAATTAAAGAAGAAAGATTTAATGATGAAGAGCCACTTTTATATCAAGATTATCAACAACATAAAGATGAATACTTGAAATTCAAAACGAGTGATGGGAAAACGGCTTGGGTATGTACAGTATGTGGTTATATTTATTATGGAGATACATTGCCAGAGGACTTTGTTTGTCCAAAATGTGGGGTAGGCGCAAGTGCCTTCGAAAAGAAATAAAAAAGTGGTACTAAAAATTTAAAAGTATGATATAATCTAATTGATTAGTCAATATGACTAAGTAATAGTTTCAAGAAGGAGGAATTGATTATGGAACTAAAAGGAAGTAAGACTTATGAAAATTTAATGACAGCGTTTGCTGGAGAAAGTCAAGCTAGAAATAAATATACTTATTTTGCTAGTAAGGCAAAGAAAGAAGGCTACGAGCAAATTGCAGCAATTTTTTTGGAAACTGCTGATAATGAAAAAGAACATGCTAAGTTATGGTTTAAAGAATTAAATGGTGGAGATATTCCAAGTACTTTAGAAAACCTAAATGCAGCAGCTGATGGTGAAAACTATGAATGGACTGATATGTATGATGAGTTTGCTAAAACTGCAAGAGAAGAAGGATTTACAAGAATTGCTACTTTATTTGAAGGAGTTGGCAAGATTGAAAAAGAACATGAAGAAAGATACAGAAAGTTAATTAAGAATATGGAAGATGGTTTAGTCTTTTCTAAAGATGGGGATACTATTTGGCAATGTCGTAACTGTGGACATATCGTAATTGGTAAGAGTGCTCCAGCAGTTTGCCCAGTATGTGCTCATCCTCAAAGTTACTTTGAAGTTAAAAAAGAAAATTATTAAAATGAATTAGGAAGAAAGTTTTAGGCTTTCTTTTTTGATGCCATAAATAAGTTATTTTGAAGAATAAAAGGTATGATAAATGTCGAAAAAAAATAGTAAGCAATTTTACTATTTAATGTTATTCAAATAATCATAAATTATTTCTTTTGGTTTATTTAAATATATAATATCGTACAAAATATCAATTAAGGATGAGGTTATACCTTTCTTTTTAAATAAAGAATAAATGGTATCTAAATTTTCTAAACCTTCAATAGTGGTTGTTTCTTGATAAATTTTAAAATCCTTTCCTTCACCAATTAATTTTCCAAATGTATAATTACGACTTTTTATACTTGTACACGTTAAAATTAAGTCTCCAATTCCAGCATATGACGTGAATGTTTCAGGATTTCCCCCAAAATGGTTGATAATTATTTGAATATCTTTAGAAGCATCAGTTAAAAACTTAGCATTAGTACTAGAGTTAACTCCTAAACCATCTAAAATACCTGAAAAAATAGCAACAATATTTTTTAAAATTCCACATAATTGACAACCAATAATATCATAAGTTTGATCAATAGTTAAATATGGAATATCACTAAATAAATTAGTAAAATAATCTAAAACTTCAATATTATTAGAGGCAAGGGTTAATCCCATAGCTTCTTTTTTTATAACTTCTTTCGCAAATGATGGCCCTGATATACAAGCAATATTCTTAGTATTTAAAACACTCTCTAAATACTCATGAATAAGCATTTCGTGATTTCCTTCAATCCCTTTAGTTGCAATTAAAATTTTATGTCTATTTGTTATATATTCTTTCATTAAAGGAATAGTTGTATCTAAAAATTTAGCTGGGATAGCAACGATTATTGTTTCATTTTTTTCTAATAATTCTTGAATATCCATAGTAAATTTAGTATTTTTATCTAATTTATAATCAAGTGCTTTAGAATTTTTAAAAGTAGTTATTAATTCGTTGTATTCCTCTTCAATTTTAGTCCACATCATTAAGTTAACATTTTTATTTTCTAAGATTGAAGCAATTGCAATTGCATAAGCTCCAGTTCCAATTATACCTATATTCATATCTTCCTCTTTTCTTTTTAATTTATATTATAATATAATAGACTAAAGTAATTAAAAAATCAATTACATTTTATTATTTTAAATCATTATTTTTACCAGTTATAAGGGCTTTATAAGAATTAAAACTTTTAATTTCTTTTTTTAATGAAACTAATTTATCAGCTTTAGAAACAATTCTTCCTTCTAAAAATTCACTTTTACTAATTGAAACATTAAGGATTCTAATTCTACAACTTGAAGCTATTATAATATTTTTTAAGTTGGATGGTATATTATTTACTTTATCTAAATTATTAAGTTCCGTATCTATAAAACCATCTATAATTGCTCGAACAGGAAAAGGATACATATGATGAATTATTCCATCAATTATAATAGCAGCCTCTTTTTCATTTAAGAAATAATCAGGAAACCAAGTAATTGCATTAATGGCAGCTTCAAGAGGATGAGTAAATCCATGATGATTAGCAAACTTATGTTTAACTATAGTGGAATTTTGCCAAGGAAGTTCATACAAATCATGAAACATAGCAATTAAAATAATAAGTTTAAAGTCCAGCGGACCAAAATCACCATTTTTAGCAATTACGTAAGATGTGATAGCATCATTTAAAATATGTTCTCCTAAACTAGTCTTGGCATGATGGGGATATATTTTACTATTAAGTCGTTTTTGAAATTCAGGATGGGTGTAGATTGGTTCAATGATGTTTATAAAAAAATTTTTATCTATATCACTTAAATTATATTCATTAAATAAATTATTTAAAATAAGTTCTGAGTTCATATTATTTCACCATAATCATTTTATTTTAAAAAAGTTAGAAAATCAACAATAATTAGTAAATAGTTGTAAAGTAATTGTAAAAAATGATTGATTTTTACTAAAAAATTTAATAATATTAGGATGTCGATAATATTCGACATTTAAGATAACTATTATTAGTAATTAAAAATGATATAATAAAGAAGGAAAGTGAAGTTATGAATGATTTAAATATTGATAGAATTAATTTAGTAATTGAAGAAATAATTAAGAAGTTTTCAGAAGTTTATTTAACCAAAAGATATTTTGGAGAGTTTCCAAATCCTTGTAAAGAAGCATTTAGACTTTTTACATCTGGGTATTGCTCAATATTTGCTATGATATTAAAAGGTGTATTTAAAGAACAAGCAGAATATTACTTATATGAAGATGGGTATATTAGGCATTTAATTGTTAAAATAGGAGAGTATTACTATGATGTAAGAGGAGTTGTTCCGCCTTATGAAGTTGAACTTGGTATTTTAACAAAACTTGATGATCCATTTGAAGTACCAGCTATAATTCCTGATGATTATTTATTTGGAACCCATGAAAAAATGTATGAAGATATGATAGAAATTTGTAGTCAAGCCGGAATTAATTATATAAAAGAACGTGGTTGGATGGAAGATAAAAATAAAAAGAACCTTTAAAAGGTCTTTTATTTATACATAATGTCTATATCAACATCCCCATTAATACCACTTATTCTTCCATTATTGCATAATTGCCAAATATCATAACTACCTTCATAAGTAGTTTTTTTAGTATAATGAGCAAGCCAAACTGGATAATTCTTTTTATTTTCCCAAATTGTTTCTAAATAAAACTTACTACTATAAAGCATACCTTTATAACCATTCTCATTAACTCTTTCTATAAATGCATTAGCAACTTCATTTATATCATGAAAACTAATTTTAAAAGTATTCCAATCACCCCAACTTTCCCAATCAAAGACAATTGGTAAATCAAGAGTTTCCTTATCTAACGTATCAAGAACAAAATCGGCTTGTTTTATAGCTTCACTTTTACTAGTTGCAATACTATATAAATAAACTCCAACTTTAAGTCCTGCTTCTTTTGCTTTTTTAATATTTTCTTTGTAATAACTATCAACCGATAAACTCCTATCAGAAGATTGCACTCCAAGTCGCATCAAAACGAAAGTTGCTCCAGCTTCTTTTACTTTTTGAAAATCAATATTACCTTGCCATTTTGAAACATCAATTCCAATTTCTGTGTCATCGGTTTTATGTAAATTATAAATATCTTTGAAATAAGTCTTTGTAGTAGAACTTGACGTATTATTATTTAATTTACTTACAACATTTAAAGTAACGTTAACCTCGGTTTTATTATTACTACTATCACTTAAATTATATAAAAGTTTATAAGTTCCTGTTTTACTTAAGTCATAATTTCCACTTATCTCACATTTAATATCTCCAGTATAATTATCACCATAACTAATTAAATTACAAATATCTTTATCATAATTAATTTTAACAGTTTTAGAGGTACCACTAAAAACTAATGGGGGAGTTGTATCAACAATATTTACTTTATCTTTATAAACATATTTCTTTTTATCATAAGTATAATTAATAACTATTTCTTTTTCACCTAAACTATCTGTATCAATCTTATAATCTTTAGTTGTAACATCAATTTCCTGATTCTTAATTTCCATAATATCTTTTAAATAAATATCGTCATACACTTCAATTTTTTCATTTTTAATATCTAAAAAATCATTAGTAGTATCTTCATAAATAACTTCTTTTTTAGAACAACCAACTAGTAATAAACATAACAAACAAACTTTAAAATATTTCATATTTCCTCCTATTTTTTTAAAGTAAAACTTTGATTTACAAGTAATGTACTATTTAAGAATAACACATCTTGCTTATTAAAATCAATCAAATTAAGGTAAATTTTACTAGCAATATAACGATTATCAATAACTATAATTTTAGAATAATAAGGAATTAAAAGGGGAGTAATACTACTTCCAAAAGAATCTCTAAATATTACTAATTCCTTATCATTTAAACTATTTGAATTAGTAATTTCAATAAATGAACTAGCACCATCTAAATAAACCTCATAACTATCACGACTATCTAACTTATCTAAATTATAAACTTTATCTAACTTACTATTTTCTAAATATTTAACTTTACAATTATCAATATAAGGATTAGTTAAGTAAGTTAAAGTATCTAATTTACTCTTAATATGAATATCTTTATAATAAACACCTTTAAAGTTTTCATAATAATGATAAGTATAAGGAATATCTTTGTAAGTAATATCTAAATTTTTAAGTAAATATTTTATAAAATCCTCTAAACTTTCTTGTTTTAAATGAGTATCAGTTAAATAATAATCATCACTTTTTAAAATATTTCTAACATCAATTAAGTTTATATCTAAATTATCAAATTTAGAATAAATATAATCATAATCTATCTTTATAAAATCTTTTTTATCTAAATAATAGTTCTTATCAGGAATTAAAACTAAAGAAACTTTATTATTAGGATTTAAATAAGACATTGTTTTAGTTATATAATCATAATAATTATCGATAGATTTATAATTAGTATTCTCCATTTTATAAATTTGAGCTTTATTAATAACTAGATTATTATTTTCTATTTTTCTTAAAATATTATAACTATAATAAGCTTTAAGACTTAAAAAGTTATCTCGAAGTGGAAAATGATCAAGTAAATAGGTATCAAGACTATTTGAATAATCATTAGTAAGTTTAAATTCAGGGAATTCTTTTAAATATCTATTTTCTGTATTACTTATAGTTTTTTTAGGTAAAATAATTAAAGTAATTGCAAAACCATATATAATTATTAAAAAACTTATTATTAAAATTTTATCTTTCATATTCTCTCCTTAAAATCTAAAATATAAAAATGGATTAAATGATGCATCTATTAAGAATGCTATTGAAATAAGGAAAATGATTAATAGAATTGGTATTTCTAAAATATTAAATATTTTATTTGGATACTTCTTGGTTATTGTTTTTAAGATAGGGGTACTACTTATAATTCCAATTGCTAGTAGCATAAAATAATCTTTTAAATAAAAGTTAGTAACATTATCGGTAAAAGGAATCTTATTTAAGAAAAACATATTTTTAAATTCTGTAATTAAAGTATCAAGATTTTCATTACTAAATATTAGAAAACTAATAATAACAATAAGGATAGTATAAATATACTTTAAAACTTTTGTTTTTTCTAAATATTTTTTTAAGAATAGTTTTTCAATTATAAGAATAATTCCAAAGTAAACACCCCAGATTAGAAAGTTCCAACTTGCTCCATGCCAAAGCCCTGTTAAAGACCAAACAATTAGGATATTTAAAATCCATTTTAATTTATTAACACGATTGCCTCCAAGAGGAATATAGATGTAATCGCGAAACCAATATGATAAACTTATGTGCCATCTTCGCCAAAAGTTAGTAACGGAATTTGCAATAAATGGATAATTAAAGTTTTCTTTAAAATGAAATCCAAGCATCAAACCAATTCCAATTGCCATATCAGAGTATCCTGAAAAATCAAAATAGATTTGAAGAGTATAGGAAATTGGTTTTAACCAAGATGAGAGGATAGTTTTAGTTGTTAACTTTAAAATAAATTCTCCTAGAGTATTGGCAAGTAAAACTTTTTTAGCCAATCCAATTATGAATCTTTTAATTCCTAATGAGAAATCCTCTTTAGTAATATGATTCTTATTTAAATCATCTTTGATATCAACAAATCTTACAATAGGTCCAGCAATTAATTGAGGAAACAAGGTTAAATAAGTTGCAAATTCAATTAAATTAGTAGCCTTATCATGTTTATTGTTATAAACGTCTATTAAATAACTTATAGCTTGAAATGTGTAAAATGATATTCCAATTGGAAGTAGAATATTAATAATTTTTAAATTTAAATTAAAGATATTATTTAAGTTATTAAGAAGAAAATTTGTATATTTAAAATAAATTAAAGTAATAATATTATAACTTAATCCAAGAATTAAAAGCGTTTTTTTTAATATTTTTTTCTTTTGATATTTAACTATAAAGTAACTTAAATAGTAATTAATGATACATGATAAGATAAGAAAAATGATATTCTTTGGCTCACCTAAAAAATAAAATAGTAAACTAAATATTAAAAGAACAAGGTTTTTATACTTTTTAGGAGTTATAAAATAAATAAGTAAAAGAGTAGTTAGAAAGTAAAATATAAATAAAATACTTGAAAAAATCATAGTAATCTCCTTGAAAAAAACAGCTTAGAACTAGAGAGCATCAAAGTTCTTTGAAACTGTTTCTCGAATATCTTTATTTTCTACAACAATTGCAATTACTAAATCGCCTTTGTTTTTAATTATGACGTCTTCATCTTCTACCCAAACGCATATCCATTTTCTTGGATTAATACTTTCTTTTAGTTTAGTTTTTAAATCTTCAATGTTTTGGCCATCTCTTGCTCTTAAAAGAATAATAGAGTGGGCGATTGAACCAATTATCGGTTCACTTGCAAGACCTTCTTTGTATTCAATATCACTACTACCAAGATAATGTTCCATGTTATCAGCAGTAATTTCTTGATTTTCAACAACTGGCATTTTATCCTCTTCAATATCCTGATATAATTTAGTAATTATTTCATTAAGACTCCCACTTACATTAGCAGTTTCACGATTACACCCTGTAATTACAAGAATGATTGTAAAAATTACAATTAAACTAGATATTTTTAAAACTTTTTTCATAAAATTCTCCTTTAATATTATTATAAATTATTTCTTTAAATAAGGGAAGAGATTTTATTCCATTTCTCAGGTTAAAGACATGAAAATTTTTTTAACCATAGCTCAAACCCAATAATAGCAAGGGTTTGAGCTTTTAAAAATTCA
>CANRIE010000017.1 GCA_947630585.1 uncultured Bacilli bacterium | reverse complement strand
ATCATCTAATCTTTTTTGCTCTTCATCAGGATAATAATACAAACTTAACATTCCATCTTGCATCATCTTTGAAATCACCTCCGTCATCTTATCTTTTACTATTTTTTCAGTATTTAAAGCTCGTATTAACTCATTTACTTCTTCTATATTATCAGTAGCCATCATAGCACCTAATTTAATTAAATTATCTTCAAAGATACTACTTCCTTGATACTTATCATTATACACTGCTTGATAACATTTGACAACATCTAAATTAAAAATTTCTAAATTTTCTGAATAATAGTCATCCGAATCTAATACATCAATTACCCCATATTTATTTAATTTTTTATTTTTCTTTGAAAAAGTATCAAAGTTAACTAAAGTAACTGGTATTATCTTTGAATAACTATCTCCTTCTTTTAATCTACTAGATATCATTTTAAAAATATAAAATAAATTTCTATTTAATTTTAATTGATGTGCTTTAGATAATTTTCGTTTTTCTCTACGATTCAATTTTTTCTTTTTAAAGAAAGATTCTAAATCTTGGGTAAAATAATTAAATTCTAAAACCACGATTCTTTCTTCATTATCAACATTAACATAAATTACAACATCACATTCTGGTAATTTTTCTTCTTTAGAATTTTCTCTAATTGTTAAAGGTAGTAAAGATATATTACCAACTAACTTTTCATAAGGAATTTTTAATATTGAGGATACTAACATTGTAGTAATCTCAATATTATTAATATCACCAAAAATAGCCTTGGCACTTCTATCTTTAATACATTGAATAATTTCTCCTTCTTTATAACTGCTTCTTAAATTTGACATAAAAACCTCCCTTAAGTAAATTCACTATAACACAGGTCTTAAAATTTGTCAAATTTTGTAAATTGACGAATTATAGACAAAAATCGTTCAAATCGCCAAATTGCTTGAAAAAGTAGTCTCAATTTGGGAAATTACCCCCTAAAAAAAGGGTCAATTTTCCGAATTGAACCAAGTTTTTTTACAAATATTCAAAAAAAATTTTTTTTAGCAGCAATTTGTCATTTTGCACTTTTCAAACGACTTCTAATCATAACCCCGAAATAAGCAATTAAAGCTCCCATCATATCAATTCCAACATCCACTATTTGACCACTTCTTGCATTAACAAATAATTGATGAATTTCATCAGTTGTTGCATAGAAAAGACAAAATAGTAAAGCTAAACTTTTTCTTTTGGAAATTTTTAATTGATACATTAAATAATAAGTTATTAAATATAAACTAAAATATAGAAACATATGAGCCATTTTTCTTATAATAAATGAGGTAACGGAGTAGTTTGAAATATCAATATTAGAGTTAAAAAGTTGCAAAATAGAATTTACAAATTGAATTACTAAACTACTACTTTTTCCTGATACTTCTCCACTTTGATTTGAAAAAAAGAAGATTAAACTAAGCCAAAATATGAAGATAATGATACTTAAAACTTTACCTTGCTTACCTTGCTTTGTGAGATTCATATAAAGCTTCTTTCCTTTCATTTATATAATAAGCTTGGATGGTTACTTGTTGTTCTAAAATAGCAATTTTTCTCTCTAACAATTTAATTTGTTCTTTAGTCATATATTCTTCATATTTATTAATCATTTGTCTTTTAAATCTTTCAACTTCATTTAAAGCATGCATTAAAGTACCAGCTGGATCTTCATCATCAGGATCACTATAAATATTAGCTAATAAATCAATTAAATTCTTAATTTTATTATTTATTTTCTTATTAATTGTTTTTTCAATAAAGCTTGGATTAATTACAATAATCTTATTAACATTAATAGCATCTTTCAATTTAATATTTTTAGATTTGGAAGCCATATTAAAACCACTTAATTTATCATATTCAAAGTAAGTTATTTCCTTCTTATTTTTTTCTTTAACAATTAAATAACGACTACTCATCATATCCCTCCAATAAATCACTTCTATTTGCTTTGGTTTTCTTTAAGGCTTCCTCTTCTCGATATTTTTGTATTTCTTGATGATTACCATTTAATAACACCTCAGGAACCTTCATTCCTCTATATTCTCTTGGTTTAGTATAGGTTGGATAATCTAACATATTATTATTAAATGATTCACTTTCTAAACTTGAAGCATCAATAACTCCTGGAATAAGTCTTATAATCGCATCACTTATCATCATACTAGGAAGTTCCCCTCCCGTTAGAATAAAGTCTCCAATACTTATAAACATATCACATATTGATTTAATTCTTTCATCAAATCCTTCATAATGCCCACATATTAAAATCAAATGTTTTTTTAAACTTAATTCCTTGGCTATCTTTTGATTAAAAACCTTACCTTCTGGAGTTAACATAATAACTATGCTATCATCGGTTTTAATCTTATCAATGCAATCAAATATTGGCTGACACATCAAGACCATTCCGGCTCCTCCTCCATATGGTGTATCATCAACTTTATGATGAGGGTCCGTTGTATAGTCTCTAAAATTATGAATATTAACTTGCACTAACCCCTCGTTAATTGCCCTTTTGATAATTGATTCACTTAAGAATCCTTCAAACATATTAGGAAAAAGTGTTAAAATATCTATTTTCATAAACCTATAACCTCCTCTAATATAATTTTTTTATTTTTAAAATCAATATCCTTGATAAGTTCAAATGGTATATACTTATGATTAACTATTAACAATTTCTTTTTATCATTTATATAAGTAATCTCATCTATTATACCTAATAATTTCTCATTCATATAAACTTCTAATCCTATTAAATCTGTATCTAAATATTCCTTATTATTTAAATTTAATAGATTTCTATCTATATAAACATTATTTCCTTTTAAATCGATAATCTCATTTATATCATTAATCCCATCAAGAGTTATCATATCATATTCTTGATGTTTTCGGTACCCATTTATTACAAATTCTTTATTTTTTATAATTATTTTATTCCCAACCACAAATACTTTATCTTTATATTTAAAATTAGATCTTATTTTAATTTCACCTTTAATGCCATGAGTTTTAACATATTTACCTATTAATACTAAATCCATAATTCACCTATTAAGTTCATATAGTAAAATGCTAGTTGCAACCCCAACATTTAAACTTTCAACATCTTTATTCATCTTAATATATAAGTTTTTATCACACATCTCTTTTACTCTTGAACTTACTCCTTGACCTTCATTCCCCATTACCAAAGCCATTTTTTCAAATTTTATATCACGTACGTCTACTCCTAGATTAACATCTGTTCCCAAAATTAAATAACCTTTATTCTTTAAATCTTTAATTATAGTTTCTAAATCACTTCTTATAATATTTACTTTAAATAGCATTCCTTGGGTACTTCTAATTACTTTTTCATTATATATATCAACAGTATTTAAACTTAAAACGATATCATGAACATTAAAAGCTAAACTACTTCTAATAATAGTTCCTAAGTTACCTGGATCTTGCACTCCATCTAAAATTAATACTTTATTGCAACTAACCTCTTTACTTTCTAAATATTTACAAACTCCAATCATTTTAGGAACACTTTCTAAACTTGATAATTTTTTTAAGATATCAAATGTCGTATATGTATAATCAAAGTCGATATCAATATTCGTATCTTCTAACACTAATAAATCAACTAATCTATTACTTTTAATAGCTTCTAAAACTAAATGTTCTCCTTCTATTAAAAATAATTTATCTATATCGCGATATTTCTTATTTTTAAGTTTTAAATATTTCTTTATTTTATTATTAGTAATACTTGTAATTACCATATAATCACTCCTACATATATAATAATAACACATATATTTTTTTATTACCATGAACTTTTCAAAATTTCTTTACTTTTTTTATCAAAAATGATATAATACGAACGATTTTTAAGGAGTTGTTATGAAAAATATAAATCTAGAAAAGAAGAAAAAAGAAGTTAAAGATGAAATAGATAGAATTAATGCTATTATTAGTTATAATAAACTATTAATTTTAGATAAGAAAAAGGAAATTATTAAATTAAAAAAAGAAAATGCTAATTATTCTACTAAATTAATTAGTAATTTAAGAGCAGAAATTAAAAACTTAAAATTTCAAATTAAAGTTCAAGAATCTAATTTACCTTTATTATATAAAAAATATAATTATTTAGAATCTTTAAGTTATTTTAATCGTAATTATATATTTGATATTATTCTTTATTTAGTTAATAATATTGAAAGTAGTAAATATGTTTTAAGAACTATTCCAGTTTTAATATCAGTTGGAACGAGTTTTAAATATAATTTAGTTTATTTATCACGTGATGATATGGAAAGTGCTAGCTTATACGAACTTAAAACTCGCTTTCCAAGAATGGTTGATAAATCTGAAATTACAAGAGCTAATGTAAGTGATAATTATTTAGAACTTTTAATTTATAAGGATAGTGATAATGAAAATATTATATTCGATGATAGTGATACTAAAGTTCAAGACTATATGAAAGATATTCCGATTATTCCACACTCTAAAATTTATGATACTAGATTTTCTTATATCTATGACTTTTTAAATTTAGTAATTGACAAAAGAATTGAAAGTAATTCTTTATTAAGTATAGAAGAACTTTATAAACTAGCAGATGAATTTATAAATCATAAGAATAATGCGAAAAAGTATTGACTTATGTACTTAATATGTAATATATTATACATGTAATCAAGAAATTGATTTATAAATGTTAATCGCTTCTTTTTGAGAAATTTAAAAGCGTTGGACTAATGGAAAATCATGAAAACGGACATTCGAGGCCATCTTATTTAGCAATTAGAAAAAAAAGATATTTTATGGTTTATTCCTTTAAGTACTAAAGTAGAAAAATATAAACCAATTATAGAAAATAAAATTAAAAAACATGGGCAATGTCGGAGTATTTTAATTAGAAAAATTGCTAAACGTGAATCTGTAATTTTAATTCAAAATGCTTTTCCAACTAGAGAAAAATATGTTAAAAGTAAACATTTAATAAATGGTAAAGCAATAAATATTATTTATTCATTGCAAAGAGAAATAGGATTCTTTAGAGTATACTTTATCATTAAAAAGACGTGGCTTAAATTTATTTTTTACTGATATTGATAAAATCAATGAAATGCTTGAAAAAGAAGAAGTTAAAGTTTAATTACATCTTAATGATGTTTTTTTATTTTTATTTGCATAAACTTAAGTGGTGAGATAATGAAACATAATAAACTTTTATTAATAAGTGTTATTTTATTAATGATTTTATCACTTTTTATGATTTATTCAGCAAGTTTTGTATGGGCAGAATATAAATTTGATAATAAGTTTCATTATTGTATTATGCAAGGAATGTTTTGTTTAATTGGCTTAATTGTTTTATTTATTATTTCAAGAATTGATAGTGATTTTTATTATAAGTATGCTAATCCAATTTTATTAATTTGTATTATTCTTCTTATTTTAGTTTTAATTCCTGGACTTGGAGTTGTTAGAAATGGTAGTCGAAGTTGGTTTGGAATTGGTCCTTTAGGAATTCAACCTAGTGAGTTTTCCAAACTTGGTTTAATTATATTTACAAGTAAGTATTTAGCTCGGAGTAATAAGTTTTTGAAAGATTATAAAAAGGGAGTTTTTCCAATTTTATCTATTTTGTTTTTAATCTTTGGACTTATTATGTTAGAGCCAGACTTTGGAACAGGTATGATTATTATTTTAACAATAATCGCGATGTTATTCGTAGCAGGCGTGAACATGAAATTTTTTATTGGCCTTGGAGTAATTGGAATTATTGGAATAGTTATTTTAATTTTAATTGCTCCTTACAGAATGGATAGAATAACATCATTTATTAACCCTTGGTCTGACCCTTTAGGAACAGGGTTTCAAATTATTCAAAGTTTATATGCAATTGGTCCCGGTGGATTGTTTGGAGTTGGTTATTTGAATAGTAGACAAAAGAGTTTTTATCTTCCTGAACCTCAAACAGATTTTATTTTTTCTATTATTGCTGAAGAATTTGGAATCGTTGGAGCCTTAGTTGTTTTAGCTTTATTTGGTTTTATTTTATATTCTGGTTTAAAAATTGCTTTAAAAGAAGAAGATTTATTTAAAAAATATTTAGCTTTTGGTTTAATCTTCCAATTAATTGTTCAAGTAACTATGAATTTATCAGTAGTAATTGGTTTAATTCCTGTAACTGGTGTAACTTTACCTTTCCTATCTTATGGGGGCTCTAGTTTACTTACTAGTTTAGTTGGTATTGGAATATTACTTAACATATCAAAAAGAACTTGATATTCAAGTTCTCTATAAACCAATTGTATAGGCAGTATCAAGGCTCATTCCATCTCCACCTGTTATTATAACTTCTGGCTTTAAATATATGGAAGGACGAACAGCAAATGTATTATCTTTCGGTAAAGAATTAGAAGATATCCCTTTAGTATAAATATAATCTACCATAGCAATTGAAGATGGCGTTAATATCCAATAACTTTCTATAGTTTTACTATTTTTTAATTGAGCTGAAAACATTTCTCCTATTCTTGGTAATCCAACTAATCCTTGCCATTTACTACTTGTTTTTTCACAACTACTTGTTGGGTCGTTTGTATTACTTTCACTACATATCGAATTTTTATAACTTGCAACACCAACTGTCCCCAAATAATATGTTCCACTTGTTATATATTTCATTAAATCTTTTGTTAACCATGTTTTTTCAATAGTTTCTTCATTAGTATTATTTAAATAATAACTCCAATAGTTATCATCACTATCAATTTCCACTGATGTTTTCCAACTTACATTACTTCCAAAATTTTTAGTTAAAACTGTATCACCATCTCTTACATAATCCACACTTGTTAATTTGGTTATGTTATTACCATTATCATCTTTATCTATTCCTACTATTCTATATTTTTTATTATCTACTTCAACATACTCGCCACTTATTCTTGTGTTGATGAATTCTCCACTATTTCCAGGCTCTTTATCCCCGTTTATACGATATGGATTAGTCTCACTTCCATCTCCCCCTGATACTATTCCGATATTTGCTTTTAGATTAATGGATGGACGAACAGAATATTTATCATATCCTTGACTATTACTAGCAGCAATTCCATCACTGTGAACACTCATAGCAAAATCATGATTATCATTATTAAATGATGTTGGTGTTATTAACCACCAATAATAACCTATGTTTAAATAGCCATTCTTATAAACATTATAATCTGTTCCTAAGTTTCTATAACTTTGATAATATTCATATGTATTTAATAATCCTACATCACCTTTAACTATTATAGCATTATCATCAATTGGCGGTTTTACTGATACCGAACCTTGGTACATTGATGCATTCCAATTTGCATCTTGCACTATTATCTTTTCGTAATTATATAATGTATCTTTGAAATCTTCATTTAACCATTGATATATCCAGGAATTATCATAAATTGTCATATCATCATTCCAAACTATTGTAGTTATTGCATCTTGCGTTATTAATTTCATGGAACCATCTGGATTTATGGCAGTTATTCTCCATAATTTTCCTGAATACCATACATAATTAAAGTTAACACAATCGTTGGTTCCTGAAAAGTATATTGTATCATCACCAGTATCTTCTATAGTATCATTATTATCAGTTATAGTTGGATTACAAGTATCAGTTGTATGAGTTTGAATAGCTTCTTTAATTGTATCTAATAAAGGAACTTCTTTATCTAAATTTTGATTACCTTCTACTATTACTTTAGCTTTAAATTCTTTATTCATATAAGTATTATCAGCAGTCTCCATAAGCCATACTTTAACATGATATTCACTTGTTTCTCCTACCTTTAATTTACCATTATTTTCAATATATTTATCTTCATTTAATACTTTAGATTCATTATAACCTTTATTATCTTTATTAACTATATATTTTATAACTGTTTTAAATTCAGGGTCAGTAGATAATTCTTCAATATAAACATTATAATTAGCAACTAAGTTACCTGTATTTTTTACTTGGAAAACTAACTCTTGTTCTAAAGACATTCCTTCTTCATCAGTCATAGGATACATATTAGTTAAATTTAAAAACTGAGTTTTCGAGTCCACAAATGTAACTTCTAATGTACCTACATTAATTACATAACTATTATTTGATTCTTTAGTATACATTAAATAAGCATAACTAGAACCTAGTATTAATACTAAACTTAATGTTATTATCATTATTAATAAATTTCTTTTATTATTCATATTCTTTAACTCCTCTATTCTATTTATATTTTAACACATTTAGTCCCGTTTTACAAATCAAAATTAAAAGACATATAAAACCTAGTAGTATTATTCTACCAGTTTTATATGTCGAATTTCATCATTTATTGCAATTTTATTTAGATGATTTTTGGATAAGCCCCCCCCATGGTTGACTTATTGTTAACAAACAAAATTATATTATTTAATTTTCCCATAAGGGTCACTTCCTTTCTTATTTTACATTGGATTATTGCTATTTGGTTGAGTGTTCAAGTCTATTACTGGTGTAACAGTTGGTGTTGGAACTACAGGAGTTGGAGCTTGAGTATTCATGGTTTCTGGGCCTGGTGTTGCATTTTCAACTATTGGTTCAGCACCTAATGTTGGCTGAGTTATAATGGGTACCTCAGGATTTGAAGCAGAATTAGGCGTAGGTGCTATGCTTAGGCTGGCAGGCTCTTGGGGAACTGGTGCTGGATTAACCGGATTAACAACTTGAATTGGAACTACTGGTGGAACCGGATTAATTGGTTGAACTGGTGTTATTTGAGGAGAGGCTGGAGCAACCGGTGAAACTGGTTCAACTGGCTTTGCTGGTTCCGTGTTATTCACAACTGGTGTAATTGTTGGTCCAACAGAAGTAACAGGTGAAATAGTAGATGTTGCAGGGGCTTCTGTTGGAACCGGAGATGGGTCAACAGGTGGAACTACATCAGCAGGTGTTGGAGTAGCAATTGGAGTCACATTTGTATTTTCAGCCTGCGCTATAGGTGCTTCATTAACAGTTGGAATATCATTTTCCTTGTTCTTTTTACCTTTCTTTATAAATATTACTATTATAACAATAATAATTAAAACAACTAATCCTATACCTATATACATAATATTATTCATATTATAAAGTTCAAATACAAAATCAATAGTACTAACTTGGTCAGTTGTTAAATTCCAACTTAAATTCTTATTGTTATTATCAGTTGATGTTGCATTACTACTTATGGCTTTATAAGGTAAATTAACCTTAAAACTTAAATCCATAGTACCTAACATTCCTTGTAAATCACTTAAGTCCATATCAGGATTAGTATCTGTATCTGTATTTTCATCAGGATTTACATTTGTATCCGTTTCAGTATTACTATTATTATCAGTTTCTTGATTAGTATCAGTATCTGGACTTAAATCAGTAGAAGTATCATCAGTTGTTGCATCATCATTGTCACCTGTTAAATCACCTATCATATCTTCGTTTAAGCCACTGTCACTAGCATCAAAATTTAATTTAGCTGTATAAGTATTTTTCAAGAAACCTTTTTTAACTTCAAATATATAACTATCTTCGCTTTCACCTACTAAACCTGATAAACTATAATTAGCACCACTTGTAGCACTTACATCATCAATATTTTTAATAGTTTTAACTAACTTAAAACCTTTCATAGTATCATCAGTATAGTCAGTTACAATAAATCCTTGGTCAGTTATCTTTTGCTTATCTTCACTACTTAATATTTCTTCATCACCTACTAATGATGAATTAAAAGCATAGATAATTTCAAAATCCATTGATTTATCTTTTTTAATATTCATGCTAGCATTAAACTTAACACATCCTGTTAATGAAAACATCATTATAATCAATAATAATACGTTTTTAATTTTTTTCATATAAACTTCTTTCCTATCTTTAACCAAAACCATCTATCATAATAATATCACATTTTTTTAATTTTTCAACTAAAAAAGAAGAATTTTTTATCTTCTTTCTTAAACACTCATTAAATCTTTAGTTTTCTCATCAAGTATTGCATCAATTTTTTTATTATACTTATCAACTAAAGTTTGAATTCTCTCTTCACTTCTTTTTTCAATATCTTCAGGTAGATCTGCATCTTTTAACATTTCAATTGCATCTCGTCTTTGATTTCTAATTGCAACTTTAGCATCTTCTGATGTAGCTTTGGCTTGTTTTACAAGTTCTTTTCTTCTATCTTCAGTTAATGGTGGAACAATAATTCTAATACATTCCCCATCATTATTAGGAGTATATCCTAAATCTGCTTCAAAGATTCCTTTTTCAATACTTGATAAACTTGACTTATCAAATGGTTTAATTAATAATTGTCTTGCTTCTGGCACTGATATTGTAACTAAACTTTTAAGAGGGGTTGGTGATCCATAATAATTAACCATCACGCCATCTAGCATACTAGGATTAGCTCTCCCGCACTTATCTTTTTAAGCCTTCCTTCTAAACTTT
>CANRIE010000016.1 GCA_947630585.1 uncultured Bacilli bacterium | reverse complement strand
ATAAGTAGAATTTATTTAGGTGTTCATTATGCAAGTGATGTTATAGCAGGATTTTGTATATCACTTAGTTATTTAATGATATATATAAATGTTTTAAAGAAGTGGGTGTTAAAGTGAAAAATATAAAAATAATTAATAGTTTTAAATATGCAATTGAGGGAATAAAAAGTTCCTTGAAAACCGAAAGAAATTTAAAGATTCATTTTGTTTTTATGATTTTAGTTATTATATGTGGGATAATATTTAAAATAAGTTTATTAGAATGGCTTATTTGTATTTCTTTATTTGCTTTAGTAATAAGTGCTGAATTATTTAATACAGCAATTGAAATAACTGTTGATTTAGCAATGCCTAAGATAAATCCGAAAGCTAAACTTGCTAAAGATATATCAGCAGGTGCTGTTTTAGTAACGGCTTTTCTATCGGCTATAATTGGTTTAATTATTTTTATTCCTAAGTTAATAGCCTTAATAAAATAATTTTATCCACCAAATTGTGGATAAAAAATTAAAAAATAGTTGACTTAATAGTATAAATATGACACTATGATAATGCAACAAAAAATGTTAAATCATTTTTGCATGGACTCTATTATCGGTAGAGTCCTATTTTTAATTTTATCTATTTTAGTTTAGATAAATTTAATACAAAATAACGCAAAAATTCATTGACTTATAATTTTTAAATGCTATAATTAAGTTAGAAATGTTTAAGGAAGTGAATTGTTATGGTAGAAGATAGCGTTAGTGTAATTACTAACAAATATATGCTAAGTATAGCTGAAATGATAAATAATTTAAAAAGTAAAAATATTAAGTTTGAAAAAATGGAAGAGAATGAAGCTCAAAATTATTTAAAGTATAATAATAACTATTATAATCTCACCGCGTATAAAAATGATTTTTTGAAATACAATTTAGGAAATTTAGCCGGAAAATATATAGACTTAGATTTTGCTTATTTAAAAGATTTATCAATTATTGATATGAGGGTTAGATTATTATTATTTAAAATGGTTATTGATATTGAACATTATCTTAAACTAAAAATTTTAAATACAATTGAAAACATTCCCGAAGAAGATGGATATCGAATTGTAAATATGTATTTAGAATATGATTATAATAATAATGAGAAAAGGCTTCATAATAGTATATTTAAAAAACTTGGAAGTGAAAATTATTTAAAAATATTTTCAAAATATGATATTGATAAAGATAAGAGATTAGAAAACATTCCTATATGGGAATTTATGGAAATAATAACTTTTGGAGAATTAATTAGTTTTTATGAATATTTTACTAATGAATATAATTTATATGATGAACAAAAAGATATATTTATATTTCGTGAAATTGTAAAACTTAGAAATGCAGTTGCACATAATACTAGTATTTTAACTGAATTGGATAAAAGAGATTATTCGTCTTATCAACCATCTTATAAAGTAATATCTTATTTAAAAGATTATTGTAATATGGGGAAAAAAATCAGAAATAAAAAAATGAGTAATTCAAGAATTAGGCAAATTACTTATGCTCTTTATATGTTTAATCAGATTGTTACTAGTGATGGTATAAAGGAAAATATTAAAGAAGAAATTAATGATTTGTTCTTTAGAAGAATAATTAAGCATAAAGAGTATTATAATAATAATGAACTATTGAAATCTGTATATATGTATTTTTCTAAAATAATTAAAGCAAGTTATTAAAAAAGTACAAAAAATGTGAAAAAATAGTTGACTTAATTATATAAGTATGATATTATGATATTGCAACAAAAAAATGTTAAATCATTTTTGCGTGGACTCTGTTACGACGGAGTCCTATTTTTCTTTGAAAAAAAATAGTTGACTTAATAGTATAAATATGATACTATTATGATGCAAGAAAAAAATGTTAAATCATTTTTGCATGGACTCTGTTACGACGGAGTCCTATTTTTAATTTTATCCACTATTTTGGTGGATATTTTTAAATAGTTATTTAAAATTATAAAATTATATGATATTCTTATTTAAAAGGAGATTTATTATATGGAATATAAAAGATGTAAAAATAAAATAATTGTTAGAATTGATAAGGGTGAAGAAATATTAGATAAAATTAAAGAAATAGCTTTAAAAGAAAATATTAAACTTGCAACAGTTACAGCAATTGGGGCTACTAATGATTTTACAGTTGGGGTATATAAAGTTTCAGAAAAGAAATACTATTCTAATAATTTTCAAGGGAACTTTGAAATTGTTTCTTTAACAGGAACTATTAATACTATGAATAATGAATTTTATACGCATATTCATATGAGTGCTGGAAATAGTCAAGGTGAAGTTTTTGGTGGGCATTTAAATAGAGCCGTTATAAGTGCTACTTGTGAAATGGTTATTGATATTCTTGATTTTGAGGTCGATCGATACTATGATGAGAATATAGGACTTAACTTATTTAAATTTTAATTGGTGATTTATGGATATAGAAAAAGAAATATTTAAAAGATGTATTATTTTATATGATAAATTAATTCCATTTGGATTTAAAAAAATAGATGATAAATATGAAATAGAAAAAGAAATATTAGATAAAACATTTCTAATTAAAGTAGAAATAACTATGGATGGAAAAGTTACAGGTAAAATCTACGATTTAGAATTTAACACGGAGTATTCAAACTTCCGAATTGAAAAACAAACAGGTAACTTTGTTGGAAGGGTTCGCGATGAATTTATTAAGTTTTTAGAAAATATTCGAGATAACTGTACAACTACAACTTATTTTATATCTAGTCAAGCAAATAGGATAACCGAGTTAATCAATAAAGAATATCATGATAAACCAGAATTTTTATGGGAAAATGAACCTCATGGAGTATTTCGAAATCCTAAAAATTTAAAATGGTATGGAATAATCATGAATATTAAAAGAGAAAGACTTGATGATACAAAAGGAGAAGTTGAAATATTAAATGTTAAATTAGATAAAGAAGAAATTAAAGATTTAGTTAATAAAAAAGGTTTTTATAAGGCCTATCACATGAATAAAGAAAACTGGATTACTATAATTCTTGATGATACTTTAAAAGATGAAGAAATAATTAAATATATTAAAGAAAGTCATGATTTCACTTGTAAAGTAAATGAATGGTTAGTTCCTGCCAATCCTAAATACTACGATATAATTAATTGTTTTAATAAGGAAGATACAATTATTTATAAACAATCAAGTAATATTAATAAAAATGATATAGTTTATATTTATGTTGGAAGTCCTTATTCTAAAATATATTATAAATGTTTAGTAATTGATGCTGATATTTCATATAGTTTTGAAAATAAAGATTTAAAGATAAATAAAGTTATGAAAATAAAATTATTAAAAAAGTTAGATAGTTTTAATTTAACATTCGATTTTCTAAAACAAAATGGTGTTAATGCGGTAAGAGGACCTAGATTAATACCTAAAAAATTAAGTTTAAAATTTAAGGAGTTAGTATGAAATTTAATAGTTTAATTCCCGAATTAAGTGTAAGTGATATAAATAAAAGTAAAGAGTTTTATTTAAAGATTGGTTTTAAAATAGTTTATCAAAGAATAGAAGATAAATTTATCTTTTTAGAACTTGAAGATAATCAAATTATGATTCAAGAAATAAATTCTAATTGGGAGGTTGGGGAACTCATCTATCCCTTTGGAAGAGGTATTAATATAAGTATGGCTATTAAAGATATAGATAGTTATTATTTAAAGTTAAAAAATATAGGTATCAAGTTTTTCAAAGATTTAATGATAAATGAATATCAAGTGAATATGATAACTTATCAAGATAAAGAATTTTTAATTCAAGATCCTGATGGGTATTTATTAAGATTTAATAATTAGGAGATAATATGCTTATATATTTTTTAGTTATTAATATTATAGGTTTTTTCTTGAATTTATTATCTAAATATAAAAAGATAGATATATTACTAATTATAACTTCTTTATTAGGAGGCTCATTAGGTATTTTAATTGCAATTATATTATTTAATAGAAATATTAATAAAGAAAATATGATGGTTTTAGTTTTTACGATTTGTACTTTTATTATGCAACTTGTTTTATATTTCTTATTTAAAGGAAATTATTTTGATAAATTCTCGTTAGAAAGATTAGAAAAACTTAATTATAAACCATTTCTAATTTATTTAGGTGTTATAAATTTAATAACTTTTCTTGCATTTGGTTTAGATAAATATAAAGCAATTCATGGTAAATGGCGAATTAAAATAGTAACTTTGTTAGGATTTTGTTTTTTAGGCGGTGGAATAGGAGGTTTACTGGGAGTTCATGTATTTAAACATAAAACAAATAAGAATTATTTTACTTTAGGAATACCTTTAATTATCTTAATGCATGTAGTGATTATTATATTTCTAGTTTTAATTAAATAAATTTGCTATAAAAAAATAATTGAAATTTAAAGAATTGTGTGCTAATATATACTTGTTTTTAAATTAAGACTTTTAGTCTTTGGAGGATATGTATGAAGAAGATTTATTTAAATGAATTAAAAAATTATTATGGAGAAGAAGTAGAGTTATCAGGATTTGTTGATAATATTAGAGATTTACAATGGGTTCAATTTGTAATATTAAGAGATAATACAGGGCGTGTTCAAATTACAATTGAAAAAAGTGAAGAAAAAAATAAAGAGATGGTTGAATTAATATCTAGTTTACCACTTGAAAGTACAATTAAAATTAAAGGAAAAGTGCTTGAAAATAGTAAAGTTAAATTAAATGGAATGGAAGTAATACCTGATAGTATTGAGGTTACAAGTAAAAGTGATTTAGAATTACCATTTAATTATAAAGATTTAAGTGGCGTTAATTTAGATACAAGACTTGATTATAGGTTTATTGACCTTCGAAGTGAAAAAAATATATTAATGTTTAAAGTTCAAAGTACTTTAGTTAGATATATGAGAGAATACTTATATAACAATAAATTTACAGAGATTCATACTCCTAAATTTATTGCAACGGCAAGTGAATCTGGAAGCGAAGTCTTTGAAGTAAAATACTTTGATAAAAAAGCTTATCTTGCTCAAAGTCCTCAGTTTTATAAACAAATGGCAATGGCTAGTGGCTTTGATAGAATTTTTGAAGTTGCACCTTGTTTTCGAGCTGAAAACTCTAATACTAGTAAACATGCAACCGAATTTACATCATTTGATGTTGAAATGAGTTATATTGATTCGGTTGATGATGTTATGAATTTAGAAGCTGAAATGTTAAATTATGGTTTTTCTAAATTAAAAAGTGAATTAGGAGAAGAAATAAAAAGAGTCTTTGATATAGATGTAGTAGTTCCGACTTTACCTTTTCCAGTTATGAAGTTAAGTGATATTTATAAAGAATTAGAAGAAAGATATGACTATAAAGTAAATGATAATGAAAAGAATGATTTAACAACAGAAGCTGAAAGATTATGCAAACAATTAGCTCATGATAAATTTAATCATGAATTCCTATTTGTAATTGATTTTCCAGCTGAAAAAAGAGCTTTCTATCATATGCGAGATGAAAATGGCATTTTACAAGGCTATGACTTAATTTGGAATGGAATGGAAATTACAACCGGGGCTCAAAGAGAACATAGATATGAAGAAATCGTAAAAAATGCTCAAGAAAAAGGTTTAGATAAAGATGTTAAATTCTATTTAGAATTCTTTAAATATGGATGTCCTCCACATGGTGGCTTTGCAGTTGGAATAGATAGACTTACAATGATCCTTCTAAATATGCCATCGGTTAAAGAATCAATGTTCTTATTCCGGGGACCTGGAAGATTAACTCCTTAAGTGAAAATGTCTAAAAAAATAGACATTTTTTTTAAAATTTGGTAAAATTATAATAGAGAGGAAGATAATAAATGAAAGATAATATTTTAAAATTAACTGATAATTTAGGTAATACTAAAGAATATGAAATATTAATGACTTTAAAAATGGAAGAAACTAATAAAAATTATATTATTTATACTGATAATACAAGTGATTTAGATGGAATTTTAAATATATATGCAAGCATCTATAATATAGAAAATAATAAGTTAGAAGATATAAAAACAGATAGAGAATGGGATATAATCCATGAACTCCTAGAAAGAAATATGAATAAAGGAAAGTGATATGATGTTTGAAGATATATTATATGCTACTAAAGATGGATTATTAATAGTAGGAGCAATTGCTAAAAAGAAAATAGCAGCTTTTAAATTAAATCGGAAGTTTAGTGTAGAAAACATGAGAGATGTGCAAATGCCACCTCAAGTTAGGACTAGTTGTTATGTTGATTTATATGAACTATCAAGAAGAAAGTTTGGAGATGCAATTGCTAATTTTTCAAGAATATTAGAAAGAAAGTTTATAGGTAAGGATTTAACTTATTTTTATAAGAATATAAAAACTTTAAAAATTAAAGATTTAGTCGGAAGAGTTAAAACTAATATATTAGGTTCATATTATGTTGGACATAATGAAATTATATTGTATAATGATTATTTAAAATCAATTTATCATGAATTATTTCATATGGCTAGTAGCTGTTATCGAGATGATGTTTATTATTCAGGGTTTTCTCAAAATGGAGAACATGATATTGGAAGAGGATTAAACGAAGGATATACAGAACTTTTAACAAGAAGATATTTTGGAGGATTTGTTGATTTTGTTCCAGCATATGAAGAAGAGGTTAGAATTGCTAAATATATTGAAAAAATAGTTGGACAATTTAAAATGGAATCATGTTATTTAAGAGCAAATTTAATTGGATTAATTAGAGAATTAAGATTTTATTTAACAGAAACTGAGGTTACTGATCTTATAACAGATATTGATAAAATGCATTATCTTAATAATTCGGATAATTCTCAAGATTATTCATCACTTTTACATTTAGAGTATTTAAAAAACATTTATTTTACTATATTTAGGGCCTATGCTAGGAAATTATGCTTTGAAATTGAAGATAGAATAGTAATGGAAAGTGCAATTGATACGGAGATAAAGAAGTTTGTAGAAGAAGACTATATATTTTCTGATATCGATGGAGTAGTTAAAGAAGTTATAAGTATTGAGGATTTTTATGATATATTTGATGAAGAATTAGATAAAAATAATATGAGAAATAGTAGATATTATTAAAATATGTAGTTTTCGTGAAATTTTTGGAAATAGAAATTTTATAGTATTAATTATAAAAAAAGTATGCTATAATGTTTATACAATGTAGTGTAGGTGGTGAAATATGGAATTTATAAGATTTAATAATGTTACTAAACAATACAAAAATGGTGTTGTTGCTATATATGATTTAAATTTAAGTATTGAAAAAGGAGATTTTTGCTTTATAATTGGAGGGTCAGGATCAGGGAAATCAACCTTAATTAAGATGCTTTATCGGGAAGAAAAACCAACCAGGGGTGAAATAATTATTGGGGGACTAAAAGTTAATAAATTAAGAAACTCGAATGTTTATAAGTTAAGAAGAAAATTAGGAATAGTTTTTCAAGATTATAGGTTACTTCCAAAATCAAATGTTTATGAAAATGTTGCTTTTGCACTTGAAGCAATTGGAGCTAAGAAAAAAGAAATTAGACCTAAGGTTTTAAAAGCAATCGAGTTAGTTGGGTTAAAAAGTAAGTTAAGAGATTATCCAGATAATTTATCAGGTGGTGAACAACAAAGAGTTGCAATTGCAAGAGCAATTGTTAATGAACCTAAACTTTTAATATGTGATGAACCAACGGGTAATCTTGATCCTAATATGAGTATGGAAATTGTTGATTTACTTGAAGAGATTAATAAAAAAGAAGGAACAACAGTTGTTATGGTAACTCATGATAAAGTAATTGTTGATAAAAAGAAAAAACACGTAATAGCCCTTAAAGAAGGACATTTATATAAGGATTATAAGGAGGGTGAATACATTGATGAGGTTCTTTAGAATTTTAGGGAGAAGTATAAGAGATGCTTTTAAAAGTGTTGGAAGAAATTTTTCTTTATCCCTTGCAAGTATATCTTGTATTATAGTAACTCTTATAATTGTTGCCCTTTCAATAGTTATAACATATAATGTTGATAATTTTTCATCAGAGTTAAAGAAAGATTTAACAATTGTTGCTTTTGTTTCTAATGAAGCTGATAAAACTGATGTTGAAAAATTAGAAAGTGATATTAAAGAAATTAGTAATGTATCTAAAGTTACATTTAAAAGTAAAAGTGAAATTAAAGAAGAAATGATGCAAGAAGATGAAGCCTTCCTTAATGTTATGAAACAATGGGATGATGAAGAAAATCCTTTACAAAATACTTATTTAATTAAAGTTGATGATATTGAAAAAATTGGCGAAACAGCAACGGCAATTAATAACTTATCAGCAATTGATACCGTTAAATATGGTGAAGGGATGGTTGACCAGTTAGTTACAGTTTTTAAAGTTGCTCAAAGAGTTTCCCTTATTGCCGTTATTGCCTTAGTTTTAATGACCATGTTTTTGATAGTTAATACAATCAAATTAACAATTTTCTCAAGGAAAAGAGAAATATCAATCATGCGACTTGTTGGAGCTAGTAACTTTGCAATTAAAATTCCGTTTGTTGTTGAAGGAATGATTTTAGGTTTTCTTGGTTCCTTAGTTCCAGTTGGGTTATTAATATATGGTTATAAAGCTTTATATTCTTACTTTGGAGGACGGTTATTTACAGATATTATTAAACTTGTTAAACCAACCCCATTTATCTATTATGCATCTATAGTTGTTGTTGTAATTGGAATAGTTGTTGGTATGATAGGAAGTGGAAGAGCCGTAAGAAAGTATTTAAAAGTATAGTTATCTATGCTTTTTTAGTTTCTAAAAGAAAATTAGCACTCTGTATTGACAAGTGCTAATTTTTGAGTATAATTAGTATTGAAATATGATTTTGAGTCATATTATAAAAGGAGAGTGATTAATATGTATCCAAATAATAATGAAGAAAAAGAAAATGTTTTAGAAAAATACGGACGTGATATAACAATAGATGCTAAGAATGGGAAGATCGATCCGGTTATAGGAAGAGATGAAGAAATTCGGGGGATAACCAGAATCTTATCAAGGAAAACTAAGAATAACCCGGTTTTAATCGGTGAACCTGGAGTTGGTAAAACGGCAATTGTTGAAGGACTTGCGAATAGAATTGTTGCTGGAGATGTTCCAAATAGCCTAAAAGATAAAAAAATTTGGGAGCTTGATCTTGCAAGTTTAATAGCTGGTGCTAAGTATCGAGGCGAATTTGAAGAAAGACTTAAAAATGTTTTAAATGAAATTAAGAAAAGTGAAGGCAATATCATCATGTTTATTGATGAAATTCATATGATAGTTGGAAATTCTGCTGAGGGTGCGATGGACACATCTAATATCTTAAAGCCAATGCTTGCAAGAGGGGAAATTCATGTCATTGGAGCAACAACATTAAATGAATATAGAAAATACATTGAAAAAGATGGGGCTTTAGAAAGAAGATTCCAAAAAATTAAAGTATCAGAGCCAACTGTTCTTGATACTATTACAATCCTTCGGGGCTTAAAAGAAAGATTTGAAATTCATCATGGAGTATCAATAACTGATAAAGCTTTAATTTCAGCAGCCACTTTATCAAATCGTTATATAACTGATAGATATTTACCAGATAAGGCTATCGATTTAGTAGATGAAGCCTGTGCAACAATAAGAGTTCAAATGGATTCAGTTCCAATTGATCTTGATAAAGTAACCCGGAATATTTTATCTTTAGAAATTGAAAAACAAGCCATTAAAAAAGAAAAAGATGAATTATCTAAAAAACGACTTGAAGAAATTGAAAGAGAACTTGTTAATTTAAGGAAAGAGGAAGCGGAGTTAAAAGAAGCCTGGGAACATGAAAAAGCTATAAATGATAAGATTAAAGCTAAAAAGAAAGAGTTAGAAAACGCAAGATTTACATTACAAACAGCTGAAAATAGATATGATTTAGAAACGGCTGCAAGATATAGACATGGAGAAATTCCAAGACTTGAAAAAGAACTTGAAGAATTAAATAAACTTGAAAAAAATAAAATTTTAAGTGATACTGTTAATGAAGAAGATATTGCTTATGTTATTTCTAAATTAACTAATATTCCTTTAACGAAACTTGTTTCAAGTGAAAAAGAAAAGTTATTAGGATTATATGATAACATGAAAAAGAATGTTATGGGACAAGATGAAGCTTTAAAATTAGTTTCAGATTGTATTTTGAAAAGTAGAAGTGGAATAAAAGATCCTAATAGACCAATTGGTTCCTTCATCTTTTTAGGACCAACGGGAGTTGGAAAAACTGAGGTTGCGAAAACTCTAGCTTATGAATTATTTGATGATAAACGTCATATGGTTCGAATTGATATGAGTGAGTATATGGAAAAATTCAGTGTTTCAAGACTTATTGGTTCTCCTCCTGGATATGTTGGTTATGAAGAAGGTGGAGAGTTAACTGAAGCCGTTAGACGTAACCCATATAGCATTGTTTTATTTGATGAAATTGAAAAAGCCCATCCCGAGGTTTTAAACTTACTACTTCAAATCTTAGATGATGGTAGAATTACTGATTCCAATGGCCGTACCGTTGACTTTAAAAATACAATTATCATTATGACAAGTAATTTAGGAAGCGAATATGCTCTAAATAATGATAATGATTCAGTTATGAAGGAATTACGAGAAACATTTAGACCAGAATTTATTAATAGGATTGATGAAATAGTAATCTTTAAACCTTTAACTAAAGATGTAATTTATCAAGTATTAGATAAAATTATTAAAGAAATTGAAGAAAGACTTGCTGATAAAAATATTAAATTAAAATTAACCAAGGAAGCTAAAGACTATTTAGTTGAAATTGGTTATGATGTAAACTATGGTGCTCGTCCTTTAAAAAGAGTTGTTTCTAAAACTTTAGAAGTCTTACTTGCTAATGC
>CANRIE010000015.1 GCA_947630585.1 uncultured Bacilli bacterium | reverse complement strand
CAATTTAATGCAATTGCTTTTAGACAAGTAAATGCAACCACTATGTTAAAAATTGCATTTACTTGTCTAAGTAAGATGGGTTATTTTTTTGCCAAAATTTATTGAATGCATGCAAGACATATGCTATACTTATCTTATAAGGATAGATGATTATGAAATTTATAAAGAAAAACTGGTTAATGTTAATATTTTTAGTTTTAGGATTAATGTTTGTTTTAAAAGTTACTTTAGATATTAATAAAGATGTAAAAGATCAAGTAACAAAATTTAATAATTATTGCCTAACAATAGATGATAATAAAAATGCTTCACCAGATGCCCAAAGTGTATGTAAGGAAATAAAACTTGGAACTTATAAATATAGTAATAAGGATTTTTACTATAAGTATAGTGTTATTGTTGATTATTTATTTTATTTATGCTATGTTTTTGGTTTGGTGTTATTTATTATTTCCTTAAAAGAAGTTAGTAGTATTTTTAAAAGTCGTAGTTCATTAATGATGTTAAAACGAGAAAATTATAAAGACTTTTTAAAAAGAATATTTAAAAGTGTTTATAAATCTGTTTGGTTTTGGCCTTTAATTGTAGCATTAGTATCTGTAATTTCATTAATAGGTTCGGATTTTAATTATGATTATGCTAAATTAAATTATGCTATGTTTAGTCCTCTTTGTGCATCACCAATATTTGTAATTTTATCAATGATTATTCATGTACTTTTGTTTTCAATTACTTATTTAAATTTAGGTTTAATCGTTGTTAGACATCAACATAATTACTTTTTAGCAGTTATTGAATCTTTTTTATTAGTTATTGCTCTTGAAATATTTTTAGAAGTTGTACCAGGAGGTATAATTTGGCAATTACTTTATAAGATAACCAAAAAAAATCTTTATCATTGCTTAGTATTTACAATTATGGATCCATTTACATTACATTATAATTATCTTGGAACTTGTTTTATTTATGCAGTAGGTTTAACAATTATAACAAGTTTCATTGTTTACTTAAGTTATCGTGATAAAGAAAAATTAATAATTGCTTGTGAAAAAAATAATTAGGAGGATAAAATGCGAATTGAAGTTAAAAATGTATCTAAAAGTTTTAAAAATAATGTTATTTTAAGAGATGTTAATATGACTTTTGAAAGTGGGAAAATATATGGTTTTTCAGGTCGTAATGGGAGTGGAAAGAGTGTCCTTTTAAAATTAATATGTGGTTTGTATGTTCCAACAAGTGGTGTAATTTTATATGATGGTGTTAAGATAAATCCTCGAATTGATACTCCTAAACATATTGCTGCTTTAATTGAAAATCCAGCCTTTTTTCCAAATTTAACGGGATATGAAAACTTAAAACTACTTGCTGATATTAAAAAAGAAATTGGTGACAAAGAAATATTAGAAACTTTAGAAAAAGTTAATTTAATAAGTGAAAAAGATAAGAAATTTAGTAAATATTCTCTTGGAATGAAACAAAAATTAGGAATTGCTCAAGCCATTATGGAAGATAATCAAGTAATAATTCTTGATGAACCTTTTAATGCTATTGAAAATGATACAGTTTTAAGAATAAAAACTTATTTAAAAGAATTAGCTAATTCTGGAAAAACCATTATTATCTCTAGTCATATTAAAGATGATTTAGAAGAATTAAGTGATAAAATTTATTACTTTGATGCTGGAGTAGTTCATGAATAATTTAGTTGGCTTCAAATATCAATTTCAAATTTTAATTAATTATTTTAAGAAAAAGTTATGGAAATGGTTATTAGCTGAATTAATTCTTATCCTTGCTTATTTACTTTTATCGGGATTAGGAATTAAAGAAAGTAGTTTTGACCCAACTCCAATTATTAATATAATAAGTATAAAAAACATTAAAAATTATCAATTTTTAGAGTCTATAATTTTCTTATTTAATATTTCTTTAACCTTTTATATAACTTATAGTCTTTATACTTATGAATACAATAACTCTTTAGAATTTATTGCTTTAAGAATTGATTATAAAAAAAGAAATATAACTAAATTAATTATGATATTAAGTTTTATTATCTTTTTAAGAATTATTTATTATTTACTAATTTTTATTTGCTATTTTAAATATGTTAAATTTACTTTAGCAATGTTTATAGAAACAATCATTTTATATTTAGTATTATCTTTGATCTCTTTTTTAGTAATTCACTTATTAAGAAAAAAATATTCATAATTAGATTTTATGAATATTATTAAGAATAAAAGTTATTATAAGTAAAATAATAATAAGTTTATAATATTTAGATAATTTAATTAAGAAACTTGAAAAGTAGTTTCTTTTTTTTACGATATCAATTCCCATTAATAGATATGAAGTTATAAAAAATAGAAATAGGGGAATACCTAAAATATTATAATATAAACTATCTAAAATATGTAAATCAAGTAAACTTGTAATTGACCTAGTTAATCCACACCCAGGACAAGAAATATGAAAGATTGTTTTAATAAGACAATTGAACTTAAAACCAAAGAGGATTAAAACGAGAAATATTGTTATCAAAAGAAAAAAGCCAATTGCTTTTTTATTAACATTAGTCAACTAACTTTTTCCCACTGGCATCTTTATCAATGTTACCACATAGAATTAAGATACCTTCAACTAATCCCCAAATTGCTGATATAGGTGAAAGTAAACCACAAGAAAGTAGGGTTATTAATAATTGTCCAACAGCTTTTCCTGTATAACCTAAATAGAAGTTATGAACTCCCAAGCAACCTAAGAAAATACCTAATATACCAGCTGCAACTTTACTTTTAGCATTTGGATCTTTGGGGCCAGTATTGGTATTATTACTTTCAGTCTTATCAACAATCTTTCCACAATTTAAGCAAATATCTGCTCCATCTTGTAATTCTTTACCACAATTAGTACAATATTTAGCCATAATATCACTCCTTTATTGAATTAAGTATAGCACATTTTTTAGTTTTATGCAACTAGTGAAATTTATTTTTAAACTCACAATTTTGGCACAATGAAGCAATTACTTTATGATTTTTAAAACCATTATTAATATCTTTAAATAATTGATTATTTAAAATATCAATCATATCATCTTTAAATATATTGCCAAGTTTTAAAACTCCTTTTGAATCAAGACAACAAGGAACAACATCACCATTTACAAGAATTGCAATATGACTTCTTGTTCCAAAACAAGTACCAGTTTTATTATTACTTGTTTTAGTTTCATTTGGCCATTTAAAATAATTATCTTTATCAAGATATAAATTATCTCTTATTTTAATATTTTTATCTTTTAATATTTTCTCTTTAAAACTATTATCTAATTTATAATAATCTATAATTTTATCTACAATTCTGGTGGATAAAACATCTAATTTATAATCATCAAGTAACCAAATACGATAGATAATCGGAATATTTTTAAGTCTATTAGAAGCATCAAATACTTCTTCAAAGTAATTTTTAGTGTTATTTTCAGAATGCAAGGAAACATTTACTTGTTTTAAAGAAGGATGAGCATTTAAAATTTGATATTTATCTTTTAATAGAGTTCCATTAGTGGTAATTTTAACTTTCATGTTATATTGATCGCATAAGGTTAATAAGTCATCAAGTTTTGAATATAGTAAAGGTTCCCCTTTAACATGTAAATAAATAGATTTAGTATAATTTTTTATTTTCTTTAAAATAAGTTCAAAGTTTTCTAAAGACATTTCTTCTTTAGGACGATTATCTTTACTACAAAAAGAACAATTCAAGTTGCAGATATTGGTAATTTCAACATATATTTTTGTAAATTTCATATTACTCAGCTTTCATTTCAAATAAGATATCTCGAAGTTCCATAGCTCGTTCAAAGTCAAGATTTTTAGCAGCTTCCTTCATTTCTTCTTCAATTCTTGACATCATATCAATCTTTTCTTTCTTAGACATCTTTTGATTCTTTTTCTTATTATCAGTTGTATCAACATTAGAAATTAAATCTCTTATTTCTTTAATAATCGTTTTAGGGGTAATTCCATGTTCAAGATTATATTTTTCCTGAATATCACGTCTTCTTTTAGTTTCATCAATCGCATACTCCATACTATCAGTTATTTTATCACCATACAAAATAACATGACCATTCGCATTTCTTGCACATCTACCAATTGTTTGAATTAGGCTTCTTTCACTTCTTAAGAATCCCTCTTTATCAGCATCTAAAATAGCAATTAAACTCACCTCAGGAATATCAAGGCCTTCTCTTAAAAGGTTAATACCAACTAAAACATCATAGTTACCAAGTCTTAAATCTCTAATGATTTTCATTCTTTCTAAGGTTTTAATTTCCGAATGTAAGTAGGCAACTTTAATATCAAGTTGTTTTAAATAATTAGTTAACTCTTCAGCCATTCGAATAGTTAAAGTAGTAACTAAAACTCGTTCATTTTTCTCAATTCTATCATTTATTTCACCAACTAAATCATCAATTTGACCTTCTGTTTTTCTAACTTCAATCGTTGGATCTAATAGTCCTGTTGGTCTTATAATTTGTTCAATGTATTTTTGATTAGTAAGTTCAAGTTCATAGTCTCCTGGTGTTGCTGAAACATAGATTACTTGATTAAGTTTATCTTCAAATTCGGGAAATTTAAGAGGCCTATTATCTAGGGCGCTTGGAAGGCGAAAACCATAGTCAACAAGATTTAATTTTCTTGCTCTATCACCATTATACATACCTCTTACTTGGGGAATTGTAACATGGGATTCATCAATTACAAGTAAAAAATCTTTATTAAAGAAATCAAGAAGACAAGTAGGGGTAGCACCAGCTTCTTTTAAAGCTAAATGTCTTGAATAGTTTTCAATTCCATGACAGAAACCCGTTTCTTCTAACATTTCCATATCATAGTTGGTTCTTTCTCTTATTCTTTCAGCTTCAAGGGGCTTATTATTATCATTAAAATATTTTATTCTCTCTTCTAATTCGGCTTTAATATTCTTAATTGCAATTTTTAAAGTTTCTTCATTAGTTACAAAGTGACTAGCAGGGAAGATAGTAACACTTTTTTTATTGTTAATCACGCCCCCCGTTAAAACATCTATTTCACTTATTCTATCAATTTCTTCACCGAAAAATTCGATTCTTAAACCATGAGCATGCTCGTTTGAGGGGATAATCTCTAAAATATCACCTCTAACTCTAAACGTTCCTCTTTTAAAATCAAATTCATTTCTTTCATATAACATATCAACTAACTTTAACATAATTTGATTTCTATCGACGTTGTCGCTTACTTTTAAAGTTAAAGTTTTATTTCTATATTCTTCAACTTCTCCAATTCCATAGATACATGAGACACTTGCAACAACAATTACATCATCACGAGATAATAGGGCACTTGTTGCTGAATGACGAAGTTCATCGATTTCATCATTAATTTGAGCATCTTTTTCAATATAAGTATCACTTGATGGCACATAGGCTTCTGGCTGATAATAATCATAGTAAGAGACAAAATATTCAACACGATTATTAGGAAATAACTCTTTTAACTCCGAATATAATTGTCCAGCTAAAGTCTTATTATGAGCAAGAACTAAAGTTTGCTTATTAACTTCTTTTATAACATTTGCAATTGTAAATGTTTTTCCTGTTCCGGTTGCCCCAAGTAATACTTGATGTTTTTTACCTTCATTTATTCCTTTAACTAATTCATTTATAGCATTAGGTTGATCTCCACTTGGTTTATAATTAGATACTAATTCAAACATAACTATTTTCCTTTCTATTTATTAAGCGATTATACTCTAGCTTAACTGGTTCCACAGTGTCTAACCCTCTTAACAGATTACTAATTATTATACTATAAAGTAATAATTAAATAAATACTTTATAACAACTTTTGTAATAAATTTATTGCAAAAAAAATCACTTTCGTGATTTCTAGAATATTCCAAGTATTTCATCATCTTTAATATCTATATTTAAGTAATTAGCATTCTTTGATAAGCCTGGCATCCTAACAACTCCACCCATAAGAATGGTTATGAATCCAGCTCCATTATTGATTTTATAACCAGTAACAGTCATAGTAAAATCTTTTGGATAACCTAGTATATCCTTATTATCAGTAATTGATGCCGGAGTTTTAGATATACATATTTTATAACGCTGATATTTTTTATCAAGAATTTTTAATTCTTGATCTAAATTATCTTTGTAAACAACTTTACTTGCTCCATAAATATCATGAGCAAATTTTTCGACTTTCGTTAAAATATCATCAGTTTCTTTATAAATTTCATAATGTTTCGTATTTTTCTTGTTCGCATATTCTACTACTGTATTAGCTATTTCTTTAGTTCTTTTACTACCATTTTTATACATATTACTAATTAAAACCTTAACATTTAAAGAAATACAATAATCTTCAAAAGTTTTAATCTCGACTTTAGTATCATTTTCAAACTTATTTAAAATAACTAAAACATTATCATTAAACTTCTGCATATTTAAGATATGAAATTTTAAGTTTTCCAATCCTTTTTCTAAATTACCATTTCCATGATATTTTAAACTTCTAATTGTTGCATTGATTATTATTAAATCAGGATATAAGTTATTAAGACCACATTTAATATCTAAAAATTTAACAGCTCCCATATCACTTCCAAATCCCGCTTCTGTTATTACATAGTCTGCTAAACTTAAAGCAGTTTTAGTTGCAACAACTGAATTACAACCATGAGCAATATTAGCAAAAGGTCCACCATGAATAATCGCTGGATTATTTTCTAAGGTTTGAACTAAATTTGGCTTAAATGCGTCTTTAAGAAGTGCTAGAACGGCACCAGTTCCATGTAAATCTTTTAAATAAATATATTCACCTTTTTTACTTTTACCAATTAAAATATTATCGAGTTTAATTCTTAAATCATCAATATCCTTAGCAAGCGTAAAAATTGCCATGATTTCAGAAGCAGCCGTTATTGTAAAGTGTTCCATCCTTGTTCCTAAATCAACATTTCTTAAAGCCCTGTCATTTACATCTAAACACCTTTCAAAATAAACATCTTCAATTTCTAATTTATTTCCTTGATAAATATGATTATCAATTATCGCGGATATCAAATTATTAGCAGAAGTTATTGCATGAAAATCACCTGTAAAATGTAAATTAATATCATTCATAGGAGCAACTTGACTTTTCCCACCACCTGCAGCCCCTCCTTTAGTTCCAAAGACAGGTCCTAGAGAAGGTTCTCTTAAAGCAACAATTGCCTTATATCCATTTTTATTTAAGGCATCGTTTAACCCAACTGCCAGAGTTGTTTTTCCTTCGCCATAAGGAGTAGGGTTAGTTGAGGTTACTAATATTAACTTTCCATATGGCTTATCAAAAATTGGAATCTTAGCCATATATTTTCCATAAGGAATTAAATCATCACTTTTAATATTAATTTTTTTAGCAACGTCTTTTATCATTTTAAGTTTTGCTTGTTTACTTATTTCATAATCATTCATTTTCTCACCTAAATTGATTATATCAAATCTTAATTCCTTTTTAAACTAATTTGTCAAATTCTTGACTAAAAAAAATGCTATCTATTGATAACACTTATTTACTTTTATTTTTAGGTTCTAATTTAAATGATGCATTTGTATAAATATCATAAGGCGCATTTTGAAATATTTTCTTAACATCTTTAACTTCTAATTTAAAATAGGCTGGTTCTACAATATTATTAGATTTATTAACTCTTGAAACTGCAAATATTTTTTTATACATATCTTTTAATTCAGGTGTTAATAAATTTTCTTCTTCATAATAAGAATAGACAAAAAGTAATAACGTTGTTTTAACTAAGATTTCATCATCATCATTTAAAGTTTTTATATCATTATAATTCATAATAGTCTCCTTCTAATAATCTTGTTTACTTGGAATAACACTTCTAATTCCACCTCTTGGATTTAAAACATCACCTTTGTATCTTGGAATTAAGTGCATGTGCATATGCATAACACTTTGGCCGGCTGCTTCACCTATATTACATCCAATGTTATACCCATCAGGCTTAAACTCTTCATCAATCATTCTTTTAGCATCATTCATAAGATCTAAAATAGCATTTCTTTCATCAAGTGTAATATCAAAAAAATCTTCAGCATGACGTTTAGTTATAAAAAGCATATGACCTTTACTAACTGGAAATTCATCATAAAAAGCAAAAGCTAAGTCATTTTCTAAAATGGGAGTAGTATTCTTAACTTTATTACAAAATGGACAATCCATAACATCACCTCGTAAGTCATTTTAACATTTAATAATTAGAAATACAATAAATTTTCTTAAATAACTTCAATTTTCATTAAGTTAGTTTTAGGTATATCTAAAGAGTTACTATCGGTTTTAAAGCCAGCAGTAATGATTATCACGTCTCCACTTTGTAAATTCATAAATTTAATGGCTTTTTCGCGTGCTACCTCAAATATTTCACTAGTTACTTTATACTCTTTAATAACCATTGCTTCTATTCCATAATTAAGGGCTAGGCTACAGGCAACCATACTATTAGTAGTAAGAGTTAAAATAGGGCAATTAGGTTCAAAATTAGAAACTAATTTAGCTGTTTTCCCAGTTATAGTTGGAATAACAATTAATTTAGCATTTAAGTCATTGGCAGTACTTGCAACACTCTTAGCAATAGCAGACACCATATCATTAGGATTAAGATTTTTATATAAACCTTTATAATCATTTGCAATTTCATTTCTTTCACAAATCCTTGCCATACAAGAAACTGATTCGATAGGGTGGAGTCCTGTTGTTGTCTCACCACTTAACATAACAGCATCAGCCCCATTATAAACAGCATTAGCAATATCAGTAACTTCGGCTCTTGTTGGGCGATTATTCTTTTTCATACTTTCAAGCATCTCAGTTGCAACAATACAAATTTTTCCTTTTTGTTTACAAAGGCTTGCAATTTTCTTTTGATAAATAGGTAAATCTTCAATTGGTACTTCAACTCCTAGATCACCTCTTGCAACCATTATTCCATCAGATACATCTATAATACTTTCTAAATTAGCAATTCCCATTTTACTTTCAATTTTAGAAATTAAAACCATATCGCGTCTATTTTCTTTATCTAAAATTTTTCTTACTTCTAAAACCTCATCTTTATTTGAAACAAACGATAAGGCTAAAAAATTTCCTTTATTACGACATGCAAATACAATATCATCATAGTCTTCTTTAGAAATAAATGGAATATCAAGTTTTACACCTGGTGTTGCTAAACTTTTTTTACTTTCGAGAATTCCTCCATTTATAATTTTACAATTAAGAAAGTCATTTGTTTTTTCAATTACTTCTAATTTCATTAAACCATTTTCAAGTAAAATAACATCTCCTATATTTAAAGAATCAAGAGCTTTTGGGTGATTAACTGAAAATCTTTCTTCATTTCCAATTACCTCATCTTTAACAATTTTAATAGTTTCATTTGCTATTAAATTAATTCCTCCATCTTTAACTAGACCATTTCTAAATTCTGGCCCTTTAGTATCATATAATATTCCAATAGATTTATTAGTTTTATCCCTTACTTCAAGAACAATCTTAAGTATTTTCTCAATTTCATCTTTAGTTGCATGAGAAAAATTAATTCTAGCGACATCACAACCATTTTTAACCATTTCTAAAAATGTATCAACATTTAAACTACTAGGTCCTATACTACATATTATTTTAGTTTTTTTCATACTATCAACTCCAACATGATTATATCATAATTTTAAATATTTATAACTTTTTTAAGAAAATATTTCCATTTTTTTAAAATTGGTGTATAATCTTATTATAGTGAGGTTAATATGAAGATAAAAGTTAATGAATATTCGAGTATTATGTTATTAATTAGTTCCGTAGTTTTATTTATTTTAGGAGCAATTGTTTATTCTAATCCTAATCAAGTTGTAGTTGTTATAACTTATGTAATTGGAGGATTAATAACTTTACTTGGAGTAATTAGTTGTGTTAAAAATTATATTGAATTAAAGAAAGATACTAAAACTTCTTCTAAAGGAATGATTTTAGGTATTTTAATGGTTGTTATTGGTTTAGTATTTATCTTTTTAAGTGGGGTTATTGAAACTTTAATTAGATTTATAATTGGTGGTTGGATTTTAATTTGTGGTATTACAAGACTTGCTAATGCCTTATATTTAGAAAAGAAAGATACTAATTTTGTAGTTTTATTAATACTTGCTATTTTATTAATTATAGGTGGCTTGTATACTATTTTAAGAACTAATTTAGCTTTTAAAGCGATTGGTTTAATCTTAATGATATATTCAATTATAGAAATATTTGGTTATGTATTTAATAAAAGAAGTGTTGTAGTTACAAGCGTTACTAATAAAGATAATACTGATAATAAAGATGTTCAAGATGCAAGTATTGTTAAAGAAACTAAGTTAATTGAAACAAAAGAAGAGAGTAAACCTAAGAAAAATAATAAGAAAAACAAGAAGAAATAACATATAACTTATTAGAGGTTAATAAATATAATTTGAATATTAATTTTCATTTAAAAGATGTTAATATTCTTTTTATTTGCTATTTCTATTTATAGTTATAAAATAAGAAGCAATATTAGTTTTTTTATAAGGTGTTAATGTTATTTATAAAAACTGCTATAATTATTTAATTATCAGCAGTCTTCTTTTACTTAGTTTTAAAATTTTTAATTATTTCTTCTATTTCAGGAATTGTTAAATTACTTGCTGTGGAAATGATATCAAGAGATACACCTTGATTATAAAAACTTATAACCATTTCACGCTGTTTTTTCTCAATTCCCTGAGAAATTCCCTTTTCAAAAATTTCTTTTTCAATTCCTCTTCTAGTTTTTTCTTCTTCGACTTCATAATCAAGGTATTTTCTAACTAAATTTGAATCTTCCTTCATTCCTAGTAGCACCTCCATAATTTCACTCTTAATATTTTCATTTACTTTTTAATATTTCCTCTACTTCAGAAATTGTTAAATTACTTGCTTTGGAAATGATATCAAGAGATACACCTTGATTATAAAAACTTATAACCATTTCACGCTGTTTTTTCTCAATTCCCTGAGAAATTCCCTGAGAAATTCCCTTTTCAAAAATTTCCTTTTCAATTCCTCTTCTAGTTTTTTCTTCTTCGAGTTCATAATCAAGGTATTTTCTAACTAAATTTGAATCTTCCTTCATTCTTAGTAGCACCTCCATAATTTCACTCTTAA
>CANRIE010000014.1 GCA_947630585.1 uncultured Bacilli bacterium | reverse complement strand
TATTTTATATATTTCCTTATAAAACAAGGAAAATAAGGCAAAAGTTGGGATAAAAAAATAGTTGGTATAATGATAGCGGGCGACGTGTTCATGAAATATACAGAAAGTAATACTGTTATTAATGCTGAATTAATGATGCCAAGAAGTAGTTATGACCCTGAAACTTATTTTGAGTTTACTATTGAAGGAAAAAATACTCATTCCAAAGATTTATATTATGAGATATTAATTAATCATGGAGAAGATCACGAAACAAGAAAAACAAGACTTGATGATAAATTCTTAAGATTTAGACTTGAAGAGATAGTAGGTGATAATGTTACTCCAGTTATCGAAGAAGGAACTTATGAAGAAATAAGTAATACAAAAATATGGGTTAATACAATTGCATCTAATACTAAAACTAAGACAAGTATTAAATATAAATTATATATGTGGATAACAGATGAAGTTAAAATTGGCGCAGTAGCAGATGCTGATTACTCTCAAGAAGTATGGAATAATAATGTCTACGCGAGTATCAAAGTATCAGTTAATGGCGATTTTGAAGAAAAAGATGTAAAAGGAAACTTTAAAGGATTTGCTAAAACTTTTTATGATAAAGCAAAAAAAATTGAAGTTACAGATGCTTGTAATCCAATATCTTTTGATGATGATGGTACATTATATTTATCAGGCTCAAATGACTGCATAAACTTTAATTATGTTTGGTATTCTGGAAAATTATGGAGAATAGTAGCCATAAATCCAGATAGTACAATAAAATTAGTGACTCAAGATATCATAACAACAATTAGTCGTGGAGCAGATACTCCATATGAAAATTCATGGATGTTTCAATGGTTAAATGAAGATTTTAAAGATACACTTTATAATTATGAAAATATAATAGTCCAAAATGCAAGATGGAATGCAACTGCAATATCTTCGTCATCTGCAGCAATAAAACCATTAGATAAAACAATAATAACTATGGATATAGGTTTATTAAATGCTTATGAATATGCAAAAGCAGGAAGTGCTACATCATACTTAAACATAGGATATTATTGGTGGCTATTAACGCAGCAGTATTCTCCTTTGAATTGGTATGTTATTAACGAAGTTGGAATTTTTCAAGGTGCTTCAACTCATACTTATGGAGTTCGCCCATCCATTAACCTAAAATCTGAAATTAAGATAACTGATGGAGATGGAAGTAAGACAAATCCATACAGAATAAACGGGGATAAAGAGCCTGGAAATAGTGGAGAATTAATCAATACAAGGATAAGTGGAGAATATGTCAAAGTAGATAATAAAATATATAGAATTGTTGGAATAGAAAATAAAACAACTAAATTAACAAGTAACGATTATTTAAGAGATGAAGGAAATAAAGTTCTAGAAAAATTTATAACAGAAGGATGGAAAGACGATGTCACAAGTGGGTTCGATAGTAGATGGGCATATTATTTAAATAAAAAATGGTTAACAGAAAATTTGAAACAATACATAACAAATGGAACATATTATTTGAAATATTTAAACGTAGGAAGTTATAAAAATGCGATATGCGAAGAGGATAATACAACTAAATCAATTAGAGAATGTGTTAAAACAACTGATTCATGGACAGGATCAGTTGGATTTCTAAGATACGGAGAAATGTTTGCTGCTCAATTAGGAGAGGGTTATTTAACTTCAAGTATGATATGTTTGATTACACCACGATATAGTACGGATGATTTATGGGTTATTGATACTAGGGGATCTACTACTACATATAATCTCATGGCTGCACGTCCAACTATTTATTTAAAATCAGAAGTTATAATAACAGGTGGAGATGGCATGAGCGAAGCAACTCCTTACACAATTGATTTACCAAAAGAGGGATAAAAAAAATCTCTTTTTTTCTATCTAAATATGTGATATAATATGACCAAAGAAAGGAATTAAGATGGATAAAATTGAAGTATTAGCACCAGTTGGGAATATGGAAGCGTTATATGCAGCAATTGAAGGGGGAGCCGATGCCGTTTATTTAGCAGGCAAAATGTTTGGAGCTCGAGCTTTTGCTAATAATTTTACTAATGAAGAATTAATTGATGCTATTAACTATGCTCATTTATATGATGTTAAAGTCTATGTTACTTGTAACATTTTAATATTAGAAAGAGAAGTTAAAGAGTTTTTAAAATACATTGAATTTTTACATAAAAATCAGGTTGACGCAGTTATCATGCAAGACTTAGGTATGATTGATCTTGTTCATAAAACTTTTCCTAATTTAGAAATTCATGCATCAACCCAGGCTCATATTCATAATTTAGAAGGTGCTAAAATAATTGAAAAATTAGGAGTTAAAAGAGTAGTTTTAGCAAGAGAAACCCCATTACAAATTATTAAAAAAATTAAAGAAGAAACAAATTTAGAAATTGAGGTGTTTGCCCATGGGGCTTTATGCGCGTCATATTCAGGAATGTGCTTATTTGCAAGAAGTATAGGCCCTCGTAGTGGCAATCGGGGAACTTGCAGTGGTTGTTGCAGACTTCCCTATGATATCTTAGATAAAGATTCTAATATCTTAAATCAAGATAAATATCCTTTAAGTATGAAAGATTTAAATACTTTAGAATATCTTGATAAATTAATTGAAATAGGAGTTGATAGTTTAAAAATTGAAGGAAGAATGAAAAGTCCTAGTTATGTTTATTATGCAACTAAACTATATAAAGAAACTAGTAATAATTATTTAAAAACTAAAAAAATAATTATAAATAAAGATGATCTATTTAACCTTAATAATGTTTTTAATAGAATGTATACTAAAGGATTTATGTTAGGTGAAGAAAGTAAAAATATTACTAATCCTAAATATCCTAATAATCAAGGAGTATTAGTTGGTAAAGTTATTAAAAGTAATAACCAAATAATAACTATTAAATTAAATAATGATATAGAAATTCATGATGGATTAAGAATTATTAATGATAACTTTGAATATGGATTAGTTTTAAATGAATTTAGAGTTAATGATAAGAAAGTTAAAGAAGCAAGAATAGGTGATATTATTACTTTAAAAGTTAATAAAAATATACCTATTAATAGTAAAGTATTAAGAACATCATCTAATAAAATAATAGAAAGTGTTAACAATATAATTAAAAATAAGAATCGAAAAATATTAATTAATGAAGAAATATCAATTTTAAAAGATAAAGAAATAGAGTTAATAGTTGGGGACTCTAACTCAAAAGTTAAAGTTAAAGGGATTATTCCAGAAGTATCTATAAGTAGAAGTATAACAAGTACTGATGTAAAAGATAAATTAAAGAAAATTCAAAATACTATTTATGAAATAAATGATATAAAAGTAAATTTAGATGATAACTTATTTGTTCCTATAAGTGTAATTAATAATTTAAAAAGAGAGGCTTTAGATTTATTAACTAGGGAAAGATTAAAGAAATTTAATAAAGAGTTTATTAAAAAAGATTATACTATTCAAGTTCCTGATTTAGATGATACAGAAGCTTACACAATTTTTACTAATAATAAAAAGGATATTGATGGTAGATATAAATTTGTTTATACAGAAAATAAAGATATAAAATATAGTATTTTAAAACTTCCTAAAGTTATGGATAGTTATGATAATATAGATAGAAATAAAATTTATTTAGTTGGAGAATTAGGTGGGTTAGTTTTACCTCGTGTTATAACTGATTATTCTCTTAATGTAACTAATTCTTATACAGTAGCTTTACTTCATAGTTTAGGTGTAAGACGAGTTACTTTATCAGTTGAATTAACTTTTAATGATGTTGATTTATTAATTAAAAATTATAAAGAAAGATATAAAAAGTATCCTAATTTAGAAATTATAGGAGAAACTAACTTAGAATTAATGGTTTTAAAATTAGATTTTAGGGATATATATCAAAATCCTAAATATTTAAAAGATAGATTTAATAATAAATATCCTATTGTATTTAAAAATAATTTAATGTATATCTATGATTATAAGAAATATAATTTAGATAATAAAGATGAATATTTTGAATTAGGAGTTATGTGTGTAAGATACGAAAAGATATTTTAAAAATGATAATTGTTTGATATAATAAAGATATAAATGGAGGAGTTATGAAGAATAAAGAAAAAGAATTATGGTTAAAGTTATATGATATTGCTAGTAAAATTGAAGAGTTAGAACCTTGGAAATATTTTGATGATACTAATTTATTTTGTTATTTATCACTTAAATCTAAGGATATCTTTTATTGTTGTGTAATGGGAAATGCAGGTATTCATAAAGGAATAGCAGTTTATCAAAATCAAGAAATTCATAAATATTTTGAATTAGCAAATAATAAATATCCTGAAACTATTTTAATAAACTATCAAGAATGTATAACTTGTAACTTTTTAAGTAGAAGTGATACAATGCCTGAAAACTTAAAAATAATTAAAGAATTAGGGCTTAAATTTAGAGGTACTTGGATTTCATTTGAAAATTTTAAAAAAGGTTATGAACCAAGTTATATTGATATTAACCAAGTTGAAATTATGAATGAAACGCTTAATAACTTTTATATAATGTTTAAAGAGGTTATTGAAAATAGAGTAAAAGTTAATTTTGATAATGGTGAAATATTAACAAGATTTTATGACCCTGATAGCAAGGAATATGTTAATTTTACTCAGAAATTAATGGTACCTAAACGAACTTATAAAACTTTTGAGGTTGATAGCGACATAAAGAAAATACTTGCTAAATTACCAAAGAGTAACACGGAAATTGAATATGAATTTTTAAATTATATTCCAATTAGAATTACCAAAAATAAAGAAAAAGATGGTAGGTATCGTTATCCACTTTTAAGAGTAATCACAGAAAGAAAAAGTAAATTAGTAGTAAAGTGTGATTTAGTTAATATAAAAAAATATAAAAATGAAGATGAATATATTAAAGAATCAATTGATGTATTAGTAAATTTATTTAAGAAAATCGGGTTACCTAAAGTAGTTTATGTAAGAGATGAAGAATCCTATGAAATATTAAAAGATTTATTTTCAAAAACTAAAGTTAAATTAGAAGTCTCTAATAGATTAGAAATGATTGATGAAGTAGAAAATCAATTTCCAATTTTTGGATAAAGCGATTAGTCTTTAAATTATGATTTAAAGGCTTTTTAAATTGTCAAAAGTTCTTGCAATTTAGAAAAAATTATTATATTATAGATAGTAATTTTTTTAGGGAAGTGAGAACATGGATGATAAGTTAGAAAGAGAGGCTTTTAGTAAAGGTTATAATTATTTTTTAAATCACAATTATGAACAAGCTTTAAAACAATTATTAATTGCTAAGCAAGATGAAGCTAATCAAGAAGAAATTTTATTTATGTTAAGTGTAATTCAAATGAACTTTAATAATTTTGTAGAAGCTAGAAATTTACTTGATGGAAATTATGATATTTTATATAAGAAATTCGCTGACCTTTATGCAACCCTTGAATTAATTGAATATAACTATGGTAAAAGTTTAGAAATTATAACCGATAGTTTTTCATATGATAATAAATATCCTAAAAAACTAATGATTTTAGGAGATATTTATATGCAACTTGGAGAATATGATATAGCAAGAAAGATTTATGAAACTTTAGTTTTAAAAACCGATTATAACACTCAAGCGACTTTAAAACTAATATATTTAAATATTTTAGAAAGAAATTATAGTTATGCTGAAAAGTTATTCTTAAGTTTAAATCCTACGGAGGTTCAAAAAGATTTATATGAAAGATTAAGAGATGTTATTTTATTCTTTAATTCAAAATTAACTAAGAGATACAAAGTATCTAAAAATCATGCTTATTATGTTTCAAGACTTTTAAGTGATGATGATAAAGATTTAATTCTTCATATCAAGAGACACGTTGGAAAAGAAAATGCTCAATATGGAAGTTACTTTTTTCATGATATTAATTTAGAAAAACTAGTATTAATGGTAAGAAATAGAATTAAAAGTTTAAATCCTCGTTATGAAAATAATTCTTGTGATTATAAAATATCATTTCCTAATAAAATAGGTTACGCAAGTAATCAAACAACAGATTCTATAAAAGTTGTAACTGACCTTGGAACCAACAGAATAATTACTATGTATCCTATTTTACTATCAAATAAATTTAATCAAGAAGGAACTTTAGAAAATAAAATTTTAATGTTAAAAAGAAAACGAGGCAAATAAAATGAATTTAGAAATATTATATGAATTAGTAATTAAAGATTATGAATTAACAAGTAAATTACTAAAAGAAAATAATTTAAATATAAAAGAACTTATTAATAATGGAATTATTGAAAAAGTTAAATTTAAAAATATTTTAGATATATTAAAGGGAAGAAGATATAAATTTACTTATAAAAAAGGATTATTATCATATGGAAAAAGTTTAATTAATAAAGATAATAAGAAAGCTAAAATATGTTTTTCTAAGTGTTTAGAGTTTAAAGAGAGTTATATTAATTTAATGTATATTTTAATATTAGAAAATAATTATCAAGGAGCATATAATTATTTTTGTAATGTTTATGATGATAAGAATAATGATGATAATTTTTATTTATTTCTATTTAGTTTAATTATTAATACTAATAAAAAAGTTTTATTTGATGATATTCAAGATAATGACGAAAGTATTAATATGATTAGAGAGTTAATCTATAAATATAAGTTTAATGATGCAAAAAGATTAATTGAGAGATCAGGGTATGATGATAAAATAGTTAGTTTATTATTAAGTAAAATAATAAATATTTTTAAAAATAGTTATACCTTTGATACTAATTTAGCAAGAAATAAAAAATATGATTTATTAATAGCTAATCTTGAAAAGAGAAAATTAGAAAGACGATTAAGTAAAAGTGAAGTTTATACTTTAATATTATGCAAAGTTCTTTTAGAACTAGAAGAAAGTATGATTATTCCTGAGATAATTAATGAAAACTCTGAAACGCCATTTGAAGCAATTTATAATCGAGATTATAAAAAGGCTTTAGAGTTAGTTGAGAAATACTGTAGAGCAAATGGTTATATTAGAAGTGAGAATATTTTATTTTTACTATTAAGAGAAATTAATAAAAAAATTAATAATATTGAAGCAATTAATAAAATTGCAGATATAAGGGAAGTAGAAATCGAAGAATTACCAGATATTGATAAAGAAAATGAAGAAATTGAAAATGAAATAAAAAGGCAGAGGGAACTTAAAAATAAATTATTAGAAGTTTTAAATACTAAAGATTTAAATAGAATCTTAAATATAATGTTAGAATATCTTAAATTAATAGGACAAGAAAGATATTTGTTCTTGATAATTGATTTAATTAAATTAGAAAGAAATGACGTTTTAGATATTTTAGAATCTATTGAAGATGATACTTATAATTATCAAGTAGGAGAATATATAAATAAGTTTTATCAGGCTTTAAGTATTAAAAACTATGATGAAGCAAGAATATATTTAGATATTTTAAGAAATTCATATAAATTAGGACAAGAAAATCCTCTTATTGATATATTTGAAAGAATGATTCCGGGGGTTCCTTTAAAAGAAAAAGTAAGTAAGAAGCAATTTGAAACTAAAGAAGAGCAGGTTGAAGAATCTATATTAGTTAAAATAGACGAGACTTATCAAGATGGAATTGCTATTATTGATGATATAAATATTGATATTGAAAAGTATTTATATCATCATCCTAATATAGTTTATTTTGAATTTAATAAACAAATAATTTTAAGACATAAGATAACTAAATTTGCATCTTTAGATATAAAAGGGGAAATAACAAGAATTAGTGATAACTATAAAATAGGTAATTATCCGGAATGTGTAAGAAAGGGACGGGAATTATTACAAATAATTGGCAATCCAAAAGCAAATTTATATGCTTTAATAGGACTTGCAGAAAGAAAATTAGGTAATTTAGAAGTTGCTATTAAATATTTAAAAGTTTCAGATATAATGGCTTTAGAAGAAGGAACTAACTATAATCATGGAAATTTGATTAGAACTTTAGAAAGTGAATTACAAAAAGTTAAAAAAATAGTTTAAATTTATTAAAAAAAGATTTATAATGAATTTGGAGGTAGTTATGGAAGAATTAGAAACTGAAGTTTTTCAAAAGTTACAAGATTTATATAATTTATTCATGAATTTATATAAAGAAGGAGAAGAGAAGGGAGAAATACTTAAAATTGGAAGAGATGGTTTTTACACATGCTTAGTTTATTTAGAAGATGGTGATTATTTTCAAGTTATGGATAAATATTCTGATAATAGATATTTTGTTTATAATGATAATTATGGTTCAATTATTTTAAATCCTACTTTAGATGGCTTGTATTATGGTAGTAGAGTTATGGTAAATAATGAGAGAAAGATCTATACAGGAGTTAAAGAAATAATAAATCAGAGTGCTTATCTTCAAAGTATTTACGAGAAATTCTCTAATCTAAAAATTAAAACAAAAGTAAAAGTAAAATAAAAAAACACCTTAGGGTGTTATTTTTTATTTGGTAGTCTGTACGGGGTTTGAACCCGTGAATGTCACCTTGAGAGGGTGATGTGTTAACCACTTCACCAACAGACCATTTCTTTGAAATTCATTATTAGTTTAACATAAGTATTAAAGTTTGGCAATAAGTAATTGCAAATTTTTGGATAAAAAAACTAGGCTAAGCCTAGAATTCTTTATTTTTATAAATTCTTTTTGATAATAAATAAGATAGAATTGTTATTATAATTATTATTAATGTAACTATATAAGGAGTTAGAGAACTATTTAAAAAATTTAAATCTATGTTTTCTAAATTAATAAATTTAATTATTAAACTACCAAATATTGCAATACCAAAGACTAAAATTAGAATACCAATTCTTGCTTTTTCAATTCCAAATTTAAAAACAAATGGGAATAGTATAGAAATAATGAAGATAAGGGTAAGCGTAGTTGCTAAAGATGTGAGAAGAGTTATTTCCATGTTAAATTCAGGATTAGAATAACTAGTTAAAAAACTAATTCCTAAAGCAATAATAGTTGCTATAATAACAAGACCAATTGATACTAGATACTTACTTAAAACTATATTTCGGCGTCCACTTGGAAGCGTTACTCCATAAGCATCATAGTTATTATAATTATCATAATTAAAACTAGTTATAACAAGCATAAATGTAATGAAGGGTGGAAGAAATGAAACATCCATCTTTTCAACAAAAGCAAATACTATATAAACAAGAAAAAACAAACCTAAACTTTTAAAATTATTTACAATAACTAATAAATCTTTCTTTATATAACCTAACATACTTTTTCTCCTTTAATTATTAAAATCATTAAATCTTCTAAAGTTATTTTATCAATAACTAAATCAGGGTATTTTTTATGAATTTTCTTTTTATCTTTAATTAATAATTCATAATTATATTTATTTTCTTTATAACTAATATAATCAGTTTTAGTAATTTTTTTAAATTCTTCTTTTTTACATTTCAAGATTCCATAATTATCAAGTAATTCTTCTGATAAAATATCTAAAACAATCTGTCCTTTATCAATAAAAACTATTTTATCAGCAATATGTTCTAAATCACTTGTAATATGACTTGAAAATATTATGGAATGTTCATCATCCTTAATAAAGTCTTGGAAAAGTTCTAAAACTTCATTTCTTACAATTGGATCAAGGCCACTGGTTGCTTCATCTAAAATAAGGAGTTTTGGTTGATGTGATAAGGCCGTTATAATTTCAAGTTTCTTTCGCATTCCTTTAGACATTTTTTTAATAATTTGTTTACTATCTAAATTAAAATCTTGTAAGTATTTAAAATATAACTTACTATCCCAAGTCTCATAAATACTTTTCATGATTGTATTAATATTATTTGGGGTTAACACTTCTGGAAAAAACATATTATCTAAAACAACACCAATCTCTGAATTAGGGATAGTTTTAATTTCACCTTCACTTTTAATAATATTTAAAATAGCTTTAAGTAAAGTAGTTTTTCCAGCTCCATTTTCTCCAATTAAACCAATTACTAAACCACTTGGAATATTAAGATTTATTGGTCCAAGAGTAAAATTATCATACTTCTTTTTTAAATTCTTAATTTCAATTACATTTTTCATTCATTATCGCTCCCATCTAAAATTTTAATTAAGGTAATTATTTCTTTGGTATCAATATTATAGTTTCTAGCAATCTCTAAAACTTTTCCTAAATAATCTTCAATTTCAAGTTTAGCATTTTCTCTTATTAATTCTTGATTTTGTTTTTTAATATAAGTGCCTTTTCCTTGAACTTGGGTGATATACCCATCTTTTTCAAGTTCATCATAAGCTTTTTTAATTGTCATGATACTAATTTTAATGTCTTTAGCTAAAACTCTAATTGATGGTAAAGATTCGTTTTCTTTTAAGTCTCCATTTCTAATTTGAGCAATTATTTCATCTTTTATTTGTTCATAAATAGGAGTAGGGCTACTATTACTAATAATTATTTGCATTTAATCACCTCATATACACTATATAACACTATATAACATTTGTCAAGTAAAAATAAAAAAGATTCAGTTTAATTCTTTCTGAATCCATGTCATGATTACCTTTACAATGTAATCAATTTCCATATCACTTAACTCTTTATCTTTTTTTATATGATGCCATTTTTCTAAACAGCCCCTGCAACAAGTTGCTGTTCCATGTTGAGCAATAAAAACTGGATGTCCTCGCATTGGAGTCTGTTTCCCATCATTTAAAATAATCTTAGGAGCAAGCCTTTTCTTAATAAAATCATAAGCATGACTTTCTATTTTATCAAGTCCTTTTTCTTTAATATATAAAACATCTTTTTCTTTTAAATGAAAACTATTTCTAAATTTTGATTTTTCTAGCCTATTAAAAATCTCATTAATATCAGTCAAGATTAACACCTGCTTTCAAATTCTTAATATTAATAAAATAGAAAACAATTATTAATATTAAATAATAAATTGTACATCCAATTAAGATAACTTTAAATGTGTTAGGACTAGAAAAAGTATTAGAGATAAACATATCCATTAAATTAGGAGTAAAAAGGGCAATGATATATAAAAGGAGAAGACTTAATAAACTAACTAAATAATAAATACCAATGCCAATTCCAATTGATTTAGCAATTTTACCATGATTTCCTTTATGTCCAAGTATCATACCTGTATAACCAATTTGAACCATGAAAACTATTTCAAAAAATAATAGGGCAATTAAGACTATAATTAAAGTAATAGTATTAAAGCCAGTCATATTTTGAAATTCAGCTAAAATTATATCTTTAAAAATACTTAAATTTTCTTTACTATAATAAGCAATTAAAATACTTAATACGGCAACTAAGAAACTAGTTAAAGTAGTAATTAATAAAGCAAGAAATTTAGAGTTATAGATAGTATCTTTAGTAATTGGCAGAGTATGAGTTAAATAAGCTTCATCTCCATAGATATTCTTTCGAAATCTTACCCAAATTCTCATGAAATTATTAATTAAAATATTAAAGAATAAAGCAATTAAAGTTCCACTTGATATTAACCCTAGAATATGCATGACCATTGAATTATCAAAACCTAATAGAATCCTTGTTAAAATAGCCATTCCAAAAGTTAAAAGATAAAAAACTCCTAATATTTTATAAATATATTTTAAATCATATTTTAAAACTTTACCTAACATTTAAACATCCTCCTAAATACTTCATCAATTGAAGCCTTTTCTTTTTCTCTTAATTTATCACTTTCCATAGTTAAGACAATTTTCCCTTTATCAATGAAAATTACTTCATCTAATATTCTTTCAATATCACTTATTAAATGGGTTGAAATAATGATACTTGCTTTTTCATTAAAATTATTTAAAATTGTATCTAGGATATAATCTCTGGTTGCTGGATCAACTCCACCTAATGGTTCATCTAAAATATATAAAAGAGACTCTCTTGACATAACTAGAATTAATTGCAATTTTTCAAGCATACCTTTACTCATTTTATTTAACTTTTGATTTAAATCAAGATTTAAGTCTTGAACTAATTTTTTAGCTTTTTCTATATCAAAATCCTGATAGAATAAACTAAAATATTCTAAAGTACCTTGAACTGTCAAAGTTTTATCTAAATAGGTTCTTTCTGGTAAATAAGAAATTATTTTCTTACTATCAACGCCGATTTCCTTACCATTTACAAGAATACTTCCTTCACTTACTGTTAATAAATCATTGATTAATTTAATTAAAGTTGATTTACCAGCTCCATTTTTGCCAAGTAAACCATAGATTTTACCTGGTTTAATTTTTAAATTAATATCATTTAATATAATTTTGTCATCAAACTTTTTAGTAACATGTTTAATTTCTAATAAATTCATTTTTCATCCTCCAAATATTTAATTATTTCTTTTTTACTATAACCTAAAATATTCATATCTTGTAAATACTTTAAAGTTTTATCATGAGCCCATTTTTCTTTTT
>CANRIE010000013.1 GCA_947630585.1 uncultured Bacilli bacterium | reverse complement strand
CCATTTAGATAAATATCCTCGTTAGCATATAATCCAAATTTGATATTTGAAAGTTTAATATTTTCTAAAGTTCCATCTTTATTAATAGTTTCTCCTTCTTTAATAACTTCAAGACTTCCTTTCATCAAATTATTTTTAAAAGTAAGTTCCTTAGTAATAATCTCCGTATATTGATCTTTATAAGTAAAATCAAGTTCATATTTATTACTATCAATTATATAACCTTTAGGAGCATTTACTTCAACTAAATAGTATTTGCCTAAATAAAGATTAGAAACTTCAACTACACCTTTTGAATCAGTTGCTAATATTTTAACTAATGTTCCTTTTTTATAAATTAAAACTCCATTAGAATAAATATTATCATTGGCATAAAGACCAAATTTAACATTAGCAAGAGGTCGTTCTTCTAAAGTATAATCACCATTTTTTTGTTCAACTATGCTTTCACCTACTTTATTAATCGTAAGTTTTCCTTTAACACGTTTATTACTAAATTTAACTTCAACCATATTTTCACTCCCTATTTCAGTATCATTATCAATATGAATTTTTAATTTTTCGGAATTCCATAAGTAACCATCAATCTTAGAATCAACTTCTTCTAGTTCATAATCACCTGATAAATATAAATTAGTTCTAAAAATTCCATTACTATCAGTTTCATATGTACAAGAATCATTTTCACATAGATAGTAATTGTTACTTAAATCTTTTATTTTGAATTTGATACCAGATTTTTTAATAACTTCCCCTGTATCAGCATCAACTTTTAAAACTTTCAATCTTGAACCTTTAGTATAAATAGTAAGTTTGGCTGTTACTTCATCACTGGCTCTTAAAATAGCCATTTTTTGCCCTCTGCCATCATTAGGTGAAAATACCATAGTTGAAACATTATCGTATTTAGCCTTCTTCAAAGTAATAGTTGAATAGCCACTTTTAGTAGGCGTGATAATAATTTTATTACCATCAATTTTAACAATATTCCCATCATCTGATTCAACACTAAACATACTTAAAACATTGTTAGAGTCTACAAGCGTGAACTCTTTTCCAAGATGACCAACTGTAATATTATCATTAAAAGATGGTTTTAAAGTATGTGAATTAACAAGTCGCATAATCTCGTTTTTTTCAAGCGTTACAACAATTTCTTGCCCTTCATCATAGCGCTCTGTATAGTATCTAACTGTCTGCCCAGAAACTTTTTCCCAAATCAAAGCTTGAGTTGCAAGTCGATACCTTAATGTATTATGCCCAGGATATTCATACCCATAGTAACCTATCAATTGAATAAGTTTATTCGTCGCCTCACTAAAAGGTGAAGTAGTCATTCCTAGATTACCTTTGTATTCATACGAAAAAATTTCCTTTCCTGGTTCAATACAATATCCCAAGTGCCCATCTAAATAATAGATAGTAAATGGATTAGAAGCATAAGGGCCACCACCTCCATATCTACTATAGTAGACATTACTTGGATGCTCTAGCCTTAAAGCTACAGCTTTTACTTCTTTAGTATTCAAAGAAAAAATAATTCCTAAAGAAAGTACTAAAGTAAGTAAACTTAAAATTTTCTTTTCCATATAACCTCCCTGTTTTAAGGTTTTTTCGCCCTAAACAAGTTCACTATAACACAGGTTTTGCAAATTGTCAAATTTTGTAAATTGACAATTTGTAGGCAAAAATCATTCAAATCGCCAAATTGCTTAAAAAAATGGTGACAAATCGGCAAATTGTCCCCTAAAAAAAGTGGCATTTTGGCGTTTTTTTTTCTTTTATTACAACAAAAAAAGAGAAAAAATTTTTTTTCGCCTCAAATTTTCAGTTTGAAACTTTTTTCTCTTCAATTTACTATTTTTGGTTACCTTTAGTCATCAAATCTTTAATTTACCCCCAAATTATTCAGTAATTTAAAATGTAAAATTTTGTAAAGTATCACATATAACTTCTAAGCTTCGTTAAGACTTTTCCCTCCTCTCTACTTATCTTAACTTGGTTGCTACCACTCATCTTCGCAATCTCACTTTGAGTCATATTATAGAAATATCGTTTTAAAATTAATTCCCGTTCATTACTATCTAATTTTTCTAATGCATCTTTTAACATAATTAAATCAATATTTTCTACGTTTTCCCGTCCTACAAAATCATAAAGGTTAGTATCATTTCTTTCATCATCTAAACTTAATACCTCCATCGTATTTAAAACTTCACTTAATTTATAAAGTGGTATTTCTAAAAAATCAGCAACTTCCGAGTAACTTGGCTTTCGCTTCAGGTTTTGAGTTAAAAACTCATCGGCTTCTAAAATAGCACTATTGAGTTTAACCATATCCGGAGTTAACTTAATATTTTTATTCTTGAGGACATACTGATAAATCTCACCTAATATATACTTATAAGCATAAGTTGTAAATTTAACATCAAATCCTTCCTTATAATTATCATAGGCTTTAATTAACCCGATACACCCAACTTGAAATAAATCCTCAATATCCCCCTTAAACTTTCTTGCAATACTATAAATCAGATTTTGATTTTCAAGTATTAAATTCTTTACTTCAACCCTTTCCATTTCCATCACCGAAATTACTATATAATATAATTTTATAAAAAAAAATAGATTCGACAAACCTTGTCAAATAAATCTATTTTCTACTTTACATTTTAACTTAACTTAAATTAAAAAATCCAGAGAACCGACCATTGTGAAATTAAACCCGCTTTTCGCGAGGTGGGTATCCGTACTAGCCTTTAGGATTCTGATGAACTCACCCATCAGCATTCAACACCAGCTATTGCTCGGGATTCCCGTATATAGTTCAATGTAGGATTTATACTAACAATGTATCAAATTATCTAGACACTTTAATTGTACCATAGAAACACTTTCTTGTGAACCCCCTTTTTGAAATTTTTTAGGTAAATTTTTTTAAAGTCATGAAAAAATTAAATCTACATATAATTAACTGGTGATATTCATGTATCTAAATATTGATAATATAAATCTTTATTATGAAAAATATGGTACAAAGGCTCAAAATATAGTTATCTTACCTGGTTGGGGTGATAATAGATCTACTTTTAACTATTTAATAAACTATTTAAAAGATTATTTTACTATTTATATTCTTGATTATCCGGGATTTGGAAATTCTAGTATGCCTTTAAAAGATTTAACTATCTTTGATTATACAGATTTAATAGCTAAATTTCTTACTATTTTAAAAATAGATAATCCAATTTTAATCGGTCATTCTTTTGGCGGTAGAATTATTTCTATTTTAACTACTACTTATAATATTAAAATTAAAAAACTTTTATTAATCGATGTTGCTGGTATTAAAAAGAAAAAAGATATTAAATTACTACTTAAAGAAACTATATATAAATTATTAAAAAAATTAAGTAAATTATTACCTAAAAATTTTAGAAAAAAATACTTAACTTATTTATTTAATAAATTCTCATCAAGTGATTATAAAGCATTAGATAAAAGAATGTATAAAACTTTTCAAAATGTTGTTAAAGAAGATTTAACTTCCTTTTATTCCAAAATAAATTTAGAAACCTTAATCCTTTGGGGTGTTAATGATCAAGTGACACCATTAAAAGATGGCATAAAAATTAATAACTTAATTAAAGATTCTTATTTAATTAAAATTGCTGATACAACCCACTTCCCTTATTTAGAAAAAAGTTATCTTACGACAAGAATAATATTTGAATATTTAAAAGAAGATATTATTTAAAATAACTACTTACTTTTAGAAATTATTTGCATTTTCTTTATCTCATCATCTAAATTATATTCAATACTTCCATATTCAATTAAAGAAGTTACATTTATATCACTTGTTAACTTAAGATAAAAATAATTATCTTTATAATATATATTATCATAATTACTAATTATAAAATAATCATCTGTTTTAAAATAAAAATCTTGATTTTTAATAACTCTCACCTTTATATCAATTAAATCAGGATTAAAGAGTAATTCTTCAACTTTTTCTATTTCAAGAATTGTTCCATAACTTAAATTTTCATAAACTAAAACTTCATAAATACCACCTATTTTAAACCGATAATTATGAATTAATTTTATAAATATTCTTTTTATTTCTTTAGTTATAGTATCTTTTTCAGTTGATTTAAAAAAATAGTCATATAAATATAGAACTATTTTTTCATCATTAACTTGGATTTTCATCTAATCACCAATGTATTATATGAAAATACCTCTATTAAGTTAGTTTAAAGTTTTCTTAAAAGCTTCAATCATTGGGGTTATATTAGCACAACTCATAAAACAAATTACATCACCTTTATGTTTATCTAATATATTAACATCATCAATACTTACTTTTTTAGCATTTTTAGTTTTAGAAATTAAAGTATCACTTGAAACATTCGGATAATCCTTAGGGTCTTCTCGATCACATTTAATATCCATGATATAGGAGTAATCAAATTCACCTAAAACCCGGGAAAAATCATCCATAAAGTCTCTTGTTCTTGAATAGGTATTAGGTAAGAAGACTGCAACTACTTCCCGTTCTGGGTACTTTTGTCTTACACTATTTAAAACACTTCTAATCTCGGTTGGATGATGGGCATAATCATCAATTATAATAGTATCACCTATTTTAGTTTCACTAAACCGTCTAATTGCCCCATGAAAACAAGATAATTCCTCTTGAATTATACGTTTATCTACTTTATAAAGAATAGAAACCATAATACTTGCTAAACTATCAAGAACCATATGAACTCCAAATAAAGGTATTTCATAATGATCAAAATATTCACCTTTAAAGTAAACATCAAAACTACTACATCTTGAATTTAAATCTAAATTTTTAGCTTGTAAATCATTATTATCATTTAAACCATAATAGTAAACATCTTGGTTATCATTAACTTTTAATTTTAAAACATTAGCGTCATCTCCACATAAAACTAAATTACTAGCTCTATTTGCTAACGTATTAAAAGTTTTAATAATATCATCAATATCTTTATAACATTCCATATGTTCAAGTTCAATATTTGTAACTACTAAAGTTTTAGGATAATACTCTAAAAAATGTTTGTTGTATTCACATGATTCTAATACGAATAACTTATTTTTTAAATTACCATGCCCTCTTCCATCTCCAACAAAGTAATTACACCCATATACTTTATCTAAAATACTTGAGGTCATTAAACTAGTTGTTGTTTTTCCATGAGTTCCACTTATCGAAATAGTTTCAAACTCTTTGGTTAAACTTCCAATTAAATCTTGATATCTAATCATTTCTAAATTTAATTTTTTAAGTCTTGTAATTTCTTTATGACTTTCATGAATGGCATTCGAGTAACATACAATAAAATCAGCACTTGGTTTAAAACTATCATCATGATAAACTTTAATCCCTCTTTTATTAAGCCCTTCTAAAGTAAATTTATATTCTAAAGAATCATCATAACCAACAACTTCATTTCCTAAATCAAATAATAAACTTGCAAGAGCACTCATGCCAGCTCCTTTAATTCCAATTAAATAATATTTCATTTTACACCTCTTTCAACTATTATATCATATGCAAAAATTTCCGAATACTAATTTTTTAATTTTTGTATTGTTTTTTTTTAAATTAGCTATATAATAATCTCGGTGATTTAAATGAACGTTTTAAGAAAATGTAATTTATGCTATCGCAATTGTTTAGTAGATAGATATAAAAATACAGGTTATTGCAAGCAAACTAATAAGATTAGAATTGCTAAGGCTGCTTTAACCTATTTTGAAGAACCATGTATTTCAAACGAAAAAGGAAGTGGAACTATCTTCTTTTCAGGCTGTAATTTAGGATGTATTTTCTGTCAAAATAAAGAGATATCATCAGGTAACTTTGGTGTTAATATTTCAATTAAACGTCTTGCAGAAATTATGTTAGAGTTAGAGAGTCAAGGTGCAATCAACATTAATTTAGTAACCCCTACTCCTCATGTTCTAGGAATTATAAAAGCCATTAAACTTGCTAAAAAACAAGGCCTTAAAATACCAATTATTTATAATACTTCAAGTTATGAAAACGTTGATACTATTAAAATGTTAGATGGCTTAATTGATGTTTATTTACCTGATTTAAAATATTATAATGACGAATACGCCTTAAAATACTCTCATGCTAAAAATTATTTTGATGTTGCAGTAAAAGCTATTAATGAGATGTATAACCAAGTAGGAAAATGTGAGTTTGATAAAAATGGCAATATAAAAAAAGGTGTAATTGTAAGACACCTTATGCTTCCAAGTTTAAAGGAAGATACTAAAAATATATTAAAATATTTATATGATACTTATCATGATGATATCTATATTAGTATTATGAATCAATATACGATTATTGAAAAACTAAAATATGAAGAATTAAATAAACCTGTAAAAGAAAAAGACTACGATGAAGTAATCGACTATGCTCTTGATTTAGGAATTAAAAACGCCTATTGTCAACTTGAAAATACCTCTAGTAAAGACTACATTCCTGATTTTAACCTTGAAGGTGTTATTGCAAATAAGAATAAATTAAACAAATTATCATCAAAATAATTATTAATAAAGTTGGTAAAAACTCTTTAATTTTTTTCATCTCGACTCCTTATATCATTTAAAATTAAACTAGCCATATAAAGACCAAACATATTAGGAATAATGGAATTAGAACCAATTACCTCTCGTTTTCCTTCATAGGTTTCAGAGGAATAAATAACTCTAATTTTTAAACATTCCGGATTATCCCTTAAATTATATCTTAATATCTTAGCTAATTTATCATAATTAGTATCTTTTAATTTGGAAACTTTAATTAAGCTTGGGTCAAATTTAAAACCTGCTCCCATACTAGAAATTATCTTAATATTTCTTTTTATAGCTTCTCTTATTATTAACTCTTTACTTTTAACTGTATCACAACAATCTAATATATAATCATAATTATTATTAAAAATTAAATCATTAGTTTCTTCATTATAAAAATATGGATAACTATTAACTTTACAACTTGGATTAATATCTAAAATCATATCTTTTAAAACATCTACCTTAAGTCTATCAAGAGTTGAATGAAAAGCTATAACTTGCCTATTAATATTAGTAATTGTAACTTTGTCATGGTCTATTATACTAATATTATTAACTCCCATCCGAGCTAGTGCTATAGCAGCACTCCCTCCAACTCCACCTACTCCAAGAACCAATACCTTTAAATTTCTAATTTCATCTATTTTATTTCCAAGTAATATTTCTAACCTACTAAATTCCATAATCCTACCTAACTATTAAATTAACTACTCCACCTGACTCTGGAATTAACTTAATTAATAATAATAAAAGTAAAAAAGCGACATAATAAATAAATTTTTTCAATCTAAACACCTCTTTTTTTTATTATAAACTAATTTTCTAAAAAAAACATCATAATTTAACACATTTTTTGTCAATTTTTGATATTTATTGTCGAAAGTATTTCTTTATTTTAAAAAATTAGGTATAATTATAATAAGAATAGAAGGTGAATGATGAAAAAAGATTTACAAGATAGTTTAAATAAAAATGAAAGTGTTAATTTAGAAGAAAATGGAGAAATTCAAGTTTCTAAAGAAGAATTTGAACATGATTTTAAAGAATCAAAGAAAACTAGTAAAAAGAAAGAAATTAGTTTAGTTGCTTTAGATGATAATGAAGATGATGATGATATTGAAATTAAAGATAATTCTGTAAAAGAAACTAGACATTATAATGATGAGTTTGCAAGTATTAATACTAAAGAAAAAAGTAAAGTATCTATTTTCTTGTTAATACTATGCTTATTAGTTTTAACTTTTTATGGATTTAATATCTTTAAGGGTTTAGATTTAAATAATTTTAGTATTCTCGAATTTATTACTTCAAGTAATGTTATCTTTACTTTTATAAGTTTAATAGTTGTTCTAATTTTATTTAAAGTTAATAATAAAAAAACAACCCCTTATGTTGCTATTTTAACTTTAGTTTTAGTTGGATATACTTTATTTTCGGTATCCTACTCTGCTAAAACCGATGTTTATGTCTTAGATTTTATTAATAAAGATGTAAGTGAAATGTTAGAATGGGCTGATAGCAATAATATAAAGCTAGAAATTGAACATGATTTCAGTGATACTATTCCAAAAAATCATATTATCATGCAACAATATGGAATTAATACTTTAGTTAAAGATATAACAACAACTTTTAAAGTTACCGTATCCGATGGTCCAAATTATGATAAAACAATTATTGTTCCTAATATGACTGGTTTATCATTTGATGAGGTGATGAAATATATAAAAGAAAATAATTTAAGTAATGTTGAAGTTGAATTTACTAAAAATGAGGCTTTAAGAGATACTTTAATTGAACAAGTTGGAAGTGGTTCTATGAGAAGAAATGATAAAATAGTATTCAAGTTTTCTTATGGAAACTCAGATTTTGAAAAAATTCCTGTTAAAGACTTAACAAATTTAAGTGAATTTGAAGCAACTTGTTATTTAAAAAGAAATATGATTGATTATGTAATTGAATATAAAAATGATGATAACGTAGAAAACGGATATGTTATAAGTCAAAGTATAACTGATAAAATTGTTGATGGGAAACTAACTTTATATGTTTCAAGAGGTGCTACTATTAAAGTTCCTGATTTATTAAAAATGACTTCTAATGAAATTACTAAATGGGCTATGGAAAATAATATAAATATTAAGTTTATTGAAGAATACAACAAGGAATATGAAAGTGGCAAGATAATTAAAGTCTCAAAAGAGCAAGGTGAAAGTGTTTCTACTAATGAAACTATTGAAGTAACTATTTCTAAAGGAAGTATGGTTATGCCTAAAGTTACTAATATAAGTGAATTTAAAATATGGGCTAATGAAAACAATTTAAAATACGAAGAAGCTTATGAGTTTTCAGATACTATTAAAAAAGGTGAAATTATTAAAACTTACCCAGAAGAAAACTCAAAATTAAATCCTGGCGAAACAATTACTTTAACAATTTCGCAAGGGAAAAAAGTTACAATTCCAAACTTTATTGGAATGTCAAAAAGTAATATTCAAACTAAATGTAAATCATTAAATTTAAGTTGTACGTTCTCATATGGTGCGTTAAGTGAAACTGTAAAACGCGATATTGCAACTAATCAATCTAAAAAACAAGGAACTGTTGTTGCAGAAGGCGCAAACGTTACTATTACCTTGTCAAGTGGTATTGTTGAAAAAGTTAATGTTCCATCATTCGTTGGAAAAACTAAGAGTCAAGTGGAATCTAGTTGTAAAGAACTTGGAATAACTTGTAAATTTACTTATAATAGTGATTTCTCGGAGGACGCTAAAGACACAGTTTTAAAACAAGATAAAACGGGCAATATGAACAAAGGTTCAACAATTAATCTTACTTTAAGTAAGGGACCAGCTAAAAGCTATGAAGTAATAATATTTGGAGAAGATTTAAGGCAAGGAAATCCTGAAGAAACTAAAAATAATCTTCAAAAGTTATTAAATGAAAAATGTGAAGGAAAAGTTAACTTTGTTTTCAAATTTGAAAAATCTAACTCTGGAATTGGCTATTTAAGTCCTAATAGTAAAGTTAAAGTTGGAAAAAATACCTTCGTTGAAGGTCAAACTTATGAAGTTATAATTAATAGCAATTAGTTATAACTTTTTTTCTTGTCAAAATATATTTTTTATGATATTATAATAAGCAATTTGGAGGGGTATATGTTAAGTATTTATAATTTTTATAGTAATGATTTTGAAATTGTTTTAACAATTGTTTTAGTTAATATATTTGCACTTATTATCTATGATTTTATTAAAAGTCGCGGAAAACTTCTAATATTTATTTTAAAATTAAAAACTAATCTTTTAAATAAAAATAATTGGGTTAGTGAAGATACGAAAATTAAAGAGGATACCAAGGGTGCTGAACTTGATTTTATTTTAAGACTTTGTAATAATAAAAATACTTATAATAGTATATATGACTTTAATATTACTAAAAAGAAAGAAAATATCAATAATAATTATTTATATCTTGCTGATACAATGAAAAATGTCTCAGGTGCTATTTCTTATGAAAAACTTAAACTTGTTAATTTCCAACCTTATGAAGTTAAAGAATTCCATTTAAAAATAAAATTAGATAAAGAGGAAATATTAAATATTAAAAAGAAACCTCTTTATATAAGATACAAAGAACATGGTAAAAATAAAAAAATTAAACTTAATAAGTATTTAAGTGATAAGAGAAAAAAATAATCTTATTACTTTTTTTATTCGACATTTTTCTTACTATTAATATTTTATACTTATAATGGTGATAAAAATGAAACTATATCTTGACCTTATCTTTTTAGTCAATCTTTGGTTTGATTTTCTATTACTACTCTCAGTTACTATCCTTTTAAAAAGAAATATTAAATTTCGAAGAATAATATTCGGAAGTATCGTTGGAAGTTTAACAATGATTATTCTATTTCTTAATTTAAATAATATAACTTTATTTCTTTTTAAAATATTAGTTAGTATTTTAATGATGATAGTAACATTTTCTTATAAAAATATTAAATATACATTTACTAATTTAGGTTATTTTTACTTAGTTAGTATTATTTTAGGAGGTGGTATGTATTTATTAAGTGATAGTTTTTCTTATAGTAGCAAAGGTTTAATGTTATATAAAAATGGAAGTTTTAATTATATAGTTTTATTAATATTAAGTCCAATTATTATTTTCTTTTATATTAAAGAAACAAAAAAATTAAAAGATAATTATAGTAATTATCATAAGGTTGATATTGTTATAAATAGAAAAACTTATCACTTAAATGGTTATTTAGATACAGGTAATAATTTATATGACCCTTATAAAAGAAGAAGTGTTATTCTAGTTAATATTAAACTTGATTATAAAAATAATTTTATTTATGTTCCCTACTCTAGTTTAAATCATGAAGGAGTTATTAAGTGTTTAAAACCTAAAAAAGTCTTAATTGATGGAATTGAATTTAATAATTATTTAGTAGGAATTTCTAATGATAAATTTAGAATTGAAGGAATAGATTGTATATTACCAAATAAAATGAAAGGATATTTAAAATGATCGGAATACTTAGTTTAGTTGGCTATATTAGTAATTTAATTAAAGAAATGGGTAGTTTATTTTATGTTGGAGCAACGGATAAACTCCCTCCTCCTTTATCAAAGGAAGAAGAAGAGTATTATTTAGTGATGGCAAATGATGGAGATATGTTTGCAAGAGATAAATTAATTGAACATAATTTAAGGTTAGTTGTGTTTCTTGCTAAAAAGTATGAAAATACAGGAGTTGACTTGGAAGACTTAGTTAGTATTGGAACGATTGGATTAATGAAAGGTATTAAAACATTTAGTATGGATAAGAATATTAAACTTGCAACCTACGCATCTCGTTGTATTGATAATGAAATATTAATGTTTTTAAGAAAGAACAAGAAAGTTAAAACCGAGATTAGTTTTGATGAATCTTTAAGTTTTGATGCTGACGGGAATGAACTTCATTTAGAAGATGTTTTAGGAACTGATCCTAATATTGTAACTAAACCTCTTGAAGATGAATTAAATAGAAATTTAATGTTAGAAGAAATTAATAAATTACCAAAACGGGAAAAAGATATTATTATTATGCGATATGGATTATATGGCAAAAAGGAAAAAACTCAAAAAGAGGTTGCTGAAATATTAGGAATTAGTCAGTCTTATATTTCACGAATTGAAAAAAAAGTTATAAAACGTTTAAAAAACATTGTTAAGTGTTGACAATGTTTTATTTTGATATTATTATATTAATTGGTGGGGGAAAATGAATGAACTTTATCTTATAATTTTAAATAAATATATGGCTCTTCCATATCAAGAATTAATTAATAAATGTTTAGATACTAATCCTTTAGTTTCTAATATAGCAATTGATGTTTTATTAAAAAGGAGTGATGATAGTAAGGTGATTCCTGATGAAATATTAGAAAGAATTATTAATAAAATGACAATTGAAGATATTTATAATTTAGTAACTAGTAATACTAATACGAGATTAAAAGAAATTGCTTATTTAAAATTAAAAGAAATACTTGCTTACTATGATAATAATATTGAACTTTATCAAAAGATTAAAGCTGATGAAGAATACATAAAAAAACATGACCATTTATAAGTTTTTATGCCGATATAGTTTAGTGGTAAAACAGGCCCTTGGTAAGGGTCAGCGGACAGTTCAATTCTGTCTTTCGGCACCAGTGACGAATAGTTCTAACTTTTATAGTTTGAACTTAACATATAATCAATCCATTTGGGTTGATTTTTTTTAATAAATTAAAAGCAATAAAATTTACAAATATTAGATACTATTTTAGTTATTTTATGTTACAATATTATTAGCACTACAGACATGTCTGACTAATTTAGAAAGGAGTAAGGTTGAAAATAAATAACCAGCTTTTAGACACTATAAAAATCCATAGTGAAAACTATAGTTTAAAAGTGCTTAAAA
>CANRIE010000012.1 GCA_947630585.1 uncultured Bacilli bacterium | reverse complement strand
ATGAAATTGAAAAAATAGTAGTCGACTATTTAAGCCAATAACTACTATTTTTGCCTACAAAAAAAATTTACACCCTTCAATTATTTTACACCTAATTGACGTTTAAATAATTTATATTTTACTTGCATACTTTCTCTATTTTGAATTTCTTTATGAGTCTCATAAACACTAATCCATTCCTGATATGCTTCATTATCTTCTAACTCTTCTAATAAATCATAAGTTTTCATTTCATTATTATAAGCTTTATAATATTTATCAAAATATTCTATACCTTTATTAACATCTTCTAATCTAATATAAATATCTAAAATAGTTAAAACAAAATAATTACATTTTTCTTTTAAATCATATTCTTTACCTTTTTTACTTAATTCTATAACTTGAATATTTAAATCATCTACTTCTTTTTTAATTATTTCAAGAGCCATTTCTAATTGATTATTAGAAGTTAAATTATTTAAAAATACATTATATATTACTTTATATAGACTACCATAAGGGTCTTTATCTACTTCTAATAATTTAACTATTGTTTCCAAATTTTCTTTATTAAAATTAACTAATACTCTTTTCATAATTAAATCAAAGAAATCTTCTTGAGAAATTTGTACTGCTCTAAAAGTTTCCCAATTAGAAAATAGTAAATAATTAGTACCTCTACTTAATACTTTAAATAATTCAATTAATAATTTATTAGATTCATCATAATATTCAGAATTAATATCAATATTTGATAATTCTTTATAATATTTTTTAGCTTTAAATCTCCATTTACTTCTTTCACTTTTAGAAATTATTCTATTAGGTTCTGAATATAATTCATTCCATGCACACTCTAAAAAGTAATTAACTTCACTTGCAAGTTCATCAAAAGTTAATTTAACTTCTTTTTCTTTTTTAGTATTTTCATTTACTTTAATATTTTTAAGATAACCATCGATATCATATTCTTCTTTTACTCTCTTTGGAATTCTTTTATATAATTCAATTATTATCTTATCTTTTTCCTCCATATTATATTTTTTTAATTCATTTCTAATTTCAACAACTTTCACAGTTTCACCTCATGTAATTTATATTATCATTAAATAATATAAAAGTAAACTTTATTTACATTTATTTCATTGCTACATTTGTATATCACTTAAAGATATGTGCTGAACAAATGTAGTATATGTTCTTATTTAAATACTTTTAAATTTTATATAAAATACTTAATTAGTCATCTGATAACAACGCTTTCTTTAAATCTTCCCTATTATTATATCTAGGATATTTTTTTGGATTATCAATCATTTCGTTTATTTCTTTTAATGATTCTAACATTTCTTTACTAGGTATTTTATTTACTCCTTCAAAAGATACATCATTTCTTTTGATTACTTGTGTTTCCGTTACCTTATTTTTTATTTCTTCATCAACATTAATATTAATTTCATTTGTCATGCTAGTCATTACTTCTTTCTAATAAATTACATGATATTAATTCATGGTTTTAACTTTAGTTTTTTCTTGATTAATAAGTTTTAATCCTTTAAGAATTTGTGATTCTAATTCTTTTATTTCATCTAAAGAATAATATTCTTTAACTTCATAGCCTTCTATATAATCACTTGTTTCATTTAAACATATTGTGTAATTATTTTCTACTATAGAATCAAAATAATCACCATTATAAGGATAACCAATTCCATCACCATAAGCTAATAATTCTTCATCTTCTAAACTATAAAGTTCTAATCCAAAATTCATGTCTAATAAAGTAAATTGTGTTGAAAATAAATATTCTTCTACTTCATAAGTTTCTTTATTAAAAGCCAAATATACATTTGAACTATTATATAGTTTTTGGGCCTTATTATTTACAATAGCATATTTATAAAAATCTTCGGGATGTGAATATTCTTCTGGAATGGGAACTCTTAGAGTTTCTTTGTCATTTGTCTCATCAGAACAACCACCCATTCCAATCATAATTCCAACTAAACCTAATGCTAATAGTCTTTTTCTTAGTTTAATTAATTTTTCTTTGTTCATATACTTTCCCCCTTGAAATAAATTTTTATAGTTATTATTTTTTTACTTTTAAAAACAACACTTTAATTTTAACATATTTTAATTTTACTTTTTTTACTTTTTACATAAATTTACAATTATTTAATATGACAATCTTAACGTGACATTAATGATTTAATAAATTACAGTCATGAAAAAAGAAAACACACCATTGATGTACTTAATAAATTGAAAAATTGAAAACAATAAGAGGTAAATAAGAGGTAAAGTAAAAATTAAATAATAAAACCTTTATAAAATAAGGGCAATATACAATATGGCGTCCCCAGTAGGAATCGAACCTACATTTAATCCTTAGGAGGGATCCGTACTATCCGTTATACTATGAGGACAAGAAAGAATTTAATTATTTTTATCTTTTAAGTTTTCAAATAAAAATAATTTATAATTCCAATCATCTGATTCATTAGCAAGTTGCATAATATCTTCATTAGACATATTTCTAAGTAAATAAGCAGCAGCAGAGTCTACATCAACTTTAAAACATATATATAAATATTCTTCTTCACAAATAGCCTTTTCTCTTAAATTTTCTATAAAAAAGGTAAGTTTTTTAAATTCTTCTAAATAAGAATTTTCTTTTTTTAATTTTTCTTTATCTAATTTATATTTTTTAAAATAAGCTGAAACATCAATCACTTCATGAAGAGCATATTCAGGATTTAATACTTCTAATAACTCTGTATTATCTATTTTATCAAGTAACTTAGAAATTTTCAAGACAACTTCTTCACATTCTACATTTGTAGTATCAATTCCATCTTTTAAATAATCTTCTAACTCAACTTCTAATTTTAATATTTTTCTTAAATTCTCACTCATAACCCACCCTAATTAAATACATCTTCGAAATATTTATTAATTTTATTTTCAAAGATTATTAACATGTTATTCACTTCTTCTAAATAATAATTATATTCTGTATATAAAGGAGAACTATTTAATTCTTCTAATGTTTCTTGAATCTTACACTCTAATTCTTCTTTTTTACTAGGATTTCTAACAATTCTTTTTTGATAGTCTTTAATATCATTAATTAACTTATTTAAATATGTATCTTGTTCTAATAGTTTCTTCGCTTGTTCATAATTTTTATATTCTTTAGTTTCTTTAATAAAGTCTACTATTTCCTGAACTTTATCTAATATTTCTTTATTCAACTATCTCACCATCTAAACTAAAACTTTTAGCATCCGTTATTTTAACTTTAACTATCTTGCCAATGTTATCAGGATCCCCTTTAAAATTTACTAATTTATTAGTTTCAGTATATCCAAATAACATACCTTCTTTATTACTATAGCCTTCTGCTAAAACATTATAGACTTTATTTAACATCTTAACATTAGATTCTTTAGAATATTTATTAATAACTTCATTTAATCTATATAGTCTTTGTTCTTTTTCTTCTAAAGATACTTTATCTTCTAATTTACTTGCTGGAGTGTTCTCTCTTGGCGAATAGATAAACGTAAAGGCACTATCGAATTTACAATAATTAACTAAATCTAAAGTATCAAGAAAATCTTCTTCGGTCTCGCCTGGAAATCCTACAATTATATCAGTTGTAATACTTATATTAGGAATACTTCTTAATTTATCATATAACTCTTTATATGATTCTCTTGTATATCTTCTTCCCATTATTTTTAATATTTTATTACTTCCTGATTGAACAGGTAAATGAACGAAATTTAAAATGTTATCATGATTTTTAATAACCTCAACTAATTTATCTGAGAAATCCCAAGGATGACTAGTTATAAATCTAATTCTTGGTATATTAGTTTTAGAAACATCAAGTAATAAATCTGCAAGTTCATAATCAGGATATAAATCTTTTCCATAAGCATTAACGTTTTGTCCTAAAAGCATAACCTCTTGATAACCTTCTTTAACTAAGTCTTTAACTTCTTTAATAATATCTTCTTTCTTTCTACTTCTTTGTTTTCCTCTTGTATAAGGAACGATACAATAAGTACAGAATTTATCACAGCCATAAATTATATTAACATAAGCTTTATATTTACTTTCTCTTGTAACGGGGATATTTTCAACAATATCTCCTTCTTTACTATAAACCTCAATATTTAATTTTGAGTTTTCAAAACTATTAGCAAGTAATTCTGGTAAACTATCAAGATTATGAGTTCCAAAAACAAAGTTTACAAACTTATATTTCTTTAGTATTTCATCAACTACTCCAACCTCTTGAGCCATACAACCACAAAGAGCAACAATAGTATTTGGTTTTTGCATTTTTAAATGTTTAATTCTTCCAAGCATACCAAACGCTTTATTATGGGCATTTTCTCTAATTGAACAAGTATTTAATAAGATGAAGTCTGCTTCCTCAATTTCAGAGGTTTCTTGAAAACTCATAGCATTTAGCATTCCTTTTATATTCTCACTATCATGTTCATTCATTTGACAACCATAAGTCTTTAAATAAAACTTTTTATTTAAACCAATTTGTTTATATTTATTATCAAGTTTAAAATCTCTAACTAAAACTTCATCATGACTTCTACTTCTTGCTTTTTCATAATTTGGTATTTGCATCTAACCACCAACTTCCGTTTTAATAATATATCATAAATATCTATATTTTGCAATTAGTTTTTGCAAAATGAAAAGGACTATTTCTAATCCTTAATATTATGGTTTTAAAGATGTAATCGGAACAATATAAATCCCCGTTTCTTTATCTCTAATTATTGCTTCATAATATCCAACAATTATACACATAAATTTAGGCTTTTTTTCAACCTTATCATAAAATCTAGTTAAACTTTTTTTAGCATCTTCTATTCCTAAATCACTTAATTTTATTTCAATAGCACCATAACTATCATCCATAAATTCCATAATAGCATCAATTTCTAAACCTGATGCATTATCTCTAAAATAGTATAAATGTCCATCTAAAAACTCTGCATAAATACGTAGGTCCCGGATAACAAGTGACTCAAACATTAAACTAAAGGTATCTAAATTCCCCATTAAGTTTTTTTCAGATAACCCCAAAAGAGCACAGGCAAGTGATGGGTCTACGAAATGTCTTTTTAGAGTTTTCCCTACTCTTTTTGAAGAATGATATTTAACTCTAAAAGTTTCTTGATTATTAGTTAAATAAAGTCTATCTAAAACATTTAAATAATCTGTAATTGTTGCTCTACTTCCAATTAAATTTTCTTCAGTTTCATACTTTTTAATATCTTTAACTAAAGCAGCCTTGCTAATCCTCGTAGATTCGTTTCTTGCTAAGGATTCAAGTAACACTCGCATTTTTTTAGCATCTTTTCTTTCATTAACAGATTTATTAATGATTGAATTAATATAGTTTTTAGGAATAATATCAATATCATTCACTTTAATATTTTCGGGCCAACCACCTCGAATAATTAATCTAGCGAGTTCAGGTAATTCAACTCTTCTAATGTGTTTATATTCCACTTTATCATTTATCATATCAGTAATTGATACATCACCTGTTGAATCACCAGATTCAAATAAAGACATAGGATATATTTTAATTTTTCCAATTCTTCCAGCACCAGAATGAAAAATTTTCTTTTTACTTTCATCACTTAAAGCAGTAGAAGAAGTTAATATATATTTTCCTTTTTGAGAATCTTCATCACATTTTCTTCTAATTCTATCCCAAATACTTGGAACTATCTGCCATTCATCAACTAATTCTATCTTTTCCTTATTTAAAATTAATCCTAAATCAAGAATAGCTCTTTCTTTAATATCTTGATTCTCTAAAAATACTTCACTTTTAGAGTATTTCTTTGATGTCTCTGTCTTGCCACACCCTACTGGTCCTTCAATACTAATAGCCCCAAATAATTTTAAATAAATTTCTATTTTTTTATCAACAAGCCTTGGTAAATATTTATCATCAATTTTTTGCATACAATCACTCACCTTTCATATTTAATGAAACCACAAATATGAAAATAAATCAATACAAATATGTATTTTTTTATTACTTTTAATACACAAAAAATTCAAAGTTTAAAATATTACCTTTTAAATATTATGCTAAATTTATTAATGCATTACCTTTATTAGTAACACTAAACCATTTCTCATCATCAAAACTACTCATCTACTATATGCAATTTACAACATTTAGATAATTATTTTATAAAATTCTTTGGTCTTTACTAATATAATCACAATCTTCCATAATATTAGTCTCCATATATTTTTTTAAAAATTCATCCAAAATTAATATCATATCATCAAGAGCAGTATTATTTTCTTTAGTAGTTTTTTTATTTTTTATTAAAATATTTTTTAAATCATAAATATTTATATAACGACATTCATAATTTTCAATAATTTCATTAGTATCTAAATTTTTTTTAGAATCATCATATATTAAATCGCAATAAATTACATAATAATATATTTCTACTAATCTATTTTTACCACTATCATGATAGTTTTTACAATAATATTTTATAGCATAAAAAGGATTAATTTTTAGTTTATCGATTGTTATACCTGTTTCTTCTAATATTTCTCTTTTTAAACCATCTTCTAAAGTTTCATCGTTATTTAAATGTCCTCCAGGAAATTCATAATGTTGCAATCCATTTGAATAGCACATTAATACTTCCTTATTTGAATTGATAATAATTGCTCTTGCTCTTGTTGTTTTTTCATCAATTTCTTCAAAATTCAAATTATCATAGTTATATACTTTTTCAATAAAACTCATAAAATCACCTCATTATTTAATTATTTTAAGTAAATATATTTTGTTGCTTTTTAACTTATTTTTTTATTTTTTTGCGTTTTTTTGCAACATTGTATAAAGAAAAACTAACTATTCATTGACTATTTTATTATCTACGAATTATGTATTTTTCAATACTTTTAATATACAAAAAAGGACTATTTCTAATCCTTATTTATTTTGCATCATATTTAATAAGTTAATTTTAAACATATCCTTTTCAGGATTAGCTTTACTAATCATAACTCCCTTATAAGCAGTTAGTTCAGCTCTATGTCCTTCTTCTAAAATACCTTCTGGAGTGATATTAGTAAGTAGAACAATCTTTTTATCATCATATACAGTATAATGAAGACGAATTTCACCATGAACTTTAGTAAACATTTCATCAGTTGGTAATACTAGTTCATAACTCTTCGTACCAGCTTCTTTGTTTTCTAAAACCATTTCTCCTAAAAATTCTCCATTCCTAATCTTAGGATAATATTCAAATGTTAATTTCTTATAAGCAAGCATATTATACTTTCTTACAGATCGTTCTTTCTTTCTAAAATCATTTTCATTTTGGTATTCAAAAATATAACTTTGTTTCATATCCAAAACCCCTTTACCCTATAAATTTTAATATTTCTTGATAATTAAACCCTATCTACCAAGTTCGTATAGATTATACTACAAATTTACTAAAAAGTCAAACTTTTTCGTTAGTTTTTGAATTTTTCTGTATTAATGCAACAATTTTTCTAAGATATACTAAATATTTATTAATATTATAACAATCTAAATAAGTATTTTTAGTAAATTCTATTCGTTTTGGAATAGCAAGTCTTATTAAAAAAAACAAATATTCATTGTCATTTATTTTTATTTCACTTTCATACTCTCTAATTAAATCTTCTAAATTTAAATCATAATAATTATCTTGATAAATTTTAATTAAATCAAGAATTGGCATATCAATTTTAGCTTTATCCCAACTAATTAAATATTTATTATCACTTTCTAAAATATGTTCAAGTGATAAATTATTATGAATCATACTATATCTTAAAACTTTATTTTCTAATACATTTTTATACCAGTTGTTTACTTCGAGCTTTACAAATGATAATAAGTAATAAAATAAATCAATATTAGAAACTAGTAAGTATTCAGCAGGCGACATAAAAACAACTGTATCAATATAATTATTTAAATCTTCATAATATTTTCTTAAATAATCACATTCACTTACAATATTTTCATAAATTTCTTTAATCTTATCCATATCAACTTCTTTTTTAAAAGAAGTCTTACGATGTAATATCCCACTTAAATGAATTAAATCATTTAGTTTTTGTTCATCTGGTACTTCTTTACTATTTATATATTCGGTTAAATTATAATTATCATCTTTATCTTGATAATATCGTGGAAAGTAGTTAAAGTCTCTTACTCTTAAATATTCATAGATATTATTTAAGTTTTTGTTTTCTTTATAAACAAACTTTCCTTTATCCGTTTCAAGTATCCAAGATGAGCCTATATTTCTTAGAGACTTAGTCCTAAGTCCACTTCTTTCTAATACTTCTTTTAATTTATTCATCAGTACTTGGAATAATTATTTTACTACCAACACTTATATTATCAAGGTCGTTATAGTCCATAAGAATTTCTTTCGTTACATTAAATTTATCATAGATTATATCTAAAGTATCATTTTCTTTAACTGTATAGACTCTATAAATTGAATATTCTTTATCATCGGAAATATTATTTAATATTTCATCCTCGAATGTTTTCTCACTTTCTTTAGAATTATTACTGTTATTATTGATTGTTATTTCATTATTAATTGCTGTATTCCCGCTTCCTATAGCCATATTAGATAACTGGGCATCAATATCATTTAGTAAATCTTCAACTGAATCTTCATCTTTTCTTTCTTCTTTAATTTCTTCACTTTCTCTATCTGATGCGTCAACCATGACTTCAATTGTTTCAATTGGGTCATCTTTAATATCTAAATCATCTAACATAACACTGATATTAACTTTTAATTTTTCTTCATTAATAATTTCATAAGAAAAATCATCAATACTAACCATACATTTTGATGTATCATATTTAGAATCGATTGTAATATCAACTGGAATATTATATTTAAATTCTTCTTCAATTTGACTTCCTTCAAGCATTTTATAAGTTCCACTAACGATAAATTCACCTGATACAAACTCTTTATCTAATTTAAGAGTATTATCAAGAGCAATTGAGGTTATTTCTCCAATCTTAGTTTTAAACATTAAATCTTTTGTAAATGGTACTATTTTTTTCATATATCATCTCTCCCACTTAATGATATGCTTGAATTAATTTTTTATAACAAAAAAAGATCCTATTCAGCATCTTTCTTCATATTAACTACTTCTTCTTTTTTATAGTATCCACAATTTGGACATACACGATGTGGTTTAATCATTTCACCACAATTTGGACATGAAGTAACAGTCTTTGCAGTTAAAGCATTATGTGCTCTTCTCATTCTTTTTCTAGTTTTAGAAACTTTTCTAAATGGTACAGCCATTCCTATCCTCTCCTTTCTTATTCTTCAAAGAAATCTTTAAATGGATTATTTACTTCGTGAATTTCCTCTTCTTCATAAATATTATCATATTTATCTTTTAATTCTTTGGTATCACTTGTTGTATACCGAATGGGAATTTCCAATACAATATAATGCCACAAAAACTCAATTAAATCAAGTGTTTTTAGCGAATTTTCCAAAATTTCTTCAATTTCTATCGTAAATTCATAGGGAACAGTCTCTAAAGTTATAGCATCTGTTAAGTACATTACCCCAGTTGCAACTCCTTTTATCTCATTTTCATTATCGTAATTTTTAGCTATTTCACCTTGAATTTTAACATCATCTAAAGATATGATATCAGTATTTTTAATGAAATCTTCCCCATAACTAATACTTTCATCTATTTCTATTTTATCTTTTATATTTAAATCTAATAAATTAATTATCATAAGACCTCCTATTTTTCAAGTGGAACTGATTTTTTCATTTTATCTATTTTTTGATTAACTCTAAATACCCACCGAACATTTTTTTTGTAATTATTTGCAATTCCTGCAACAGTTGTTAATTCTTTATCATAAAAATTAGTTTTAACATATTTTATATAACTTTTAATTGAATCATCAAGCGAATTAAACTTTTGATAGTATCCTCCTAAACAAGATTCCTGACTTAAATCTGTTGCATCATATTTTAATTTAGCAACATTATTGCATTTTTTAACTAAGAAACTACACTCTGAATCACATTCACTTTCTTCAATTATCATTCCAGCAACTAAATATGGATTAATATTACTATTAATTGCATATTTAGAAATAACTTCTCCTTTACCAGTCATTTTTCCTTTTAAGAAATTATCAATCTTTTGTCCTATTTTAACAGCATTTTCTCCTTCAAATTCAAGGTCATTATTTAACATAACATCCAAGTCTTCCATCAAAGGATTATTACTTAATCCTGGTTTACTATTAGTTTTTATAACTAAATCATAACTATCTAAAAAATTATTAACTTCTGTTATAGCATTAACCCAAACTATATTAAATAAAAAAACTAAAATAATTAAAACAATCTTTCTTTTCATACTACTACACCCCTATAAATTATATTATTGATAAACACGGACATGAATGTCATTTTTATTAACATCCACAAAATAAGATTTATCACGTCTTAAATTAAGTATCTTATCCATTTTATCAAATTCTATAACTTTATCATCATGGTTATTATTATATAATACATAAATTATATTTTTTATTTTTCCTGTTTGTTGTTCTAAAAACCTAAGTACTGGAGCTGGTACTTTATCATGCCATAATCCTGTAACTAATATTATATTATCATAGTTATTTAAATTAATATTTTTCTTTTTTAACCTAACTTTACTTTTATCATTACTTAGTTTATCAAAGAATCCATAATTATTCTCAGTTTCTATTTCAAATACACTAGCTTGATATATCTCTTTATATCTTTGAACTATTTTATTAATTTCTTTACTTCTCCCATAACCAATAACTAAATTCCCCATTCCAATTCACCAACTATATAATACACCAAAATAAAAAAAATAACAATCATAATTGTTACTTTTTTAAATATTTTTTTTATATTAACTTTCAAGTCCAATAGTATAGGCAGTTGTCTCACTCATTCCATCTCCACCAGTTATTATGACTTCTGGTTTTAAATATATGGATGGTCGCACAACAAATTGACCACTAGTTATATTAGAATTAAAAGAACCATAATCAGTAATCTTTACTACTGTCGAACTACTATATGGTGTTATTAACCACATATATGATGCACCATTACTACGACCTTTTCCCAATTGTGCCGAAAACATTTCTCCTACTCTCGGTAATCCTACTTTTCCTGTCCATGTGCTTGTTGTTTTTGTACAACTAATAATTGGTTCCGTTGTATTGCTATTTGAACATATCGAATTTTTGTAACTTGATGAAACACTAACTTGGCCTAAATAATAGGTTCCAGTCGTTATATATTTTTGTAGTTCAGTAGTTATCCATGTATTATTTAAGTAATATCCCCAATAATCATCACTTCCACTTGAAACTGATGTTCCCCATCTTGTATTACTACCAAAAGATTTTGATAAGTTTTGGTTGCCAGACTTTGCATAATCAACGCTTGTTAACTTTGTTTTATTATTTTCTATTCCTACTATTCTATATACTTTATTATCTACTTTGACATATTCGCCACTTAATCTGGTGTTAATTAATTCTCCAGTATTTCCTGTTTTTTTATCTCCGTTTATACGATATGGATTATATCTTTTTCCGTTGCCGCCAATTACTTTTTCAATATTTGAATTCAAATTAATGGATGGGCGTATACCATACCCAGAAGAGGTACTATTATAACTTAAATATCCATAATTAGAAGCAAAACGTATATAAGAATTACTATATGGTGTTATTAAAAAAAAGTCATTTTTTATATTTAAATACCCATTTGAATAGCCAGCATTTTTATAGCTTTGATAATATTCATATGCATTTAACAATCCTACATCTCCACTTACCTTTGTTGCAGTACTATCTGTTGGCGGTCTTACTGGTGTATCATTCCCATCTTCTGTTGTATTCCAACTTGCGTTTTGAACTATTATTTCTTCATAATTATATAAAGTATCCTTAAAATCTTCATTTAACCATTGATATATCCAAGAACCTTTATAGTTTTTTGCATCTGCTCCCCAATAAATTATTGTCATTATATCTTGTGTTACCATTTTCATTGTTCCATCTGGATTGATTGCTACCACTCGCCACAATTTTCCCGAATACCATACATAATTAAAATCTATGCAATTATTATCTCCTGAAAAATAGATTGTTCCATCATCATCTTCTATAATTGGTTTTTTATTATCACTACAATTTTTTTTATTAGCATCACTTAAAATGCTATCTTTTAAATCCTTACTTGGCATTTTATCTAAGGTTGTTATTTTTAATTTAACACCTGTTTTAACATTCTTTTCAAAATAAGCATAACTATAGTTTCTAATTGTTAGAATTATATTATTTATACTTAATATTCCTAGTACTAATACAATTACTTTACAAATTCTTCTTTTTCTTTCATAACTATTCATTTTTCTCTCCTTTGAGGTTCTATCGAGTAGACGACTCGATTTTGTCCTCCTCATTTTTTTATATTATGTGAGGAAAATCTATCGCCCCTCACAAATC
>CANRIE010000011.1 GCA_947630585.1 uncultured Bacilli bacterium | reverse complement strand
CATTTACATATCCTTTTGTTGTCATAAACTACACCTACCTTTTAATTTATTATATATTAATTTTCTAATTATTAATAGTCTATTATTTTTATTTTTTTCATGCTAAAATAATAAATAAAAGATAGATTTGACTATTTTTTAGTCTTCTCTATCTGAACAGTAACCTATTTTGCTACTTTTATCAATTTATTCTATGAAAATACTTCCGTTTTATTATATTCAAGGCATTTTTCTTCTAGTGATTTAAAATTGCAACATCTATTTTTTATTTGAGTGCTCAATTTATTACTATTATATAAATCATATAATTTTCTTGATTTTTTTAATACTAAGTCAATATTGTCATTTAACCAAACTAATTGTTTTGATAATAAAGTTTTGTATTTTCTCTCACTAGAACTTTTCATAGTTTCTAAATCAAGTAGATCATAATTATTTTTTAAAACTGGTATCATATTATTAAAATTAATTGCACCTAATTCTCCACCATTTAATTTTAGAAAATCAATGGTATTTTTCATTTTTAAATGTTTGGCTTTAGGACTTGTTAAGGGAACAAAATATTCAATATTATTTATATTAAATAGTACCCCAACAAATGGTCTAGTTATTTTTTTACCATAATTATAAGGTACTTTATTATCAAATTGTCTTAAATAGTTACAATAATTTGAATCGATTATTACTAATTTTAAATTAATTATCATATTTACTTCTCCTTTTCAAATTAAAGGATTAGAGTTGAAATAACCCTAATCCTCTTTTTTAGTTCCCGACTTAATGGCTGGGTTTACCGCTTTATTAGTTCCCGACTTAATGGCTGGGTTCACCGCTTTATTAGTTCCCGATTTAATGGCTGGGTTCACCACTTTTAATATGCGTTTTGCATAACATAATTTCTTATGTGATATTAATATATCATTGTTTTGTGTTAATGTCAATACATATTTGTAACTTTTAGATTGTTTTTTCTATTTTTTTAATTATTTCATTAGCTATTTTTAAGTACCCTTTGCTTGTTAAATGATAATCAGATGGATTTGGTAAATAACTTTTGTCCTGTTTAATAGCATTATAAATATCTATATAAGTTATTTTATATTTGTTTGCTAAACTTTGGTATTCTTGATTTAGATAAGCAAATACTTCTTCAATTTCTTTAGAATTATCATTATAAGGGTTATAGTATCCAACTAAAATTATTTTAGTTTTTGAAAGAGAGGTTATTGATTTTAATAAATTATCCATATTAGTAATCATTTTATCTAAACTAGTTTTTATTAAAGAAAAGTCTTTATTTTTATTTTCATTTAATATTTCAATTAATTCATCCATTCCAATTGCAAGGGTTACTAAATCGGATTCTCGAAGTTCTCTTTTGATGTTATAAGTTTTATCATCATATACTATTTCTCTATCATCAGCTATATCATCAAGAAGTTCTAAGATTGTATATTTATTTTTAGAATAATAGGAATTGTATTTATGAAGAAGGTTATTATTGTCTAAATAAGTTTTTAAATAGTCATCATAACCATAACTTTTATTTCCATAAGAGTTTATACCTTCATTAATAGAATCTCCTAAAGACATATAATCGATTAATTTGTCATCATTAAATTTATAGATTAGAAATACTAGAAAAACAATTAAAACTATTATAAAAATTTTTTTCATTTGGCCTCCAAAATAAAAGATTAAAGATATTTTATTATATTTCTTTAATCTCTATTTTAGCACCGACGTTTGTCAATTTTTCTACTATTTCCTCGTATCCTCTTAAAAGATGTTCAATATTTTTTATTTCGGTGTCACCATCAGCTATTAAAGCTGCAACAAGAAGGGACGCTCCAGCTCGAAGATCAGTTGCTTCAACTATTTCACCTTTTAATTTAGTTGCTCCATGTATTTCTAAGGTTTTATCATCAATATGAATGTTTGCGCCCATCTTATTTAAATAGAAAACGTTCATGAAACGATTTTCATAGATAGTCTCTGTTAAATGACTTACTCCACTGGCTTGAGTTAAAAGAGTTGTGAAGGGTTGTTGTAAATCGGTTGGAAAGCCTGGATAAACATGAGTTTCAACATCTACTCCCTTTAATTTATTTTGATTATCAATAATTAGATAATCGGAATGGATATCAATATTAGCACCCATTTTTTCTAATTCATCAGTTAAAGCCTTAATATGTAAAGGAACAATATTGTCAATTTTTAAATAGTTACCAAGTAACGCTCCAATTATGGTATAAGTTCCGGCTTCAATTCGATCAGGAATTATATCATGATTAGTTCCTTTTAATTCAGGAACGCCTGTTATAGTTATAGTGCTAGTTCCAGCTCCAGCAATATGTGCTCCCATTTTATTTAGCATTAAAGCTAAATCTGTTATTTCTGGTTCGCAAGCAGCATTTGTAATTATAGTTTCCCCTTCGGCCAAAACAGCAACTAATATTGTATTAATGGTTGCTCCAACACTTGGCATATCTAAAGGTATTAAGTTTCCTTTTAATTTGTTAGCATCCATTATAAATAAATGTTCATTTTCTTTAATCTCAGCACCTAATAAGCGAAAAGCTTTTAAAGTTTGGTCAATTGGTCTTAAGCCAATTTGACAACCACCTGGGAAATACATTTCAACATGTTTAAATCTTGCAAGTAAAATAGCCATAAAGTAATATGAAGCCCGAAGTTTACTAGATAATTCTTTAGGAATTGGTTTATTTTCTAAATTTTTCGTGTTTATTACAATTGAACCACTGGCTCTTTTGGTTTCAACATTTAAGTAATTTAAGGTTTTTTCTAAAATATCAATATCGGAAATGTCTGGGACATTGCAAAGAGTTGTTGTTCCACTAGCAAGTAAAGTGGCTGGAATTAAAGCAACGGCACTATTCTTAGCTCCACTTATTCTTATGCTACCTGTTAATTTTTGATTTCCTGTTACTTGTAATACTTTCATTTCATCACCACTATATTTTATTTGTTTTAATCATTTATGTTAATTTTTTCTCGAACAACATCTTTAATGGCTTGAAATCCAGCCCCAATTATTTTCCGAGGATCAATCACATCTTTATTTTCAGTTACAAATTCCCGAACTGCTTTACTCCATCTATCTTGAATATCAGAGTTTATATTGATTTTAGTAATTCCAGCTTCTTTACATTTTTTTAGAATATCAATTGCAAGACCACTTCCACCATGCAATACTAATGGTACATCAACTTCATTATATAAGTTTTCAATTAATTTGTAATCAATATTTAATTCGCCCTTATAAATTCCATGAACGGTTCCAACACTTGCAGCAACTGAATCGATTCCTGTATCTTGAACAAAGTTTTTGCAATCTTCTAAAGTAGTGTTAGTTCCAAGTGTTAAATTACCATCACTTATCCCGCCCATTGACCCAATTTCAGCTTCAACTGATACATCATTGTTTTTAGCATAAGCAACGACTTCTTTTACTTTTTCTACATTTTCTTGATAAGGTTTCTTTGACATATCAAGCATAACAGAATTAAATCCGGCATCAATTGCTCTTATACAACTTTCAACACTTGAGCCATGATCCAAATGTAAACATACATCGGTTTTAATCTCTAAATCTGTTATTAAACTATAAACAAGGGATGCAACAACATCATATCCTCCCATGTATTTAACAGCACTTTCAGATACTCCTAAAATAACCGGAACTTTTAATTCATTGCACTCTTCTAAAATACATTTTGCCCATTCTAAATTATTTATATTAAAATGATAAATAACTTTCTTTTTCTTTTTTGCTTCTTTAAGCATCTTTTTACTATTTACTAACATAATATCACCCAATTTAAGAATACTACAAAATCATCAAAAAGTCAAAAAGAAAATTACAAAAATGGTAAAAAGAAAAGCACCTTTACGTGCTTTAAAATTTTGGACTTGCTTCTGGTGTTAAATCCCATACTTCATATGCCAAACGATCTTGATTATATAATTCGCCATTAAATTCAATTGTATCTGTTCCCATTAATAGATAATTACCCCAGCAAATATTAGAAATAGCTTCTTGAGCTTCATAACCTAACTCACTATATCTTACTAATACTTGACGACCATTCACATTAAGGCGTAATGGATTGTCATTAATTACACATCTAACTAATTCATATACTGCATAATGATTACATTTTTTAACAGCCTCAGAATTGCTTAAATCAAATCCTTGATATACTATTTCATTTCTTAAATCATTGAAATACTTTATATAAGCTTTATCAACAGCACTTAACCCTTGAATAATTTTTTCAAAGTGGATTCGCATTGGAGTTGTCTCTAAATTTTTATTAGAAGCTCCATTAAATACATAATTTGATAAATCCCACATATTGTTATAACTTACTTCATATAGTTTTTCAATATTTAAAGAGTCAATATCAACATCTCCTACATTAACTGTTTCTTCGTATTCTGGATAAATATATGCCCATAATTCTGGACTATCAATTGTATCAACAGCTTGAATAGGATATGGTGTTGGTTCTAAAAGTCTTTCTTCGTCTGTCATATATGAAACTTGATAATCTTGACTATAAAAATCATCATCTAATGATATAGCTGTTGGTTTTACGGTAGGAACAGCTGTTGGAATAGCAGTTGTTAATGTATCTTCATCTACTTCTTGAGTTACTGTTGGCGTAGGATTAGGCATTGGCCCTTCTTCTTTCTTGCCCAATTTTGAAATTCCTTTTCCCACTAGTAATATAGCACCAGCTGTTACTATAGCTATTAACTTCTTACTTATTTTTAAATTTTTAATTCCTTTTTTCTTCTTATCATCGTCATCAACAAAATCAAAATCATCATCACTGTCATATTCATCGGCTTTATCTTTTTCGCCTATAGTTTGTATCAAATGATAATTATCTGTATTTTTTATTTTATAATTTTTTTTCAACTTATCTATATATTCTTCATAAGCTTTTACATAATCTTCATCTTTTGCAAAATCAGTTTTTTTAACTTTCTTAACTTGTTCATCAGCATATACAACTTCAAAATGTCCTTCATCATTATTAACATTTATCTTCGTAATAATATTTTCTTTAGTTCTTATATAATATCCTTTTTCTGATAAAACTTTAACAATTCCTTTAGCATCTTTTTTGGAAATTAACTCTTCTAACCCTTCTGGATGTATCTTCATTAATTTATTCATTAAAGTGTTAAAAAGCTCCTTATTTTCATCATTACTAGCTCCGAATCCTAGTTTAGTCGCACCATCTTGACTTAAAGTAACTATGCCTAATATCTCACCATTGTTACCTTCAATTACAATTAATTTTTCAAATTTTTCCATAATATCCCCTCACTTAATGCCCATATTATATAATAAAACGTGAGAAAAGTCAAGAATATTACAGAAATTCATGCAAAGAAAAAAGTCCTAAGACTCTTTAAAATAGTTATCAATTAATTCTTTAACAAAAAATTTATACTCAACATCATTAGTATTCTCATTCCCTTCAAGTAAGCAAAGGGGAGGAAACAACACACACCACCAGTTGTCGCCGCTACCATCACCAAGCGTTATTACTAAAGATTCATATTCACCTTCATCATAAATAACCCCTTTATATAACTTTTTCGGAAAATAATTTTTACCAAATTCTAACTTATAATTATAATTAGTTGTATCATCAACTAAAATATTTAATCTTTCTAAATTATCATTTATAATTTTCCTTGCTTCATTTATATCTTTAGTATCACTTAATAATTTATATAATTCTTCTTGAACATTCTTTTTAACCTTCATTTTTTCTTCTATATCAAGATTATCATTCGTGTTAGCAATAATTCTAATTCTAATTGCATCATTTGGAATTACTACATTTTCCCTATCACTTTTACCTTTAACTAAAACAATAATTACTAATGCTATTAATATTAAAATAATTGTTTTCTTTTTCAAAAAAATCACCTTTCATATTAATAATGCGTGATTTTTTCTTATTTATTCAATTACTTTAATATTTTTAAAAATATATACCATTCTATCAAGTCCAGCCATATCTTTTTTAGTAATGACTTCTACTTCTTTTAAATATTTATTCATTAACTCTAAAACTTTATACTTTTGTTGGTACCCAATCTCAAAAGCAATTAGATATTCAGTCTCTAAATACTCTTCACATATCGATAATATTCTTTCATAAAATTCTAGCCCATCATTCTTAGCAAATAAAGCTAAATGTGGTTCATTATTTAAAACTATCTCTTCAATTTCCTTGTCATTATAATCTATATACGGAGGATTACAAACTATAACATTATATTTATCTTTTAATTTAGTAAATAAATCAGATTCAATGATTTTAACATCTAATCCTAATTTTTCTTTATTAATCTTTGCAACTTCTAAAGCACTCGCAGATATATCACTTAAAGTTATATCTAAATTATTATTTAAACTTTTTAAAGTAAGTCCAATGGCACCACTTCCACAACATAAATCTAAGACTTTAATGTTATCATTAAAATATTTTTTTATATAGTTATTAGTATTATAAACTAATTCTTCTGTTTCAAATCTTGGAATTAGAACACGTGGGTCAACATAAAATTCAATTCCATAAAAGTTTGTATGTTTAAGAGCATACTGTAAAGGTTCCCCGTTTTCTAAACATTTTAAAGCCTCTTTAAACTTGGTTACCACGTGACTTTCAACAACATCATTTAAATGAAGATTAAGTTCTAAAGGATTTAAATTTAAAATTGTTCCTAATAATAATTTAGAAGTATCTTTATGGACACTTTGATTACCAAGACAAAGTAATTCTTCAATTCTCACTATTCACCTGCAAGTTTTCTTCGTTGATCTTCACTTATTAACGCTTCAATTATTTCATCAAGTTCGCCTTCCATAACTCTATCTAATTGTTTTGTTGTAAAGCCAATTCGATGGTCAGTTACCCGGTTTTGAGGATAGTTATAAGTTCTAATTTTTTCACTTCTATCGCCGGTTCCAATTTTATTTTTTCGAATAGCACCTTCTTCAGCTTCTTCTTTTTCAAGCATATAATCATAAACCCGGCTTTTTAAAATTTGTAAAGCGCGTTCACGATTTTGAATTTGGCTTCTTTCACTTTGGCAAGTAACAACAATTCCCGTTGGAATATGAGTCATCCGAACGGCACTATCAGTTGTATTAACGTGTTGGCCTCCGGCACCACTACTTCGATAAATATCAACTCTTATATCACTTTCTTTGATATCAACTTCAAAGTCCTCAGCTTCAGGCATTGCTAAAACGGTTGCAGTTGAGGTTTGAATACGTCCGTTTGCTTCTGTAACTGGTACTCTTTGCACTCTATGCGAACCACTTTCATATTTAAACTTGGAATAGGCATTTTTTCCTTTAATCATAAATTCAATTAAAGTATACCCACCACTTGCACCATCAATAGCATTTAAAACTTCAACTTGAAATCCTGATTTTATAGCATATTTTTCATACATTCTAAATAAGTCGCCAGCGAAAATATTTCCTTCATCTCCACCTGCTGCTCCTCTTATTTCCATTAAAACATTTTTAACATCATTTTTATCTTTTGGAATTAATAAAATTTCAAGTTCATGTTCTAAATCATTTTTTTCAGTTGTTAATCTTTCTATTTCTTCACTTGCAAATGAAGCTAACTCTTTATCACTAAGCATTTCTTTAGCTTCTTCAAGGTCACTTATTACTTTTTTATATTTAATGTAGCAATTAACAACATCTTCAATACTTGCAATTTCAATTGATATTTCTTTAGATTTTTTAATATCACTTATAATCTCTGGATTCATTAAATCATTATTTAATTCATCATATCTATCTTTAACTTTTTCTAATCTTTCTATCACATTGTCCTCCTGTTAGCTTAAATCTTCATCATCTAAAACTACTAAATCTGATAAGTCATCATCATCGGTTGCATCAAACTCATCATCATCAACACTTATATCATCTTCATAATCATCATCATATTCATCTTCAAGCATCATATCATCATCCATATTTAGCTCTTCATCTTCAAGTTCTTCCATATCTTCATCTTCTAAATCAACGATTACTTTATCAGATGTATGTCTCTTTCTTAAATCCCAAACCCCATCTACTAATATAAATCTTTTATCAGTTGCAAGGGATGTGTAATAATCTCCTATCTTGTTTTCAATCGTTGCAACAGGAAGCTCTAATGTTGATATAATCTTGGTAAATAAATCAAGTGTATTAATTCCTTTCTTTTCTCTCTCTAAAATCATATAAGTAATATCCTTATAAGATAAGTTTTCAATATCCTCTTTTTTAATCTCTTTCATAAATTCCTCCAATTTAATTTATTTTTATATATATTAAATACTCATCATCTTGTATTTTATATTTAACTTTAAAAGAACCATCTAAATTTATAAGTTCTAATATATTTATATCAAAATCGATATTCATATTACAACTTTTTTCTTTAATAAAACATTTTTTATTTGAAAAATCAAACTTTATTTCTAACTCTTTTGTATCTCTAATTAGTATATTTTGCTTTTTATCTAAAAGCATTTTAGAATCTTTATCCATAAACTTAATTTGATTATTTATAAAAATTCCTTTTATATTGTATTCATTTATATCATTTCTTAAACAATATTTTACTAATAAATTAACTTTTCCCATAAATCACCAATATGTAAAAACACATATCGACTTGCATTATACCACAAATGAATGGATTTGAACACATATTTTTGCATTTTTTTGTAGATAATAAAGATAGGTGATAAAATGAGGTTCTTTAAAAGATTTCTAAAATTGATGATTGTTCTTGTCTTTTTAGGTATTTTTAGTATAGCAGGTGTGTACTTATATGCAAGAATGTTACCAAAACTTAATATAAGTGGGAATGGGAGTTATTATTTGTATGATAATACAGAAGAGGTGTTTTTTCAAGGAAATGGGACTAGTAAGTGGGTTTCACTTGATGAGATAAGTGATTATGTTATAGATGCAACGATTCAAATTGAAGATCGGGAGTTTTATAGGCATCATGGTTTTAATGTTTTAAGAATTATGAAAGCAATCATGACTAATTTAACTAGTAAGAGTTATAAAGAAGGAGCATCAACCATCACGCAGCAGTTAGCTAAGAATTTGTATTTGGATTTTGATAAGACTTGGGAGCGAAAAATTAAAGAGGTTTGGTATACAATTCAAATTGAAACGCATTATTCTAAGGATGATATTTTGGAAGGGTATTTGAATTGTATTAATTATGGTCATGGAATGTATGGAATTGAAAATGCAAGTGAATTTTATTTTAATAAGAAAGCAAGTGAGTTAACTTTAGCTGAGGCTTCCATGTTAGTTGGAATTCCTAAGTCACCTTCTAATTATTCGCCTTTAGTTAATCCTGATATTGCTAAGAAACGGCAAACTTATATTTTAAATACTTTGAAAAATGAAGGAGTAATTACAGAGGATGAATATAATGAAGCAATTCAGACTGAACTTAATTATCATGGTAAAAAGGATCGACTTAATTTAGATACGCTTTTGTATTATCAAGATGCCGTTACCAATGAACTTAAAGGTTTGGGAAGTCTTGTTGAAACGTATTTAAAGAGTGGGGGAATTAAAGTTTATACAACCCTAGATGTTAAAGCTCAAACTGGCCTTGAAGAAAGTATTAAAACTAATATTACGGATAACCAAGAAATTCAAGCAAGTGGCATTATGATTAATCCGGAAAATGGGGCTGTGATTGCCTTAGTTGGAGGACGCGACTATAACAAATCGCAGTATAATAGGGCACTTAGTTCGAAAAGGCAAGTTGGTTCAATTATGAAACCTTTTTTGTATTATAATGCTCTTGAAAATGGTTTTACAGCTAGTACGTCATTTTTATCGCAAGAAACAACATTCACACTTAGTACAAATAGTTCTTATACGCCTAAAAACTATAATAATTTATATGCTAATAAAGCTATAAGTATGGCTTCTGCCATCTCTTTTTCCGACAATATTTATGCTATCAAAACACACTTATTCCTAGGAAGCGATAGTTTAATTGCAACGGCTAAAAGAGTAGGGATAAAGACAAAGTTAGACCCGATTGCTTCTCTTCCTCTTGGAACAGTTGAATTAAATCATTTGGAAATTACTAATGCTTATGCAACTTTAGCAAGTCTTGGTGTTAAACATGAACCATATTTTATTGAAAAGATAACCGATATGAACGGCAATATTTTATATGAACATAAAGATACTTCAGAAGTAGTTTTAAATAAGAGCATAACTTTTATTTTAAATGATTTATTAAAAGGAACTTATGACTATAATATGATTGATTATACTTATCCAACTAATATTTCAATTGCCTCTCTTTTAACTCATAATTATGCGATTAAATCAGGGTCAACTGATACTGATAACTGGATAATTGGTTTTAACAAGAATGCTGTTACCTCAATTTGGATAGGATATGATGATAATAAAGTTTTATCAACTAATGACTTTAAGTATTCGAAAAAGATTTGGGCTAATGCAATGGAATCTTATTTAAAAGATAAAGAGGTTTCATGGTATGATATTCCAAGTAATGTTGTTGGTGTAATCGTTGACCCAATAACCGGAAATCTTGCAACTAATGAATCGAAAAGTAAAAAAATCCTTTATTATATAAAAGGAACGGAACCTAGTTATACTCAAGAGGTCTTTGATGAATATGATACTAAAACTCCTGAAGAAGAAACTGAAAATAAAAATGATGAAGTTAAAGAATAATCTCTACTTCATCATTATTTTTTAAGAGAAATGCGTTTGCATCATCAGTATCTAAATGGAGTTCGAAATAGGCACGTTTGCTGTCTTTTAAATGCACATGCTCAATTATTCCACCTTTTTCTCCACCAATTTTAACACTTACTTCCTTAACACCAACTAAGTTTTTTTCTTTTCTAATTTCATCATCAACATGAATATGTCTTGTTGCTATAATACACCCATCATGAGTAACCTCACCATATGGCCCAACTAAAGTTACAACACTCGAGTTTTCAATATCCCCTGAATCTCTAATGGGAGGCACAACTCCTAATTTATAAGCATCTGTTTTACTAATTTCAATTTGAGTATAACCACGAATTGGTCCTAAAACACGAACCTTTTGAATTTCACTTTTAGGTGTTTTTATCGTCACAAATAGATTACTAGCAAACTGAGTTGGCTGATTTAAATCCCGTACTTTCTCCAATTTCATATCTTTAAATAATATTTCATAATCTTCTTGATTTAAATGAACATGCCGATTGCTAACCCCAACACTTACTTTCATATTTTCACTTAATGAAAAATCAAAAATTGGCGTTTCACTTATTTTATCAAATTTTGAATAAGCAAGAGCTAATTTTTTTTCTTCAGCAGTTAGTTCTTTTTTTTGAATAGGCTCAATTTCTAAATCATTGTTTTTCATAGTACCACCTCACATATAATTCTACTTAGTATATATTATAAAAAAAATACTAAATCTTCGCAAGTAGAGAAAGACTATTTTACATTATATTTGACATATTATTATTCTTAATTCATATAGTTAAGTGGAGGTTTTTAATGAATAATTATAGTTATGGTCCATATCAAAATAGTTACCCAAGTGGTAATAATAGTTATATGAATCAAATGCCATCTTTAATTCCAAGTGAATCATCATCAGCACCAGGAGTAGGGGGACAAGGTGAAGTTACTAATGAATATGCTGAAGAGTTATTAAATAAAAATATTGGGAAAACTTTAAAAGTTTATATGTCATTTTCTGATTCAATTGAATGGAGAGATAAAGTATTTGAAGGAGTACTTGAAGCCTGGGGTAGAGATTTCTTTTTAATCCATGATACTCGAACTAATAAACGTTATATGCTTTGGAATATTTACATTAACTATTTAGAATTTAGTGAAGATGTCACACTTTAGATTGCATTATCAACTAAAATTTGCTAAAATATAGTTGGTGATAAAATGAATAATATAATAATTTTAGGAATAGCTATTTTAATACTTTTAATTGTATTTATTGTCATAGTCTTAATAATGGGAAAAAATAAAATTCGGAGTATTTTAATTCCTCTTGATATATCAAAGCAAGATATCAATGAATATTTAAAACAGAAATATCGAGTTTATAAAGATATGGTTAAATTAATTAAAGATAATTTAAGTATTAAGGAAGATGCTTTTCAAGACTTTCTAAAATTTGATGCTAAAGAATGTATGCAAAGTAATTTAATTGATATTCTTGATAAAACGACCGTTGAAATAAATGAATATGTTGATAATTATGAGGAATTATTAAAAAATACTGATTTTATGGACTTAAAACGAAAACTTTATAACATCCAAGTTAATTTAGAAGCAACCATTGATTATTATAACAATAAACTTATAACTTATAATACTTTAAAAGATAATGGTCCAACTAATTTTGCTACTAAATTCTTTACCTTTGATGATTATTCTAAAATTAAGAATGAAAAAGAAGAAATATCTAGGTTAATTAACTTAAACTAGATATTCTTTTTTTTATTTATAAATTTTTATTTTTATTTTTTTAGTCTTAGATTCATAACTTACTCTTAAATCTTCTCCTGTTACTTTAACTTCAACTTCATATTCACCTGGAGTTGTATATTTAGCTAAATCAACATTAGCAATGATTTTAGAAGCCTCTATTTCATCTAATATTTTTTTATTTCCTTTAACAATAACGGATACGACATTATCATTTTGACTTGAAGCTGTAACTTTTAAGCCTTCGGCAAGATTTATAGTATGAACTTGAACATTTTTAACTTCTTTTTGAGCCTCTTCGCCAACTTTTAATTTAACTGTTACATTTTTAACACTCATTTCCCGAACTCCATTTGGTTTAATTAGATTAACATTGAATTCTTTATCGGCTGATAAGCCATCAACATCAATTCCAACTGGAATATAGTCAACTTTTTGTAATACATCTTCATCACCATAGATAGTTACTTCGTTAACATTAGTAGTAGTAGATTCAATTGCATAACCAACTGCAAGATTACCATCTGGCACAACTTTAATTGGTACAACTTTACTTGTTGAGGTAACATTTACAGT
>CANRIE010000010.1 GCA_947630585.1 uncultured Bacilli bacterium | reverse complement strand
AGAATAGCAAGTAATATACTTAAACAAGATGAATATTATACTGCTTATCACGCTGGTATTGATAAGGGAATTTCTCAAGGAATTGAGCAAAATAAGCATGAAATGGTTTTAGAAATGCATGATAATGATGAGCCATTAGAAAAGATTAGTAAGTATACTAAATTAACTTTAGAAGAAATTCAAACAATTATTGCTGATAGCAAGAAGAGTATAAAATAATCTAAGATGAGTTATTAGAAAACCATTAAAAAGACTGTCACCCTGGCAGTCTTTTTCCTTAAATCATATTTTCGAAATCTTCACACATGTCTTCTTCTAAAGACATCATTTGCTTCTTGGTTCTTGGACTAAGTACATAATTATAAACTATTACTCCGGCACCAACCATGGCCGCTCCTACAAGTCCAATTGTCATTCCTTTTTTCATACTTTTCATTTTCATCACCTACTAAAAATATGATTAGTATCAATAATTGATACCATAAATATTATAAGTAGAAAGTTAATTTTTATACATTAGAATATCTTTTTTTTAATTTTTCGGCTAAATTAGTTTTTCTTGAATCTTCTCGATTATTTAAAACTCCTTTTTGAAAAGCCTCAGCTTCTCCTATTAAAATTAACTCTTGTTTACTTCTAGTAACTGCTGTATAAATTAGTTTTTTATAAAGCATTCTTCCATATTCATATAAAATTGGAATAATAACACTTTTAAATTCACTTCCTTGAGATTTATGAATACTTATAACATAGCCTAAAGTAAAATTCATAAATGTTGAAGGAGTAAACGTTACTTCATTGCCATCAAAATCAACCAATACTTCTTTTTTAACACTATCAATTGCCAAAATTACTCCAATATCGCCATTATAAATATTATCATCAGGCATATTCATTAATTGTAAAACTTTATCGCCTTCCCTGTAAATAGTATCATAAATTAAAATCTCATTTTTATTAGAACTTCTAGGATTAAATAAATCTTGCATAGCTTTATTTAAATTATTAATTCCATTTAAAGTTTTATACATAGGTGCCATTATTTGATAATCATGATAATCTTTTTTTAAAAAATCTTTCATAATATAAGTTAATTTATCTTTTAAATCATTACTATCAGCTTTATAGAATATTAAATCTGAATCTTTATTAAATAAGGAATAATTAATATCGCCACAGTTAACATCATAAGCTAAATTAATAATATTAGATTCCCCACTTTGTCTATATAAATTTTTAAGTTCAATAACTGGCAAGACTTCACTTTTAATTAGATCTTTTAAAACCTCACCAGGTGAAACACTAGGAAGTTGATTAGCATCTCCAACTAGAATTATTCTTGTATCATATTTTAATCCTTTTAAAAGTGAATCAAAAAGCAACGTATCTAACATACTAACCTCATCAACAATAACTAAACTAGCTTGACTTTTATTATATTCATTTACTTGAAATTTATTAGTATCTTTATTCCATTTTAAAAACCTATGAATAGTACTAGCTTTAAAAGTTGTTGCTTCCATTATTCTTTTACTAGCTCTACCAGTTGGTGCTAGGAGCATAACTTCTTCTAAAATATCTTTATTTTTCTTATGATATATTTCTTTATATAAAGAAACAATTGATTTAATAATTGTTGTTTTCCCGGTTCCAGGTCCACCCGTTATAATTAAAATGTTTTTTAAAAACGCATTTTTAATTGCTAATCTTTGAATATCGTCATATAGAATATTATTATCTCTCTCAAATTCTCTAATCTTTTTATCTAAATCAATTTTATAAGTTATATCTTCTTTATTATTTAAATAAGTTAATCTTTTAACAATATTTGCATCAGCTTGATAATACTCAATTAACTGATAATTATCATCAATTTTAACTAATCTACTCTCTTTAACTAATTGTTCTAAACATTCTAAATAATAGTCATATTCAATTTCTAAATTAATCGTGACTCTTAAATTATTATAAATTTCATCACAATTCGAATAAGTATCTCCAGTTTCATAACAAAAAATTTTTAAAGTACTAATAATTCCAGCTTTAACTCGTCTTTCATCATCTTTTTTAATGTTATTCTTAATAGCAATTCTATCTATTTTATTAAAGCCTAAAGCTTCAATATCATAAAAAAGATTATAAATATCATCGTTTACAACACTAGTCGTATTTCCTTTATAATTTTTATATACAAGAACTGCATCGCTTATATTAAAACCTAAATCCGTTAAACTTATTAAAGTATCAGTACTTTCATTTAATTCTTTTAACTTATTAACAATAGTTGCTATATCTTTTTTAGATAATACTTTAATATCATCAAGAACACTACTATCTTCTTTAATTAAATTAATAGCATTATCACCTAACTTTTCATAAATTTTTAAAGCTTTAGCTTCTCCTATTCCTTTAAACATATCACTAGTTAAAAACTCAACAATACTATTTTTATCTTCTGGTATTTCTTTTTGATAACTTAAAACATTGAATTGTTCTCCATATCTTTGATGTTTAACAAATTCTCCAGTTATCGAAATATTATCAAATTCCTCGATATCATAAAAATAACCAGTAATAGTAATTGATTTACCATTATATTTTTTATCAATATCATTTTCTTTTACTTTAAAAATTGCAACATAGTAATTGTTATCTGATTTATAAATTGTTTTAGTAATTTTTCCAACTATCCTACTCATCTTCTACCTCTTGACATTTAGGACAATAATAAGTACTTCTACCATTTATTTTTTTAACTTTTATTTTACTACCACAAATTTTACAATAGTCTTTTGTATGAACCATTAATTTACCTTGATACTTCCCAGTTACTCCTAAACTTGATGTATAGCTTCGAATAGTAGTACCACCTAGTTTAATAGCTTCTGTAAGGATTTCTTTGGAACTTTTAATTATTAAATCACATTCCTTATCATTAATGGTATTAGCTTTTCTAAATGGTGAAATATGACTTTTAAATAATACTTCATCAACATAAATATTCCCAAGTCCTGATATTATTTCTTGATCTAAAAGAGCCGTTTTAATTGGAATTCGTTTACTTTTTAATTTTTCTTCTAAATACTTAGAATTTAACTTAGAATCAAATGGTTCAAGTCCAAGATTTGCAAGTGGAGTATCTATAAATAGTCTATCCTTTTTAACTAAAAACATAACTCCAAATTTTCTAACATCTTTATATCTTAAGTATTTATGATTAGAAAGACAAAAGATTACATGTTCATGTTTAGATTCCTCGTATTCATCTGAATAATAATATTTTCCTTCCATTCTTAAATGACTAACTAAACAGTAATTAGTTGTTTCAAATACTAACCATTTGCCATATCTCTTTATATCTAATATCTCTTCTCCAACTAAATTATTAATAAAATCATGATAATTAGTTTTAATCATATCTTTATAATTAACAATTACTTTTTCAATTTTTAAATTAATTAAATCTTTTTTTAAAACTCTTCTAACAGTTTCAACTTCTGCAAGCTCTGGCATATTATCACTTCCTAGGACATATTTTACTATTTTTAACTTACTTTGTAAAGAAAAAAAGAACATAAAAGTTCAACTATTTATTAGTTCTTTCTTTTAGATATTCAGCTAATTTTATGTAAGCAGTATTATCCCAAAGTTTCCATCTTTCATGATCTTGATAGCATGCTAGTGTTTTATCACTGCCTTTCGGAATGAAAATGAAATCCCAACTCCAACCGTTATCACCACTTTTAACTTTAGCTAACGTACCTTCCGTTTTAGATGTAAAAATAACTGGTTCTTTTCCATATTCCGTATAAGCTAAAACTTCTAAAAAGTAAGCATCTCTTTCTTCTACTCCTTCTAAAAGTTTTAATACGCCATCTACACCTATAGTTTCATCAATATACTTAGTATACACACCTGGAAATCCTTTTAAAGATGGAATTATTAATCCGGAATCATTCTTTAAAGTATCTTCATGTAGAAAATCACTAGCATACTTAGAAGAAAATTTAGCAACTTCTTCAATCGTATCGGCTTGTATTTCAGGACAATCAATCTTTTTAGCAATTACTTTAATTCCTAAAGGTTCTAAATTTTCTTGAGCCGACAAAATTTTAAATTTATTTGTAGTTATATAATTAATTTTTATCATAATTCACCTTTTAAAAGAAAAAAAGATAAATATCTTTTATTCAATTACTTTAATATATTCAATTATTGGTTGGTCTAAATATTCAATTGAACCCATCTCATCAGTTGTTGAAACTGAACTCATGATTTTATCAACAACCTCGATTCCCTCAGTTACATGACCAAACCCTGCGTATAATCCGTCAAGTGAGGCAGTAGCATCTTGTTGTACTATAAAGAATTGACTTGAAGCACTATTGTAATCATTGCTTCTAGCCATTGAAATAACTCCTCTTACATGGCTAATATCATTTTTAACACCATTCTTAGAAAATTCTCCTTTAATAGTTTTACCAGATCCACCTGATCCATCATGATTAGGATCTCCACCTTGAATAACAAAATTCTTCTGAGCTCTATGAATAGTTAAGCCATTATAAAATCCTTCATTAACTAAATTAACAAAATTAGTTGTTGTAATAGGAGCTGTATCAGCATCAAGTTCTAATTTTATAATTCCATAATCCTTAATATTCATTTCTACATTAATTTTACCACTTAATAAGTCCATTTTCTCATTTTCCCTTATAAATAAATCTCCTAGACTACATCCTGTTATTAATAACATAATTAAACTAATTATAAATATCTTTTTCATTTATTATCTATCTCCTTACATTTTAATTATATAATATTTAATTAAATAATACAATCATTAACATTTAATTTATTAATCATTTTTAACTATTGCAATGTAAGGAAGATTACGATATTTCTCATCATAATCTAAGCCATAACCAATTACAAATAAATCATCAATTGAAAATCCAACATAATCAGCATCAAATTGAACTACTCTTCTCGCCTTTTTATCTAAAAGGGTGCAAGTTTTAACACACTTAGGATTAAAGTCTTTGATATACTCAACTAAATATTTAAAAGTTCTTCCAGTATCCACGATATCTTCAACAATTACTATATTTTTTCCCTCAATATTTTCTTTCTTTAAAGGAATTTTTAAAGTTATTTTCCCAGTTGAATTTTCACCTTCATAACTAGATACTCGAACGCATTCTAGACTGCAATCACCATCATAATTTTTCATTAAATCAACGGTGAAGAATACAGCTCCTTTTAAAACTGAGCAGAAAACTACTTCTTCGCCATTAAAATCATTTTTAATTTCTAAAGCTATTTCTTTAATTCTCTTTTGTAACTCTTCTTCATTAATTAATATTTGTATTTTTTCTTTCATACTCTTTTCCTCCTAAAAATATATCAATAATTATAGCATTCAAATTATTAAAAGTAAATTAATTTTAGAAAAAAAAAGAAAAGCCTAAACTTTTCTAATTTTAGAAATCTAATGGTTTCTTAGTTTTAGTAGCAAAGTATACCATTACTAAGATTCCAACAATAATTGCAACTGCAATAACTGTAATAATTACAACTAATTTATTACCTGATTCTTCTTTTTTATTAGTATCTGTATCATTAGTTGTAGTATCATCTGGTTCATTATTGCTATCTACATCAAGATCACTATCCGTATCTGTATCATCATCAGTTGGCAATTCGGTATCAGAATCAACCTTACCATCACCTACATTACCAGAATTAGGAGTTGTGGTTTCAGTTTTATTAGCAGTTGTTCCATTATTTTGATTTGGTTTAGTTTGACTAGACGTAGAACCACTACCTGTACTTGGTGTAGTAGAAGTTGATGGCTTAGATTCACTAGTGTTTCCACTAGATGTTCCACCTTGATTTTTATCTTCTTCAGAAGGATTTTTTTCTTCTTCCTTGTCGCCACTTGGAGTATTACCAGTTGAACCGCCTTGACTTTCCTCATCTTCTTTATCGTTGTCACTTTCAGTGTTACCACCAGTTGTTCCACCTTGATTTTCTTTGTCGTCATCCTCTTCTTTTGGAGGAGTAGGTTCTTCTTCTTTAGGTGGAGTTGGAGTCTCTTCTTTAACAACTAAAGTAAATTTATTATCACTATCTAAAGTTAAATCATTACTTGCAATTTTCTTTAATTGCCAGTTATTATCATTATAAGAAAGAGAAACTTTCTCTAGTGTATATTGAACACTAGTTTTAGATGTTGTTTCAAAATTAATATTACCTAATGATAACTCCCGATTTTTATTTAATAAGTTATGGTTTGAACCAATTCCACCAGTTGTAACAATAATTCTTAAAGTATGATTAACGGAATCATAACTATATTTAGCTGTAAATTTATTTTTAGCATAATCACTATTAAAAGCAACGTTTTTAACTTTAACATTATCACTTACTTTAAATACTAAATCAAATCCCCCAACAAATCCTTCTTCAAAATGAAGAGTTGTACTAATGCTTCCATTACTAGTTTCTTTTAAATTAATTTTAGCTGTTGAAGCATTTGGGTTAAGAGTTGGGAAAAGCATGATGATAGCAAGTGTTAATATAAATACTAATTTCTTTTTCATGACTTCTCCCCCTTAATTATTTCCTTTACTATCTGTAATTGACATTGCAGGCAACTCACTATATGGTTGTAAATTTGTAACTGCAGTTGACGTGCTTGTAATTCTTTGACCACTATTTTCAATAGCATCATTTACTCGGTAAAGGATAGCTCTAATAGCCTTAGATTTAGCAAGTAAATCTTCATATTGTTCTTTAGTTAAAATATACATCCAAGTACCACTTGCAACATCATAAACGCTCATATCATCATTTAATTCAGCAAATAATAATTGTTCACCACTATAAATGATATCTTCATTATAAGCATCTTTAATCATAACAACGTTGAATGATGGATTACCACGATATTCACCTTTGATAATTACAGAACCGGCTTTTATAATACCATCTTCACCTTTTTCAGCATCATATACATAGTCTTTATCAAGTTTTCCTAAAGTTGGAATACCATCTTCTGTAACTGAAATATCAATATTATCTCCAGGTGGAGCAATTATATCAATTTCAACTCCAGAAAGACCATTCTTGTTGCCATTTGATTCAATCTTAACATAAGATATATCATCATATGTCCAAAGTTGAGTTTCACTAGTTGTACCAGGTTTCATAAAGTAAACAGTATCTGTATAGTTATTTTTATCTGTTAAATTGAAACTACCACTTCTTGCTAAATCCCAATTTACTTTATCTTTACTTACATAAATGTTATATTTTGTAATTGTATTAACATCTAACTTACCATCAGTAAGTAGAGCTTGATATTTAAGACCACTAATTGAATACTTATCATTTAAGTTAATAATTACATAAGCATTACCATTATCAGTTGTCATAGATACATTTTTATCAGTTGCATTTAAAGTCTTAATCTTCTCAACACCATTAAAACTTGAATTTGCTTTACCATCGATTAAGTTATTAACTGTTAGACTCTTATAATCCATATCAGCATCTTCTAAATCGATAACTTCGCCTTTAGCTTTAACGTTAGATTCAATTGAGAATGTATCTTTAGAAGCAATGCTTCCGTCATATGATACTTTAACTTCATTTAAAGTTACTTCATCAGTCTTATTTAATAAGTAATCATAAGCAACTATTTTGTATGTATAAGCCCGATTATTTTCAGAACCAATTCTATCAATATATGTATTGATGTCTCCTTCAACAAAGGCAATTGCTTCCCCGTTTCTAATTATTTCATAACCTAGAATCTTCTCTGATTCACTTGTTACCTTGAAGTTTAAAGTAACTTCTTTATTTTTATTATCAACAACAGGATCTTTTGCTTCAACTTTAGCCGAAGTAATTCCTGTTCCTCCACTTAAACGATATCTTCTTGCCGCATCATTTAAGTACCAAATAGCTTTATCTTCACTTACTAATTTACTTAAAGTTTCATCACTTGCAAAGTAAGCTTTTAACTCATCACTTGCCCTTAATCCCCAAATTTCAAAGAAATTAATTAAGTTTTTACCTGCTGCTTTACTTGCAAATAGAATTAATAAATCATCTTTTGAGAACTTTTGTTCATTCTTGAATGTTCTTGCTTCTTTATTTATTCTAGCATAAATAGAGTTTGTATCTTCAAATGTTTTATTATTATCATAAGCTAAATGTAATTGCCAGAACATTCCAAGTTGAACGAATACATTTTGAGCTTTTCCAATTGTATGAGATGTTACTTTCTCATAAATCTTAGGATAAATTTCACTTATTTCTAAGCGTGATTTATCTTTATCATTACTTGTTTGAGCAAGTAATGCAAATACATTGTTAGTAACCTCAGCTGTTGCTAGAGTTCCTTGATTGATTTGATGTCCAACTTCATGGCTTATTCCCCAACCAAAGTAACCTGTAGAGTTTTCACTATTACCACTTGCTTGTAAAAGTCCAGCAATTGAACCATATTCAATACCAATATGGTATCCACCAGCATACATGAAAGCTCCATCAAACATTCTCATATAACGAATGTTAATCCGTGACTTTGGCCACTTATCAGTTGCAACATCTGTATCTGTACTTAATCCTTTATGACGATAGAACATATCAATCATTTCATCAAAAGCTTCAGTTGATTTATATACTCGATTAACTTTCTCATCTAAAGTATTGCATCCTGAATTAATAGCATCTAATACAGCAACTGATGAAAATGATAATAATCCTTGTCTTGTTGCAATTTCAGTTGATGCTCCAACACTTGTATATTTATCAAACGCATCACCATAAGATTTTTTAATTTCTGTAACATGACTATCAAGAGCATTTATATAATTTTTAATTGCTTCTTTCTTTTCAGTTTCAGTTGTTAAGGTTGTTGTATCTAAAACTGGAATTTTAGTTCCTCCACTTACTCTTACTTTAATTGGTGTATTAGCATTTGGAGTACTTGTATATCTAATATAAACACTTCCTCCTCTTTCAGCCTCAGCTGAACCAATCTTTGGAACTGCAATTATATTTTGTCCCTTTTGTAAATTTCTAACACTTGTTTGCCAAGCGTTTGCTTCAGCATAAAATTGAGTAAATACAACTTCAACATTAATATTACCTTTGCTACCAACATAAATAGTTAAATTCTCTCCTGGTTTAGCAACAACCCCAAGAGGTTGATAATCATTAATTGTCATTGCAAATCCTAAATGCCCATTATAAGTATTAGAAATATTAGGATTTAATGTAATAACATCATTTAAAGCTTTATCATTTAAGATATCTTCAGCATATTTTAAATCATTAAGAATTACATCACGATATGGATTATATTCTTTATTATCCATAACATCGGCTCTTCTTCTTAACTCATCAATCTTAGCTTGATTAACTCCTTCTGCAAGTTCAACTCTTAAATCATCTGTAAATAATTTAGCAACATCATCTACTAATGAATCATATTCATATATTTTAACTTCATTAAATTCAATTGGTGCCTTTGGTGCTGTTAATCCAAATTGAATAGCAGTTGCTGTAATTGGCTCAGTTGTTCTAATTACATAGTAAACTCGATTATTTTCATCTTTCTTACTTGTTAAATTAGCAGATACGACTTTTCTATCGGCTTCTTTATATGAATCACCTTCAAAGTAATAAACCTTTAAATCATTTTCATTGCCCTTCTTAAGAGAAGATGTATAAGAATCAGGTACTGTTAAAATGAATTCATTCATTTTATAACTTTTATCAAGAACAATAATTGGAGCTCCCATATTAGAATAATGAGCATTGATTTGCCAATCATTAACACTAAAATAAGTATTAAAATTATCATCAACTATTGAGAACTTATTATCGTTAGTCATTGTACCAGTTGAATAAATAACATCTTTAATATGTGCGTTTTTCTCGTCTTCACCTTCAGTATTAATTAATTTAAACTGAGGTACAATCGTTGCATCGGCTTTTAAAGTTTTAGCTTTAACAACTTGAGATTTACTACCTTCTCCTAAATCATTATTACCAGTTACATAAGCTTCGTATTCAACGGCAGCCTTTAATCCTTTTAAAGTATAACTAGTTCCACTTATATCACTTATCTTAGTATAATCAGTAGTTCCTACTTCTCTATAATAAATATTATAAGTTTTAGTATCATCCATTTTCTTCCAACCAAATTCTAGTCCAGAATAAATTGAAGTTAATTTAACCATATCAGGTGCAGGTGGAGTTCTCGTTGCTTTAGGACTTGCTTCTACTTCATCAGTAAATCCACTCTTCCATTCTTGGTTAACAGCTTGAACTTGAATTTTATATGTTTCATAGTTCTTTAAATCTTCAATTGTAAAAGTTGTATAAGTAGTTTGGAAAATAACTCCATTCATCTTACCACCAGTTATTTTAATTTCATAACCAGTTACGTTTCCTGGATCCTGATAAGTTACAGTTAATTGTTCACTTACACTATCATCAACTTTAACATTTTTAGGTTTTCCAAACCCTTCAGGTGCTTTCGTTTCAACTTTAACATTATTTAAAAATTCTACTTTAGCAATATCTGCTAAATTATCATTTCCAGCTTCTGTAATTACAATTGTAACTTTCTTAACCGCAACTTGTTTACCTAAATCAAGTACAACCCTACCCTCTTTTGTTGTATCTGTAAATGGTAATACACCTTCAATTGATGATTCAGTAGGATAGACATCTTTAACTGTTCCATCAGCATATTCAACTTTAGCATGTAAAGCTTTAGGTGCGTTATCACCAACACCAACAACAATTCTACTCATCTCAATATTATCTTTAGTTTCACCACCTAAATCTAAAACTAAATTAATTGGATTTTCTTCGCTAACCTCTTTCCCGTCACTTCTAGTTAAAGTAAGAGTTGCATTACTATCATCATCAAAAATAGAACTTAAGGTTGCATCTCCTCTAACTTCAGTTTCAGAAGTTAAGCCAATACTTACATTACTACTATCAATAATAGTACTTGTATTTTCTACTTTCGCACTACCTTTTTTATTATTCATAATAGCTGTAATGTAGTTTAAATCAGCAATATCAGTTGCTCCATCTAAATTTAAATCATAACTATTTTTATTATTTTCAATAGCTTCTAACATTAAATTAGAATCAACTTCATCTACTTTTCCATCATGATTAATATCACCGATTTCAAACATTCCTGCATCATCTGATAAACTAATTCTTTGTGAATATTTATCTAACGTAACAGGAACTTTATAGGTAACAAAATTATTACCCTTTAATTCGATTCTATATTCGCCTTTCTCTAAGCCATAAACATTAACAGAAAAATAAACGACTTTTTCATTATAGTCAACACCAGATAAGGTATTTCCTTTATTACCACGTTTACTTGCTGTAATTCTGTATGTCTTTCCACCTAGATTAATGCTTTCATCTAAAAGACCATCAGTATAGTTCTTAATTTTATTTAAATCAAGACTAGCACTTTGATTTTTAGCATTATAAATCGTATAGGTTATTCCCATATTCTCACGATTATTTATAGGTAAAACTAATTGAACTTCTGTTTCAATATCTCCTTTACCACTAAACTCTTCATGACTTATAATTTTTTCACTAGGACTACTACTAGCATTAACAAATGGTGTAGCATAATTAAATAGCATAACTACTAGTAAAAATCCTGAAATAATTTGTCTAAACTTCTTCATAATTACACCTCAATCGTATTATATTTTAAAACGCTTCAAAAGTCAACAAAAATTTACTTAAATTTAACATATTTTTACTACCCAACTTTACACAATTTTTGTTAACCAATTTATTATATTCCAAAACCAAATTATTTATTAGTCTGAAAGTAATAATTATATTCACTTAATTTAATTAATAACTCTTCTAAGTCATCTTCAACATCATTATTTCTAACAATATTTTCTAAGTAAAACATTAATTCTTTGACACTTTTAAACTTTAAATAATCAATTTCATATTTATCTAATATTTCAATATCGGAATCTGATAAATATAAATCATTTTTAATTTTTTTAACAAATTTATTTTCCATTTACACCTCGACTTATAATTAATGATATAAATAAACCTAAAGCTATTGCTAAAGCAAGCGATAACCCTATTTCTTTTGTAATAAGTCCTGCTATTAACCCAACTACAAAACTGATTAATAGAGTTATCATATATATATCTTCTATTTTTCGATATTTAATAAAATCACTTGTTTTTTGAAGAATATTACTAGTATATATTCTTATATTACTAAACGCATTAAAAACATGCTTATGTAAAAATGATTTATCTTTTAAGATATTTCTCACTTTTTTACTTATTTCTTCTGTACTATCTTTAAATATATTTAGAGTTTTATTTTTGTAATTAGTAACGGTACTTCTAATATCAAAAAGAATCGTTGAGGTAATAATAATATCAAGAGTTGTTATTATCATCATAATAATTACTAAGATATGTCTAAAATAGATATTAAAACTATCTATAAAACCAATTAAAATAGGATTTAAATAACAAACTATTATCATTCCTAATACTCCAAAAGCTATTGTATAAGTTAAACATATTCTTCCATTAACATTAAATGGTTTATTAGAATAATCCCACCATCTAACTTTATAAATAAGTTCTAATATATAACTTGCTAAGTATTCAACAATACTACAAATAACAATTGATATTAAAAATACTATTAAAGGCTCTTTCGTATAACCACTTATTAAACTTAATAAAACTCCACCTACTCCATAAATAGGGCAATAAGGTCCAAGTAAAAATCCTCGATTAACAAATTTATGTTTAGAGAGTAATACTCTTATAACTTCCATTAAATAACCAGCAATTGCATATATCCAAAATAGTATATATAATTTTTCTAACATATTTATCCTTTCAAACTATAAAGTTTTTTTACTTCTTTTGGAGTTAACACCCTATATTCACCTGGTTTTAAATCTTTACAATCTAAAAATGCAAATCTAAGTCTTGTTAATTTTAAAACCTCATACCCAACACTCTCAAACATTTTTTTAACTTGATGATTATGTCCTTCATGAATTCTAATTTCAACCATTGATGTGTTAGTCTTTTTATTATAACTTTTAAGTTTAACATAACAAGGACTAGTTTTATAATTATCAACCATAACTCCATTCTTTAATTTATATATATCTGAGCCTTTAATTATTCCTTTAATTTTTGCAAGATAAACTTTTTCAATATTATTACTTGGATGTAATAACATGTTAGTTAACTCACCATCATTAGTAAGTAACAATACTCCTGTTGTATCATAATCAAGTCTTCCAATTGGATAAATTCGTTTATCTGTATCAATTAAAGAAACAACCGTCTTTCGTCCTTTATCATCTTTAACTGTTGCAACAACTCCTCTTGGTTTATTTAATAAGAAATATACTTTATCATTTTTATTTCTATCAAGTACTACTCCATTTACTTTAATGATATCAGACTCTTTTACTTTATCTCCCAAATTTGCAACATCATTGTTTATCATAACTTTTCCATTTTTAATTAATTCTTCTGCTTCCCTTCTTGATGCATATCCTAAATTACTAATTACTTTTTGAACTCTCTCCATTTCAACCACCAACTAGATTCTATCATAAATATCTCTTTTTTACTAGTATTTCAAACAAAAAAACTCTTAATAATTTAAGAATTTTTTATTAATTACCAATTTTCAGTTTGTATGGTTGGTCAGAAGTCCCTTCTCCGTCGAAGATTATTGCTTGGGATTTCAGATTAAGACTGGGCCTGACGCCGAAGATGTGGAAGACGCTACCGTAGGTCAAATCCCCCATCGCGTGCCAGCCAGCAACGCCATACGAGTAGTCAGAGGAAGGGGCCAAAAGCCATTCGTAACTTCCATGGTTTGCTTCTGTTTGTAACCAACTTGTCCCACTTGGTGTTCCATTAAATGAATTATTGCCTAATATTTTATTCCAATATTTACTATCGGCACTATATCCATAGTCACTTGGATATAAAAGGGCTACACTTCCTTCCCAGGTTGCACTATTGTTTGCCCATACTAGGCAATTACTATTTCCTGTTACTGCACTGCTACTACTATTTGCACTCGGTCCTTTTCCGTCAGCACAATCTGTTGCTCTTTCATATTTGTACGCTTCATTTGCTGTATCTTTTATATAATAAGTACTATCATATGTTACTGTTCCTAAGTAATATTTTGTTTTGTCTTCTATCATGCTTTTGGCTGTTGCATTTATTTTGCTTAAGTAACCTTGGTTTGTTGTATCATCATGCTCACTATTTAACCAATATTGGAATCCTGCTGTTGCCCAGTCATTTTTATAGTTGCTATCTGTTGGATAATTCCAATAAGCATAATCTCCACTAATTGTTGTTCTTATTTTATATTCGGTTCCACTTACTGTATATGTTGCTGGAAAATCTGCATTTTTTAATACTTCATTCTTTACTATTTTTAAATGTTCATTTCCATCTTCATCTTTAAATATTCCGATTATTCTCCAGACCTCGCAATTAGTACTATTTTGTTCTACATCATGTCCTTCATCATCTTTATCTTTAGGGGGTGGCGACAAAACCCCTTTTTTCTATAATTATATAAAAAAATAAGTTTACATAATTTGTGATTCAATTTTAC
>CANRIE010000009.1 GCA_947630585.1 uncultured Bacilli bacterium | reverse complement strand
ATATAAATTAGATTTCTTAAGAGCCTTATTACTAAACTTACATATTTTATAAAACCAAATACAAAAGATAATTAAAGCATAAGTTGATAATAAATAACTTATATAAGCAAGTGGAGTTTCTTCTAAATGAAAACTAAATACGTAAATTAGTAATAAAAAGGAAATATTAAAGATAATAAATCCTATTATTTTATTTGGAATAAAGATATTTTTTAATATTTTTTTCATACTAATTTACTTTTTTAAATAAGAATATATTGGATAATTTAAAACACATACAAGTAAACCAATAATACCAGTTATAATACCAATTAGTAAATCAGTTTTTGATGGACTTTCAATCATTACTTTACTCATTCCAAATCCCATTACTAAAGCACCCAATATCCCTATGATCCAAGTAAAAACAATTCCCCAGTTAATTGGTCCATGTTCTTTTTTAGGATGATTACTACGATATATAGGTATAATACAAAGTAGAATAATAAAACCTAAAATTGCAACGACAACCCCAGCTTTAAATAAATTCCACTCCGGTATTAAACACATGCACATACCTATTGCAAAAACTAATCCCCCGATAGTTCCTAAAATTATTTCTAATAAAGTTTCTTTTTTCATTACTACCTCCATCTTTATTTATTTAATTTTTCTTGTTCTTTCTTTAGTCTTTCTTTTGCTTCTTCTATTGTTTCATCATCTTTTTTTAAAAAAGTATCAACAAACTTATCTTCAATCTTTTGATATCCATTAACAACTGTATCTTCAATTTTCTTGTAACCATTAATAACTGCAGCTTCAACTTTTTTATTTGCATTCACGATTTTAGACATCTAATCACTCCTTTCAATAATCAGACACTTGTCTTTTTATTACAAATTTAGTATAATCTTTTTGATAAAGAAATTCAATCAACAATTTATAAACATTTGTCTAATTAAAGGAGAAAATCATGAATACACCTAATAATAAACGAAGAAAAGAAACCAGAGATAAAATTAGTAAAGTCTTTATAACCTTACTTCAAACTAAAGAAATAAATGAAATTACTGTAACTGATATTTGTAAACTTGCTAATATAAATCGTTCTACTTTTTATGTTAATTATCTTGATATTTATGATTTAGCAGACCAAATAGGACAAGGATTAAAAGAAGAAGTATTACTTTTATATCAAGAAGAAAGAGATACTAATCATAATTCTAATGATTTCTTAAAACTTTTTAAACATATTAAAGATAATCAAATATTTTATAAAACTTATTTTAAATTAAATATGGATAAGAATTTTATTATAAAAGAATATGATTATCACTTATCAAAAGAATTATATAATGATAAGTATATAGATTATCATATGGAGTTTTTTAGAGCCGGACTTAATGCCATTATTAAAAAGTGGCTTGATAATGGCTGCCGCGAGTCACCTGAAGAAATCGAGAGTATTTTAAAAAGTGAATACAAAAATAAAAATAATACCAAAAACTAAATTGATATTATTTTACTTTATCTAACTTATCTTAATCTTTTAATATAAAGTTCATTGGCTTCTACTAAAATATCTTTAATACCATCATAAGTCATGACTTTAAATCCTACATTAGTTCTATCCATAATATCTAATAATCTACCATTTTTATATTGTTCTGGAATATAAACTTCGATTACTTTTCCCATCGTTTTAGTCATTATTTTCACTCCTTACTATAATTTATCTTATTACTAATTTCATTGTACCAGATTTTCTAACATTTTTTCAAATAAAATTGATATAACTAAATAATACTAAATAATATTAAAAATGCAGATATCGTCTGCATTTAAACATAATTTGCTAACTCTATTCTTTTATTAAAAAATTCATTACTAAGTCAATTAGTATATCTTTTTCTTTAGGATTAGACTCTGCTATAAGAAGTGTAACTGCAACAAGTGTATTATTATCAATAACTTGTCCTTTTTCATTATACAAAATATTATAAAATTTTAAAAAGTATATAAATAATGTTGCAGCAATTCTTTTATTACCATCAATGAAAGTATGATTTTTAGTAATTAAGTATAAGAAATTGGCTGCTTTTTCCTCTATAGTAGGATATAAATCATTACCATCAAAAGATTGATAAATAGTTCCTATAACTTCCTTTAATCCTTCATTTCTTTCAAGAGCAAATAAATCACTATCACTATTAAATTTAAGTTTACTAACTATATCCATACAATCTTCATAAGTAATTTTTTCATTATTTTTAGTTCCACTTGGTTTAATTATCCTTTTATGATCATAGTCATCTAGTAAATCTAAAGCATTTGAATAATTATTTATTACTTTAATTATTTCTTGAGCTTCATTACCTTTTAGTTCAGTATCTATTCTACCAGCAATATCAATTAACTTAATTGTTTTTTCTAAATATTCTAATCTTTTTTGATTAACAGCATAACCTTTAATCATATAATCTTTTAATACTTTAGTTGCCCATTTTCTAAAAATAATACCATTTTTAGATTTTACACGATAACCAACACTTATAATCATATCAAGATTATAGTAATCTAATTCTCTAGTTTGAGTTTTATCTTTAATTGCACCATGTTGAGTGGTATGTGCAAATTTTGCACATACTTCATTTTTATCTAATTCACCATCATTAAAAACATTATTTATATGTCTTAAAATAACTGTTCTATCTCGATCAAACAATTTAGCCATTTGTTCTAATGAAAGCCATACTGTCTCATCTTTCATATTGACTTCTAATTTAACATTTTGATTTTCAAATAATATAATTTCGTTCTTCATTTTTTTTATTCTCCTCTCATTTTGCTTCTTTGTACTAAACATTTTTTTATGGATCTAAAATAGAAAAAACTGACAGACTAAAGTCAATGTCAGCTTTAAACTAATGAAAACTAAAATTCATATTCACTAAAAAACTATATAATACAAATAATGCTGACAATTTAAAATCGTCGTTAATTTCAAACTTACATATATGATACGATGTTTTAATTAAATTGTCAATCATTTTTTATGATTGTTGTTATTTTTTTGAATCGCTTATTTTATTTATAATCTTACCAATATAAACTATATTTTTAATTATTCAATTTATTATTTTTATGATTACTAGCTGGTTCATTTAAATATTAAAATTATCTTCTCTAAGTTCTTCTATTCATCTTTTTTATCACTTCCATATACTTCTTCAATTAAAGTAAATGTACTCCAAGCCTTAGGCCAACCAGAATAAAAAGCAAGTTGAGTTACTACTTCAACAACTTCTTCTTTGGTAAGTCCATGTTCTTTTCCAATTGCAAGATGACTTTTTAATTGAGGAAACAATCCTTGTGCAAATAAAGCTGATATAGTAATTAAACTTCTATCCCGAGCACTTAACTTATCTTCTCTTGACCAAACTCTTCCAAATAATACATCATCATTTAATTCTGCAAATAAAGGTGCAATATTACCTAAATTATCTCTTCCAGCTGTTTGTTTTTTCATTTATTTTCATCCTCCTACTATTTAATCCAATTTGTTATATCACTATCTGATACACTACTTAAAAATCTTTTAGCACTTACAAAATTTAAATCACTATAAGTATGCTTTAAAGTATTAAAACTATTTTCTACACTAGAACTACCTGATGTTGCAAATACATAGATTTTTTTATTTTCAAGATTATTTTCTTCAATAAAAGTATTGATAATTCTTGGAGCTAAATCCCACCAAATAGGAAAACCGATTAAAATCGTATCATAATTTTCTGTATTAGAAACTTTATTCTTTACCTCTGGTCTTGATTCATGATTATTCATTTCAATTGATGACCTACTTTCTTGATTAGTCCAATCTAAATCCTCATCTGTATATTTTACTTTAGGTTCAATTTCAAATAAATCTCCCCCTATAACGTTAGCAATTTTATTTGCTACTCCTCTTGTTACTCCACTTGCTGAAAAGAAACTTACTAAAACTTTATTCATAAAATCATTCCTTTCTTTTTTTATATTAATTAATTTTAGTACCAATCATGTTTTTCGCCTCTATCTAACTCATTTATTTCTTGCATTTCATCATCAGTTAATTTAAATTCATAAATGTCAGTATTTTCTTTAATATGAGTTGGATTAGAAGATCCTGGTATTACAACAACACCTTTTTGTAAATTCCACCGAAGTATTACTTGTGCTGATGATACATTATGGTTATTGGCTATTTTAACTATTGTTTCATTATTTAGAAGTTCGCTAGTATAGCCTCTTCCTCCAAATGGATACCAGCCTTGCACGACAATACCTAACTTTTGAATAAATGGTATTACATCATTCTCTTGATAATATGGATGTATCTCATTTTGAACAAGTGCAGGTATTATATTTACCTGTGGAAGAAACTCCTTTAATTCATCAACATACCAATTAGAAAGTCCCAAAGAACGAATTTTACCATTTTTTACATATTTCTCCATTTCTTTATAAGCACTAACATCAGAGTCCCCTGGATGGTGTAAAAGCATCATATCAATATAGCCAACATCAAGTTTTTTTAAAGCAAGTTCGATTGCTTCTTTAGGATTTTTATATTGTGTAGGATAAATTTTCGTAATAACAAATATTTCACTTCTTGGTATTCCAGAGTCTCTTATAGCCTTACCTATTTCTTCTTCATTTTCATACATATATGCTGTATCAATTAATCTTACACCTAATTTTAACGCACTAGAAACAGCATTATAACAAGTATCACCAGTTAAACTATAAGTTCCAAGCCCATTTAAAGGCATTTCATAACCACTATTAAGTTTAACTGACTTAGTTTCAAAATTAAAGTTTGCAACTTTATGTTCTTTTTCTAATTCATTTATTATATTATCATTCACAATCTTTTTATTCTCCTTTTTTTCATTTAATAAAAAGTAAATTCCAAATACTATAACTAAAATAGCAATTATTATAAATATTATTTTCTTTTTCATTTTCAATTCCTAATTTATATTATTAACCCAGTTACTTACTTCACTTTGACTGGCACTAGCTGAAAACCTCTCACCATCAATCCAATTAACATTTTTATTATAATTTTTTAATGTATTTAAACTATTACTTATAGGAGAACTTCCGGATGTACAAAAAGGAATAATTGTTTTATCATCTAATTCATGATTATCTAAAAATGTTAAGATTATTTTTGGTACATCTCCCCACCAAATTGGATAGCCTAAATAAATTAGATCATAATTATCTACATTTATATTATTTGCTATTTCAGGTCTCGCCTTTTCATCATTTTGCTCCTTATTAGCTCTTGAATTATCATTTACATAATTTAAGTCATCATCAGTATATTTATCTTTGGGTATAATTTCAATTAAATCTCCATTAGTTGCATTTTTAATATACTCGGCAATATTTTTAGTTGTTCCTGTTGCTGAAAAATAAATGATGGCTATTTTATTATTATCATTTGAATTTTCAAATTTATCCGTAAATTTTGACTTGTTATTAAAACTTATAACAAAAACTCCAATACCTACTAAAATTACTATTGCAATAATTAAAACTATTATTTTCTTATTCATTAGTATTTTCCTTTCTTCTTTTAAATTTATTATATTTTATTAAATCATTCCCTTATTATATACTCCCATCCAGGTTGCCATTCACCATTTTTTCGCCAATCATTTTGAATAGCTTCTTCAAAAGAAATTCCTTTTGTTAATACCTCAAGTGCTAATTGAGGCGCTCTATGGGCTACTATACCTATAGTTTTTCCTTTATAATTTTTCTTTATAAACTCAATAAATTCTGCAACTCTTTTTTCTACATCTTTTAAAGATTCTCCATTTGGAAATGGGGTATCAATATGTTCTTCATATATAATTAACTCTTTTTCTTTGCCATCTAAATCTCCATAATTACATTCTCTCAATCTTTTATCTTGAATATGTTTAACACTTGGGAATGCTAAATTAGCAGAATCAATAGCTCTAATAAGATCAGATGTAAATACAACATCTAAGTGTAAATCCTTTCTCATTATTCCTAAATTAATTGCTCTATCTCGCCCCAACTCAGTTAATTCAACCTGCCTCCACCCACTACACTTTCCAGTTGCATTATCAAAAGTTGTTCCATGAACAAAATATTCTATTTTTGTTTCCATCTTTCACCTCAAAATTATTATTTTAAAACTTTAAATTATTAAAATACTCATTATAGCATTTATAATCATCATCCTTAAAACACACAAGTATTATTTTATCAAAAAAATCAATATTATTGAGCGCTTCATTTATTGTAATTTTAGCACTAATATCTATTGGTACCATATATACCCCTGCTCCAAGACACGGAAAAGCAATGGTTTTTAAATTGTTTTCTTTAGCTACTTTATAAGAATTAATATAACAATTTCTTAATAACTCTTCTTTATTTTCGAGTTTTGTATCATACCATTTAGGAGCAACTGTATGAATTATATATTTAGCTTTTAAATTAAATCCAGGTGTGATCTTAGCTTCTCCTGTCATACATCCATTTAATTTTTGACAAGCAATATCTAACTCTTTTCCTGCTTTAAAATGAATTGCACCATCAACACCACTTCCTCCAATTAAGTAGTTATTAGCAGCATTTACTATTACATCAACATCAAATTCGATAATATCACCTTTTATTATCTCAATTTTCTTATTCATATCCCCCTCCAAATATATGTTTTACATTTCAAACAACATTTTATAGTAATATATTTTAAAAATCAATGTTTATTTTAAATAATTTTATAAACATTTATCATTTTTTGCAAGTAATAAATCAAAATCTATACAGCATCAAGGTTATAATACTTAATATTTCTTGAAACTTTTCTAGTTTCTTCAGTTTGAACTTGTAGAAATTCTTACTAATTGAAATTTCATTTAGTTCTAAGTTTTTATAAATATCATTAATATAAATAGTTATTTGTTTCTTGATGTATCAAACAATTCAGAAATAGCCTATAGCATAAATATCTATAATTTATTATTTAATTTTAAAAGAAAAAAGTCCTCTTTAGGAACACTTTTATTCAGCAAATTTTGTATTATTGTACATCTTACTTAAATATTCATCTGTATAATGTTTATCACAGAATTCTCCAATAAATGTTCTAGGTGCTTCACCATTATGTCTTGCTGTTTGCCTTGATGTTGCAACAAATGTAAGCGATATATCAAATACAAAGAAAACAAATATCAAAATAGCTAAAAATGAAGCTTTTTCAATGGGAATCTTCTCGTAAATCTTACAAATTAAAGGATATAATAAGTAAATAAATGCTAAGATTAATAAGCCCCAAAATAGCATAAAGGGAATGCTAGTTCTACCAGCAATATTTAAAAAATCATTAGAATAATCCCAAGAGATAGTTCCCCATATTTTTTCTTGAATAAAACTCATAGCATATTCGTATCCCCCACCTAACAAGCAACCATAAAGAAAGTTTTTATACCATTTTCTCTCTTTCGAACAAAAAATTAAATATATTAAAACTGCACCTATTCCATATATTTGAGCAAAAGGGCCATATATCAATCCTCTTTTTGTAACCCAAGAAATTTCTTTTCTAAAGATTAAAAATTTAACAAAATGTAATAATTCTTCATAAAAAGCCCCTATCATACTAGCAATAAAAAAGATAAATACACACTTATTAAATATATCTCTTTTACTATCAGGTTTAGTCATAACATCAAACTCCTAACTCTTTATATTAAAACAAATTATAACAAAAAAACGTTAAAAAGTAAATACATTGCTTATTATTTATTTATAACGTTTTTTACTCATAAAACATTTTTATTTTTATCTTTTAATTTTTGTAATATAGTCACATATTATCTCAGCAGTTTTTTCTTTACCAATACTTGAATCGATACATAAATCATAATTTTCAGGATTGCCAAACGTTTGACTTGACACCATTTCATAATAGCTAGCTCTGTTTTTATCAGATTTTAAGATATTCTTTTTAGCATCTTCCTTAGTATCATTATACATTTCCATAATATTTTTAATTCGATAATCAAGTGGAGCATAAATAAATATTCGAATAACATTTTTATTATCTCTTAAAACATAATCAGCTGCTCTTCCAACTAATACACAAGAGCCTTTATTAGCAATCATTTTAATTACTTTTTCTTGAGCTAAAATTGCATACTTAATAGGTGATGTTGTTAAATATAAATCATGAAGGATATCTTTGCTATTATTAATATTTGATATAAATTCTTTATCAAGTCCACTTTCTTTAGCAGCAAGAGCTGTCATTTCTTTATAGTAATATGGAATATTTAATTTTTTAGCAACAATCTCCCCAATTCCTTTTCCTTGACTACCATGAGTTCTTGAAATTGTAATGATAACTCCTTGTTTAGAATTTTGATAATCAATAGTTTTATTATCAATTTGCTTATATTGATTAATCTTCTTAAAGAATTTTAAAACTAAAATAATCGTGATAATAATTCCAAGTAAATCAGCAATAGGTCCAGCAATTAAAACACCTTTAATTCCTATATATTTAGGTAAAATTATAACAAGTGGAACAAAGAAAACAATATCTCTTGCTAAAGATACAATTGCAGCTTGTAAAGGTTCTCCAACGGCTTGAAAGAAAATAGAAATCATTTTAATTAAACAAGTTAAAGTTACTAACATTAAGAATAATCTAAATGTTAAAACTGCAAACTCCATATAAAGTTCATTATTTGAACCAAAGATACTAATTATTACACTAGGACAAAGTTCAAAGATAATTGTTGATACTACTCCAACAATTGTTGATATAACGACAACTTTCTTAAATGTTTCTTTAACTCTATCAATATTTTTAGCACCATAATTATATCCTAAAATTGGTTGAGCTCCTAAAATAACCCCCACAATAATGTTAATAACAATTGAAAATACTTTCATTGTAATTCCAATTACAGCAATTGGAATATCAGCTCCATACTTACTCATTGCTCCATATTTTGCTAACATAAGATTACAAACAAGAGAAATTATAACTATACTCATTTGAGTTATAAAAGTTGAAACTCCTAATTTGATAATATTTTTGAATACTTTAAAATTCATCTTAAAACTATTTAATGTTAACTTGAATGTCTTAGTTCTCGTATAATAAATAATTGAAACAATTAAAGTTGCTATCTGTCCAATTATAGTTGCATAAGCTGCTCCCTTAATTCCCATATTTAAAGGGAAAATAAAGATTGGGTCTAAAATAATATTAATTACTGCACCAAGTGCTGTTGCTAACATTGAAAATCCTGGTGAACCATCGGCTCTAATAACTGCATTCATGCTATTTCCTAACATATAAATAGGAATAGCCGCTAAAATAATGACAAAGTAGTCTCTTGCTAAACTAATACTAGCCTTACTTGCTCCAAATAAATATAATAAATTATCTTTAAAAATAAAGCCTAATATTAAAAAGATAATACTAATAATAAAAGTAACTAAAATACTATTACCAATTCCTTGATGAGAGTTTTCGGTATCTCCCCTTCCTTGACATAAAGATAAGTAAGCTGCTGCACCATCTCCAAAACACCAAGCAAAAGCAACAGCAATGATGGTTATTGGATATACAACTCCTGTTGCAGCATTACCTAAATACCCTAATTCACTATTACCAATAAATATCTGGTCTACTATATTATATAAAGAACTAATAAGTAAAGATAAAATACATGGTATAGAAAACTTTAAAAGTAATTTTGATATCTTCTCACTTCCTAAAAATTTGTTATTTTCTTGATTTTCCATTTTTTTAATTCCTTTCTATCTAATCTCTTTTAAGACAAAAAAATAACGTAAAAACTGTCTTGTTTTTACGCATTCTATGCTGGATCAGACTTGTTAATTATATAACTTTTTAAATTTTTTTTCAAGAATATTTTTTTATTTTTTTCGAATTTTTATAACTATTTCTTTAATTACACCTAAGGTTTATTTTATTTATTAACTCCCAATAATTTTCATAATTCTTAGAAAAAATAACTTCTCTTTGATTATTGTTCTCATAAGTTACACAATATACATCATTACTACTTAGTTTAATATTTTTAATTCTTAATAATCTTATTTTTTTATTATTTATTAAATTTTGAATATTATTAAATTCATTTTTTAATTTGTTATCTTTTATTTCACGAATAATATTACTTACATGAAAATATATTAGAAAAAACAATATGAAACTAAATAAATAATCTACCTCAATTTTTAATATAATTACAATTAAGTAAGCTCCTAACATTTCTAATAAAATAACAGATACTATAAATACCATTAGTGATGGATTATTATCTACTAAATACATATTATTTTCATCATCAAATAAAATAGGAGCCTTAATTATACTTTTATATGTTTTATTTAAAACAACAAATTTTACAATAAAATAACAAACTAAATTTAAAACAAGTGTTACTTCAAAAAGAAATTTTAACTTACAAAATACAAATATAACGTTAATTAAAGTAAATCCTAAAAATAGAATATCAAATATTTTTTCTTTCTTATCTTTTATATTTGAATATAATTCATATTTCATTTTAGCCTCACTTTATTTCTTTAATTCCATACCATCATGAAAAGCATTTCCTACTCTTTTTCCTATTTCATAATAACCATGAGTATATGGGTCAAACGCGATTGCTTTTAATTTTCCAATATCAACATTCTCATTAGTCATTACCTTCTCTTCCACACTTACATTAAGAACCTTACCAACAACTCCTATTCCATAAGGATTATCTTGATACTCAATAAACTCACATTCCATACAAATTGGAAATTCATTTATAATTGGAGCATCTATAATACTTGATTTAGTTGCAGTTAATCCACTATTCTGAAACTTATTAGGTGTATTATTTCCAGATACTATTCCAAAATAATCAGCTTCACGAACATGACTACTATCTGCTATACTAACTGTGAAAGCCTTTCTTTCTTTAATATTTTTAACCGTTTTATGATTTTCACTTAAATTAAGTCCAACCATATCTCTTTCAATCATTGTTCCCCAAGCAGCATTCATAACATTAACACTATTATCCTCATTATAAGTTGCAATCATCAAGACAGGCATTGGAAAAATTGCCTCAGTTACTTTAATATTTTTCTTCATTTTTAATCATTCCTTTCTTTTATATTATTTTTATATTCATTATTACCAAAAGCTAACATAGGTATTCCGACATAAGGCATAAAAACCATTAAAATAGCAAAACTTTTTTCTTTACCAAATGATAAAGCTAAATTTATTGATATATTTATAAATAGAATAAAGTATAATATTACAAAAAGTAAAAATATTAAGAAATACAACGGAAATTGAAAAACTTGAAATAAATTTAAAATAATTATAGTTATAAATACTAAATACTCAATAAATAATAATATAGATATCCATTTTTTATTAGTTATATTTTTAACTAATATATATAAATTATAAAAAGGAATAAAAACTTTGTAAATATGTATATTCATTTTTTTAAATAATTTACATAACGAAACTAATAATATTATTATTAATCCTAAAAGAAATATGTAATATATAGAATAATAGAAAATACCAATTATTTTTAAATCATCTATACTTCCATATCCTAAATCTTCAAAAACTTTATCTAAATTTTCTCGATTATTTCTAATAGTTTTTCCTACTAAAATCATATTTTTATTCAATACAATTTTTATATAATTATCACCATATACTGCATATGAATAAAAACCAATCAAAGAATTGTTAGATTCTCTTCTACCAGTAATATTTTTGGTATTATTAGCATCAGTTACTAACATGTTATAAATATTCTCTCGATTATTTTCATCAACATTTATAAAACTTAAATTATACTTACAAACATCATTTTCTTTTACCTCATGTACTGTAACGCCTAAATCTGATACATCATTTTCTATAACTTCACAAGAATTTTTTTCCATATAATCTTTAAATTCTAATAAGGTTATTTCCTTTTTGGGCTTTGATAATTGGCTCATTGCTATTCCTAATATTATACTAAATAAAAGAATAATTCCAATAACTGCAAATATAATTATAATTACTTTTTTATTATTTTTATTCTCTATAGGCTCTCCACATTTAGGACAATAATTTGTATTATTATCATTAATTTCGCAATTGCATTTTAAACATCTTTTCATTTTTACTACCTTTCTGATTTTTTTAATTTAATAATCTATTTCATTCATCATCATCTAATAAATATACACTACTAGGATAAATAACACATTTAGATGTTAATATTTCAAAATCGGTTATATCTTCTTTCTTAAACCATCTTTCATCATTTATTTTTATATCTTTTATATTATATGGTTCTTGAACTAATTTAGCTTTAAATTTATCGCCTTTAAATTCTACTATTTCAAACCAAATATGTTCAACTCCTGAATCTTTTTTAGTATCATCAACTTTTAAACCTATTTTAACAATAACTTTATTTTCTTTATTTTGAAAGCCTTTTTTTAAATAATCAAATCTTTCAATTGCTAATTTTTTCATTCTTAAGGTTTCTTCATCACTTACTAAATAGATAGGGTCGCGTGCTAATAAGTCATTGAATATTGTTACTTTACTTAATTTATTATTTTTTTTATCTTCTATATTTTTATATAAAAAGATGGGGCTAGTTTTAGAATTATGGCCTTCTTTTCGGTCTTCTATTCCACCTAATTCTAATTTGTCATATTGGCTTATTGCCTCAACCCAAGATTTACAAATAACAATAATTGGAGTTCGATTACTTAATACCCCAATACAAATAGGTTCTTCATGAGGATTAAATTTACCTTTTTTATCAATTATAAATTCGGCATAAGCATTTAGTAAATGAGAATGATGTTCACAATTATCAATATCTGATTGTAATATTTCAAGTTCGGTTGTATTACATCTTGCAAGTCCATGAGTATGTAACCATACTTCTTTGTTGTTTGAACAAACAGCATGAGTATTAAATAAGTCTTTAGCACTTGGAGGAATCTTGGAACTCGCAAGCAACCTCGCCCATTTAACTGATAATAATCTCTCAGCACTTTCATCAATTAACCCAACTAAATTTGGAACAATTGCAAGAATTAATTTAATTTGTAAATGAAACGACTTTTTAGCATCATTACTGAATTTCATGAAAACAACTATAGCAGCTTTACTTTGTTTTATATTTTCTAATTCTTTTTTAGAAAAATTTAAAGATTCATTAACATAAGTATTAGGTAAACTAAAATTACTAGGATAAATTCCTACTTCATATTCTATATTTTCATACTCAAGATTAACATATAATTTTCCTTCTTCTTCATTAAAATGATGTCCTTTTACATTTATTCCATCCATATTTGTAATTCTTTCAATTATTCTAACTGAGGAAAATTCTTCCTTTTCATATTTTTCAATAATAGCTAGCATATAGGATTTTTCTTCCCAATATCCTAAAGGTTCTTCTTTTAATTTTTTATTTTTAAATAATTTCATATTCACTCCTTAAATCAATAATAATCCTAATATATAAATAACTACTAAACTTATAGATATATAAAACATTGTATTTTTTAAATTATCTTTTAATTTAAAATCTTGATAAAATAATTTTCTAATTTTATCAATAAGATGAAACCTTGTAATTAAAAATGTAAAAATTAAAGTTCCAAAATAATTTAAAATAATATCATCAATATCAAAAGCTCCTGTATGGGTAAAAGCTTGTAATACTTCAATTGCACCTGTTATAGGTAAAACAATTAATAATTGTCTTAAAACATTGTTATATTTTTTATCTTTAAGCATTAGTAAGAAAGAAAGCGGTATTAACATGATAGCATTTCCAATTACATTTCTTGATATTTCTTCAAATGTTCCATATTTAAGTTCTGAAATTATCATCTGAAATGGCTCATATTGGCCACTATACCACCAATTGTAAAACTTTAGTTTGGTTCTTCCAATATAAAAAGTTACACTTATTAAAATCATAAAATATAGTACTATATAAATATTTAAATTATTTTTATAAACTTTATTTTTATTTTCAATAAGTCCATAAATATATAACATTAAACAAACTAACAAAACTAAAATAATTACTTTTAAATAAGATTTATCAGATAAATATACTTTTCTAATATTTATCATATAGAAATAAACTACTAAACTTATTATTAAAATAATATTCTTAATTAATTTTTTCATATAAAATCTCTTTCTATATATAATTATAACATGAAAAAAGAAATCTAAAACTTTTATTTTCATATTTTTAGATTTCAACTACAAATTCCACCTTGACTAATAATTTTCTTTTTTACTAAATTATAGAATCCATAGCCTCTTTATAAGAATAACCGGCACTAAATTCTATCTCATAAATCACATTATCATTTGTTATATCGGTTTCTTTAACATACATTTTCCAAAGATTATCATAACTTTCATAAGGCTCAAACTTCTTAGTTTCTTTATTATACTGTTTAACAAGTCCTGGAGATAGCATTAAATTATAAATTCTATCTTTTAACTCACATTCAATTCCTTCTTGATTATTTTTAGTAAAATCTTTTAAAGTAAAAAAGTAAATACCAACTCCAAGTAATAAAGCTAAGACAATAATATAAATACCTAAGAATAACTTATTTTGTCTTTTAACAATTTTCTCAGTTTTAATTACTCTTTGGGATAAAATATCCCTATTATCTAAAGGGGGTGGCGACAAAACCCCTTTTTTCTATAATTATATAAAAAAATAAGTTTACATAATTTGTGATTCAATTTTAC
>CANRIE010000008.1 GCA_947630585.1 uncultured Bacilli bacterium | reverse complement strand
ACCTCAACTCGCCTAAAGTGTTGCTCTAACTATTCCTATTAGAGTACCACTTTTTATATTCTTCAATGTCAAATGGCATTTCTGTTGAATATACATCATTACTTTTTAAACTTGTAGTAGCAAGAATACAATTTTTATACATTTCTTCATTTATTTCCAAATATTTAATAGTATATTTTAAAATTTTTCTATATTTTATAAAATTCATATGGTGCTGTAAATGTCTTGAAGAAATGCCTTTTTTCTTATCTAAATATATTTCAGCTTCTTGCATAAGTTCATTAACATCATTTATCGTATAATTTTTAAATTTATGTTGACCTGCAGGAATTTGTATTAAATTCAATGAGTTATCTTTGGCAAATTGACGATATGAACTTTTACTATCAGTTATAATTGTAGAACCTTTTTCTATTTTATCTTTTAAGGCGAATGAAATCATTTCGGTAGTAGCTGCTCCGTTTCCAGCTACTTTAATGATTATTGTATCGTATGAGTCAATAGCAAAAATTACACAAACTTGATCTTTACTTATTCCTGAAGTTAATTCTGTATGTCCATCATGTCTTGAAGTCCTCGGCATCTTTTCTTTACACATACCCTTAAAACTTGTTCGAATGTATTTTTCATCAACTTGGGTTTCTCCTTTTAATTTTTTATTTTCAAATGCTTGATTTATAATAGAAAAGATTCGTATTTGTAGTTCAAAACACGATGTTTCTGATATTCCAACTTCTAAAGATGTTTCAACAAGGGACTTGAAATCATACATACATTGAAGGAATTTTTTGAACTGCTGATATGTTAAAAACGATGATTTAGCTATACTATTTTCTGTTATAGAAAAACTTTTTTTACAATCATGACACCAATATCTTTGAGTTTCATTTTTATGACCATTTTTTTTAATTCTATGTGACTTGTCTATTGGACAAGTGATTTCTTTTTCTCTTTCTAAATACTCTAAATTTGTTTTTCTAATTTTAGGTTTTGTTTCTAATAATTCATTAACCAATGATTTAATTTCGGATAGTTCTGGAGGCAATAATGATTTTATTTCTTTTAAAATTTCATTTTTCATAATAAAAGTAGCTTTTATTGACTAGCCTCGTGAATCATAATTTGCAGAAAATGAAATGAGGTTAGCCAATAAAAGCAACTTTCTAAGATTCACTTTTTTCATTTTCTGCAAAATAATCATACCATATTTTTGATATTAGAGCAACACTTTAGGCGAGTTGAGGGAAAGTTTTTTTCTTTCAAGTAGTAGTATTACTACATTTAGGAATGATATTCCAAATGCTATTCAAGTAATAGTAAAAGGCATACTAACAAATTCGTCTACGTTAGTGCGTTAGCCACTTTAGGATTAGCACCTAACCTGCGACAATTAGGTACATCCCTTTTTTATTATATTAAGTATCCCTCCATGTATTCATATTATCATATTAATCTATTTTTGGCAAGTTTTTTTTAATAAAATTGCAATTATGATAAAAAATATTAAATTTCTTTCATTTCAAACTTGACTTTATTGATATAATCAAATATAATTATTTTCGGATATACTTAATTCGTTAGGTGTTATTCCTTTATAGACTATTTAAATTCTTGATAAGACTACATCCAAAAAATATGTTTGTAAAGGAGGGGGGTATTATGTTGAAAAATACATTTTTTCTCCAAGTAGTAATACTACTATTACTAGGACTTTTCTTTCTAGTACTATCACGTTTGTGATAGAAAAAAATGACACACTAACGTTAGTCTATCGTTAGTGTGCTTTCCACAAAAATTAGAAATAGTACCTAACATTGGCAAATTAGGTATATCCTTTTTTATTATATGAAGAATCTCTTCATGTATTCATATTATCATATTTTTTATTATTAATCAAGTGTTTTTTAGTATTTGAACTATTTTTTACTTATTAATTCAAATCTATTATCAAGAATAGAATACAAATATAAATTAATATCTTTATTAGTTTTAGTTTTAATATAATTCTTATAACCTTCTAATTGTAAAAGATAATTTTCATCATCAATATGTTTTAATTTATAATCAATTATATCAATTCTATCTTGATATTCTAGCATTAAATCAATAATACCATGTTTTTCTATGTTGTTATCATTATAAATAAACTCATATTCTTTATAAATATTAGCATTATTAATATCTTTTAATAAATCAGAATTTAAGAAATTAGTTAAATAAACTTTATATTCATCAGGAATTAAACTTAAATCTTTCGTTTTAAAATCCGTTATTTCAAATAAATAATGAATAAACTCTCCAAACTCTAATTTATTTTTATCACTTGTAGTTACAAAGGTTTTATTAGTTTTAGAAAATTTAGCACTAGTAATTAAATCGTTATTAGAAGATAACTCTAATATTTTAAGTTTATCAGTAGTTTTTTCTATATTATCTATAATATTTATTTCTTTAATATTATTATAATCTTTAGTTAGGTTATAACTATTTAAATCAACATTTTTAATATATGGTTCTAACTTATCAGAAATAGAATTTAAGATACTTGCAAATGATTTATATTTAAGTCTTGTATCCATATCAACTAATTCATCACTTTCGTTATCTGTATTATCTTTTAAACTTGTAACTAAAATCATTTTTTCTTTAGCTCTTGTTAAAGCAACATAAAATAATCTTATTCTTTCGCTTATATCTTCTTTAATATATAAATCTTTATATAAGGAATGATAAATAGTTGGTTTAATACCATTATCAAAGATAGGTGTAATTATACCATACGTATTATCATATACAAAACGTTTTTTAGAGTCGCGTACATCAAATCCACTTGTTAAGCCTGGATAATAACAAATATGATATTCTAGTCCTTTACTTTTATGAATAGTCATGATTTTAACACTATTTTTTACATCTTTATTAGTTGAATATTTAATAGTTTCATCTTTTAAAATCATAGCTTCTAAATAATCTAAAAAATCAAGATAAGTATAACCTAAATTTTCTAGGGAAGACGCGAGTTCCTTAAAATAATCAAGACGAATCAATGTTTCTTTAATATTACCAACAGTAATTATTTTATTATAAAAGTCATATTCAGTTATTAGATAATCAAGTAAACTACTTAAAGACATCGTATCAACTTTATCAAGAATATTCATGATAGGCTTTAAAACAATATTGTCTTTAAAGTCATGTGTTTTAATAACTTGATAAGTTTCTTTATCACTTATCATGAATAAATAACTTCTTGCAACACTTAAATAAGCATAACTAAAGTTAGTATCAAATTTATTTTCTTGATAAGATTTTAATAAAACTAAAATATTTTTTAAAATAAATAAATCACTACTACCATTTATCTTTTCTTCTTTTAAAATGGTTAAAGGAATACCTAAATATTCAAATATCTTTTTATATAGTTCAAAACTTTTAGATTTATCCATTAAAATAACAAAATCATCATAAGTAATATCTCTTAATATTTTCTTATCTTTATCAAATACTTGATAATGGTTTTCATATTTATTTTTGATATCATTTGCAACAATGAAGGCTTCCACCTCATCCTTACTAAACTCTTTATTTTCTAAATTATAGTTATAAATTTGAAAGTTATAATCCTGTTCTAAACCTTTATAATCATTATAAGAAGTGTTACCAAAAACCATTTGATGAGATTCTTTATAGTCTGCTCCTCCAATTTCTAAATCCATAATATAATTAAATATATAATTAATATTTTGAAGAGTTTCTTCTCTTGATCTGAAATTCTTAACTAAATCAATTTTAACTCCTCCTAAATTATCTTTATAATTATTATATTTTTCTTTAAATAAATTCGGGTTAGCATTTCTAAATCTATAAATTGATTGTTTAATATCTCCAACCATATAAGTATTGTTATTTGAAATATTACCAATAAATTCTTCTTGTAAGTCAGAAGTATCCTGATATTCATCAATTAATATTTCTTGAAAATAATCTTTAAGTTCTAATCTTACACTTTCATATTCACTTACAATTTTAATTGCTAATTTACTAATATCAATGAAATCAAATAAATTATTTTTAAATTTAAACTCATTATAATATTTATCAATTTCTTTTAAAATATCAATGATAATAACCATGTAATCTTTAGTTTTCATTATATCAGTTTTAATTTCAGATTCACTTTCATAGATTGCTAAATCACTTATTTTTTTAATTAAACCACTTATCTTTTCTTTATATGGCTTTATATCATCCATGCCTTTCTTTAGTCTTGGAAGTTTAATATCTAAATTAGCTTTAACATCATCATAAGTAGTACTTTCAAGTAAAGGTTTTAAAGCATCATAGAAATTACTATAATAGTCCCCGTCTACTGATAACTCAATTATACTTAAATTTTCTTTTATCTTGGTTATTTTACTTAATAATAAATTTGTAAACTCTAAAACGATTTTATTTATATACTCTTCATTATAGAAATTATCTAAATAATTATTTAAATAATTAATCTTATCATATTTTAAATCTAATTTATTAAATGTTTCTTTAATAAAGTTTTTAAAATCACTATCATCTTTTAAAGTAAAATCTTTTAATAGTTTTAAAAATAAAGGATTTTCATCATCATATAACTTATCAAATATATCATCAATTATTTGGTCTAATTTAAATTTTAAAACTAGTTCGTTTGCTATCTCAATATTTTTATCTAAATTTAATAAGTAATGGTATTTTTTTACGATTGAAAGTGCAAAACTATCAAATGTTGTGATATACGCAGAATCTATTTTTACAAGTTGATCTTCTAAATTATTTTCAATGATTGAAGCTCTAATTCTTTCTCGCATTTCACTTGCTGCAGCTTTTGTAAACGTTAGAATTAATAATCTATCAACTGATACTCCACTTAAAAGTTTTCTAATAACTCTTGCTGTTAAAACAGCTGTTTTCCCACTTCCGGCCCCTGCTGATACAATAACATTACTTCCTTCAACATCAATTGCTTTTTGTTGGTCAACTGTCCACTTCGCCATCGCAACCTCCTAAATATGAAAAATCTTGTTTCTTTAAGTATTTATAATCATTCCCGGTTTTAAAACATAAATCTTGATACTTACAATATAAACATCCAACCATATTTCCTCCTATTACTTTTGGATCAATTTGAAAATTACCACTTTTAATTTCTGTAAATGCTTCTTTTATTTTCGAATCAACAATCTCGACTAATTTATCAATTGCATCTTCACTTAATACTTTGGTATAGCCATAAAAACCTTTACTCGATACTTTCATACTTTTAATTAGTTTACTATCTTCATAAGTTGAATCAAAAACTGGTACAATTTCCATATCATCAATTGTATATCCTTGCAGTTTTAAATTATTATAACGAACCTCATCTAAACTTAATTTCTTATCAAATGTTGGAATATTAGACATTATTTGTTCAAAATAGAACCCTACTATCTTGGGATTTAAAAATAAATTACTTTTCTTAATTAAATAAGCATAGATAGGTAATTGCATATCAATTCCATAAATTGCATTAGTCATATCAAGTTTAGGGGTTCCGGTTTTATAATCAATAACACTAATATAAGTTTGATTATTTTTTTCTTTATACATTATTTTATCAATAAAACCTTTAAAAACATCATTATCATAATTTAATTTAATTTCTTGTTCTAATTTTAAATCATTAAAACCACTTATATTATGTTGAACTTTGATAACTTCAATTATCTTCTTTAATTCTTCTTTTAGTATTTCTAAATAAAATCTTTCTTTTTTACTAAATTCTTTATCTTTAATATAATTATTAAATTCTAAATTGAAATCAAAATTATCATTAAACATCTTACTTAATACATAATGAAATAAACTACCAATATAAGTTTTAAAACTTTCTTCATAGATATTTAATTTTAAGATATTATCAATATAGTATCTAAATTTACAATGATAAAAGTTATTTAAAGAAGTATATGATAAAGTTATTTTATTATCTTCATAGTCTATTCCTTTAAATTTATTATCATATTTTAAATAAGGAATATCAGGATAAGTATTAAAAAGAATACTGGTGTCCCCCTCTTTTGTTCCATACTTAAGCATTAAATCAAGATTACTTGCTAATTTAATTTCATTATATAAATTTGAAGTTTCATTAGGAATACTTGGAGCATCAATTATTTCTTTTATTTCTAAATTAGTTTTATTAAAAGTATTATAAGGATCTATATCTTTATAAGTAATAGTTAAATTAGAAATATGATTTAAGTGATAAGTAACTTCTTCTCTTTCTTTTAAATTTAATTCTAAACTTGTAAATAATCCTAATTGTTGTTTTAAGTTATCATTTAAAAAATCTATATCTTTATAAGTTTTAGGAATATTTTCTAAATTGAATCCTAAGATAAAGACAAAATCTTTTTTATCTATTAAATAACTATTTAAGTTAATTATTTCGATTGCTTCTTTATAAATTGTTCTTTTAATAGAAGTTTCTTTAAAATCTTCTTTAATCATATCTAAAACTAAATTTAAATCATCAACAAAGTAATATTTATTTAAGATATTAAAAATAGTATTATACACATCATCATGTTTACTATTTAAATAAGCATTTATTTCTTTCTTATTTTTTTCTTTAATCATATTAATTATTTGGTTAGCAGCAATTGTTCCATATAAAGATTCTTTAGCTAAATTATTTAAATTAATATGATATAACTTAGAAAATCTATTTAAGTAGTTATTGTATTCACTTCCTAAACTAATTATTTTAATATTATTTAAACTAATATTATCTTTAATTAATAAACTTATTCTATTAAATACATATTCAATCTCTTCATCAATGGTTTTAAAGTGATATATAGGCTGGTTATTAGTATACTCATCTAAATCAAAGTTAATATAAGAAGCATTTATTTTATCATAGATATTTTTAGTAAATTTATCTAATTTTGAAGTTATTAATACATTTATCTTAATTGTTTTTAAATACTCTTTAAAGTAATTATCTATAATTAGTAAGTTATTATCTAGTAAATAATTATACATTTCTTTCAGTAATAAGACTTTCTCATCTTTACTACTACTTTCTATAACATATTTGATATTATCTAAATAAACTTTAGCATTGCTAGGAGTTAAATTATATTTATTTTTAAGATAATAAATAGCCTTTTTATCATAATCAAAGAAATAATGATTTAAAAAGTCTTGATTAGTCATGATTTTAACATTTATTAATTTTTCTTCCATGTTTATTAATTCTAAGACTTTTTCTTTCATATTATTGTCAACTATTAATAGGGTTCTCATGATATCACTTCCTAAATCTAATTATATATTATATTTATTTATTTGAAAAGAAAAAAAGTCAATTTGACTTTAAAAATTTCTTAAACCTTTATCAAGTTTTCTATCTCTTATTTTATTAATTAAAATAATGATTAGAATAAGAAGAATTAGACTGCATAAAATTATAAATCCAATTACTAAATGTTTACTTTCTAATTTAAATTCTTGAGGCTTTTCTTCTTCTGTTGTTACTACATTATTTTTACTTTTTAAACTTATCGTATATTTAGTTTTCGTGCCATCTGGGGCTTTAACTTCAACAGTAATTTTTCTACTATTTTTATTTAAGTCATCGGCTCCTATTATTTCATAAGTTGCATCAGGGTCTTCTGGAGTTGCCTTAACATTTAATTCATTAATACTATCATCAATTACTAAATCATAAAACTTTTCATTTTTATCAAAATTTAATTCATATCCTTCTATTTCAAGAGATTTTAAATTACTATTACTACCATTTTCTTTAGTTTTAGAAATTGGATCATGTTCTTTAACAATTTCTTTAATATCAACTTTAGAGCTTGGTTTTACAATTATACTTTGGAAATTTATATCAGCATCTTTCTTTTTAATAGTTATAGTTTTAGTAATATTTGGAGAACTTTCTAATGAATTTATTTTATTGTTCTCGAAGTTAGTATCTAAGTTTTCTAAATTAACAAGTCCAACTGTAAGATTATCTAAAGTAATATCAACTTTATCTTTAGTAGAATCCTTTACATAGAACGTGATATCAGATCTATAATTATCACAGTAAAGAGATTCATTAAGACACTTTGACTTTGTTTCAAAAGTATCATCCACTTGATTTAAAACAAGATATGAGTTGTCATCTGTCTCATAGATAATTGATTTAAAACCATCGGTTGTTATATCGACAATATCTAATACTTTATTATCAAATTTTAAGTCATAGGCAAGATTTAAAATACCGTCGCCTTGATATCTATCTTTAACAAATCCTTGAAAATTTATATTAAATGTTAGTTTAACTTCTTCTCCTAAGGATGCTTCCTCGCTTCCTTCTATTGTTGTATCTTTATATGTTAAAGCTTGAACATTAATCGCACTAAATAGTAATAATAACATTATAATTAATTTTTTCATCATATCACCTAACTACCTTAATCATTATATAATATTTTTTTAATTTTGTACACTTTATTTTTGAGAATTTAATCACATTTATATCCTATCCTATTAGATAAAGAAAACTGATATGAAATTAATTATTTAATCTCATATCAGTTACTTATTTTGTTAATTTAGCAAGTAATTCTTGTTCACTCTTAAGTTTTTCTTTTTCACTTTCTACTAATTCTTTTGGAGCTTTATTTATATATCCAGGGTTTGCAAGTAGTTTTTCTCTTCTTGCTATATTACCTTTTAAAGTTTCAATTTGTTTTTCTAATTGTTTTTTATCATCTTCTGTTAAGACTTTTTCATAATATAAATCTAGGCTATAATTATTAGTAGTAACATTATATTTTGTAATATTTGAATTTTCAGTTGTAATATTATTTTCTAACTTTAACATTTTAATTATTAAAGGATCAAACTTGTTATTTAATTTAACTTTAAAATCTTTACCTATATTATTTTCTTGCTTAATATTTCTAAATATTTTAATAAAGTTAATTATGGCTTCAGTATCCTTTTCTTCAACATCATATATATATTTTTTACTATATTTTGGATATTTACTTATCATGATATCATCTGCATCTTTAAATGGTAATTTGCTATATATCTCAGCTGTTACATAAGGCATGAATGGATGAAGCATTTTTAAGATATTGCTAATTACATAATATAAAGTTGATTTTGTTGAATTTTTATCTAAACTAAATTTAGCAAATTCAATATATGTATCACAGAAATCATTCCAAATAAATGAATATAAATTACTTGAGGCATTATTAAATTCGTATTTGTCCATATATTTAGTAACTTCTTTAATTACTTTATTAAGTTTAGAAATAATCCATTTATCTTCTTTAGATAGATCTTTTAAAGAGTAATCTTCTTCTTTAAAGTCTTCCATATTCATAAGACAGAAACGAGATGCGTTCCATAGTTTATTGATGAAATTCCAAGTTGATTTAACTTTTTCAGTATCATATCGTAAGTCCATACCATTACTTGTTGCCGTTAGTAAGAAATAACGAAGAGCATCACACCCGTATTCTTCTATAACCTCCATAGGGTCAATTCCATTTCCTAAGGATTTACTCATTTTCCTACCTTCTTTATCTCTGATTAATCCATGAATTAAACATTCTTTGAATGGGCGTTCTCCCATGAATTCTAAACCTTGGAAAGTCATTCGGTTAACCCAGAAAGGAATAATGTCATATCCTGATATTAACACGTCATTTGGATAATATCTTTTAAGTAAGTCCGTATCGTCTGGAAAACCTAAAGTTGAAAATGGCCATAAAGCACTTGAAAACCAAGTGTCTAATACGTCTGGGTCTTGACACCAACCATCTCCCTTAGGAGCCTCTTCGCCTACATACACTTCATCCCCCTTATACCAAGCAGGAATTCTGTGTCCCCACCAAAGTTGTCTTGAAATACACCAATCATAAGTAATCGTCATCCAGTGATTCATGATTTTTTCAAAACGTTTAGGAACAAAATTAACTTTCGTGTTTTTATTTTTTTGGTTTTCTAAAACTCTATCAGCAAGAGGTCGCATTTTAACAAACCATTGTTTTGATAAATATGGTTCAACCATAACATCAGTTCGTTCAGAGTGACCAACAGAATGGGTTATTTCTTCAATGCTAATTAATAAGTCTTCTTGTTTCAAGTCTTCGATTAATCTTTTTCGACATTCAAATCTATCAAGACCATTATATTTGCCTGCATTCTCATTCATCGTTCCATTTGGATTAATAACAACAATTCTCTCAAGGTTATGACGATTTCCAACCTCAAAGTCGTTAGGGTCATGAGCAGGGGTTATTTTAACAACTCCCGTTCCAAATTCTGGGTCAGCATGATTATCTGCAATAACCGGGATTTTCTTGCCAACAATTGGTAAGATTACATTTTTACCAATATATTTTTGGTACCTTGCATCATCCGGATTAACAGCAACTGCTGTATCACCAAATAAAGTTTCAGGTCGAGTCGTTGCAACTTCTAAATAGTCAGTACTATCTTCTAAATAATATTTAATATGATAAAAAGCTCCTTTAACTTCTTTATAAATTACTTCTTCGTTTGATAAAGCTGTCATTGCTTCAGGATCCCAGTTAATAATTCTCTCTCCTCTATAAATCAAGCCTTTATTATATAAAGTTACAAAAACATGCCGAACTGCCTTAGATAACCCTTCATCAAGCGTGAATCTTTCTTTATCATAGTCAAGAGAAAGTCCAAGTTTTGCCCATTGATTATGAATATTCCCTGCGTACTCTTCTTTCCATTTCCAAGCTACTTTAAGCCATTCTTCTCTATCCATTTCACGAGGATTAACACCTTCACTTTTTAATTTTTTATCAATTTTAGCTTGCGTTGCAATTCCTGCATGATCCATTCCCGGAACCCATAAAGTATCATAGCCTTGCATTCTTTTATATCTAATAATTGCATCTTGTATTCCTGTATCCCAAGCATGTCCTAAATGTAATTTTCCAGTTACATTAGGAGGTGGAATAACTATACAAAATGGTTTTTTAGTTAAATCACCACTTTTAAAATATCCCTTTTCTTTCCAATTTTCATATTTTCCTTCTTCAACACTTAAATGATCATATTTTGTACTTAACATATCTATTCTCCTCTCAAAAAAAGAACCTTCATCCTAAAGGACGAAAGTTCGTGGTACCACCTTAATTTGTAATTATTAATTACCTTATAATCTTAATGCGATTAACATTATATCCTAATTATTTCAGATATACTCTTCCCTTGCTACCTTCTATTATTATCCTTATTAGTTTGCACCTTCCACTAACTCTCTTTAAATTCAAATAATATACTCCTCAATTTCATAAGATTTACTATATATTAACACACATGTTTTAAAAATGCAACTCTTTTTTTGACAAATCGCATAACCTCAACTATAATATTAAGATTAGGAAGTGATACTATGAAATTATTCTATCATGATATTGAAACTGCAAATAATAAAGGTTTAAAAGCTTTCGTTATTTCCGATATTCATTATTATAGTTTAAAAGATAACTATAAATTAAATGCTATTATTAAAGAATTAAATAAGTTTGATTATGATGTTATTTATCTAGTTGGAGATATAGTTGATGCAACAAATGTTTTAGATAATAAAGAATCTTTAGAAAGTTTATTATTATTTCTTAAAATTCTAGGTAATTATGCTCCAACTTATATTGCTTTTGGTAGTCACGATTTAGTTTATTTTTCATCTAAATATGATAAACATTGGTTAAATGATACTAGATTTAAAGAAATATTATTAAATTTATCTTTTAAGTATTCTAATATTATTTTAGACGATAATAAATTTTTAGAACTTCCCAATGGTGATAATATAGTTATAATTAATCCTGATTTTTTAGATTTTAAAGATGGATTTGATGATACTTATCTTAATAAACAAAATTATCTTTATTTAAATAATAGTGCCCATAAAACTACAACTTTGTTATGTCATTATCCTAATTCTATATTTGTTTTAAATAAATTTGGTTTATTAAAAAATATTAGTTTATGTATTTCAGGACATAATCATAATGGTATGACTCAAGTAAAAATATTCCCACTCGAAACTCTTTTAAATTTAATCGGTCAAAATAATCGTGGTTTAATTACACCATCAAGGTCATTTAATTTAAAAGATACTAAATATCTAAGAGGAAAAGTTTCCCTTAATAATCAAACAAATTTACTTATTACTCCATCTATTACTAGTTTAGCAAGTTTAACTTCTTTAAGTATATTTGATAAATTATTTTATAAAGGTGCCAATGTAATTAATTATACTAACGAAGAAATAAAACAAAGGCATAAATAAAGGAAAGAAATTCTAAAACTCTTTCCTTTTTTAATGTTTTAAATTTTCTTAGAAACTTCGTGGATTAAAATCAACATCTATTTTTATTTTATTATTAGTTTTATAATGATTTAATAAATTTTCTAAGATAGTTCGTAAGTTATTTTCTTGTTTATATTTAATGATAATATTAAATCTATAGATTCCGTTAACCCGGAATGGTGTTGCAAGACTTGGACCTAAAATAGCTAAATCTAAATTAGATTTTAAATACTCTTTGATTTTAGATACCTCTTTAGATATCAAGTTATAATCTTCACCTTTAATTCTTACTAAAACTAAATAGTAATAAGGAGGATAACCTAGTAATTTTCGATTTTTCATCTCTTCTTTATAGAACCCAACATAATTATTATCTTTAGCATAGTTAATTGCATAATGGTTAGGGTTATAAGTTTGGATAACAACTTCTCCTTTTTTCTCGCCTCGTCCACTTCTTCCACTTACTTGATTTAATAAATCAAACGTTACTTCACTACTTCTAAAATCGGGAATATTTAAACTATTATCAGCATTTATTACTCCAACTAATGTTACATCTTTAAAGTCTAACCCTTTAGCAATCATTTGCGTTCCGATTAAAATACTATATTTTTTATCTTTGAAATCATTAATGATTCGTTCATGGCTTCCTTTTTTCGTTGTTGTATCAAAATCCATTCTAATAGTTTTATAATTTGAAAATAAACTTTTTAATTCTTCTTCAATTTGTTCGGTGCCACTTCCACCTATCGCTAATTCTTCCGATTTACAACTAGGACACTTATCTTTTTTAGCTTCTGCATATCCACAATAATGGCATCTTAGCATTCCACTTGATTTATGATAAGTTAAAGTAATCTCACAATTAGGACACGTAAATGTCTTCCCACAATTATTACAAGTTAGGGAACTCGCATACCCCCGTTTATTTAAAAATAAGATTACTTGTTCACCTCTTTCTAAAACATTTTGCATTTTATTAATTAAGATTTCTGAAAAGAACTTCGTGACCTTCTTAGTTTTAAACATATCAACAATTAAAACATTAGGAAGAGGTCGATTATTTACTCTTTTATCTAAAACCAATAGTTTATAAACACCTTTCATAGCTCTTGCAAATGATTCTAAAGTAGGTGTTGCCGATCCTAAAATAACTGGCGCGTTATGATACTCTCCTCGCCACTTAGCAATTTCAATAGCATCATATCTTGGCATATTATCTTGTTTATAAGAACTTGAATGCTCTTCATCAACAATAATTATGCCAATATTTTCAAGAGGTGCGAAAATTGCAGATCTTGCCCCAATTACTATTTTTATATTTTCTTTTTTGATTTTTCTATATTCATCATATTTCTCGGAATCTGATAACCCGGAATGAAATATAGCTATAATGCTTCCAAATCTTTCTTTAAATCTTAAAACTGTTTGCGGAGTTAAACTAATTTCTGGAATTAACACAATTGCAGATTTCCCCATACTAATAACTTTTTCAATTAATTCCATGTAAACCTCAGTTTTCCCACTTCCTGTTACTCCATATAACAAATAAGTATTATTTTTATCTAAGTCAACACTTTCAAACACTTGTTGTTGTAAACTTGTTAAAGGATATTTTTCTTTTCTTTCAACATTATCATTTAATCTATAAACTGGCACCTTCTCTTTAATTAATATTCCTTTTTTAATTAAAGTATCAACACTAGTATTAATATTTTTTAAATAAGTATAAGTTATATTTTTACTTTTTCTTAAAATATTAATAATTTGTAATTGTTTATCGGTTAATTTAGTATTTTCTAATTTTAATTCATCAAGATAAACATAAGTTTCATATTTAATATTTATTTTTTTATTTTTCTTTGCTTTATAACCATTCGGAAGCATGACTTGATAAGCTGATATTAAAGTTGCTAAAGTTTTTTCACTTATATATTTTCCAAGTTCAAGTAATTCTTTTGTTAAAACAATATCTTCGTCTATTACATCAATTATTTCTTTTAATTCGTATTCAGGCTTGCTATCATCCTTTAATATTTCTAAAACAAAACCTTCTAATTTAAAGTTAGCGAATGGTGCGAGTACTCTAACTCCTACCTTAATTTTAGATTCTAAATTCTTAGGTACTAAATAAGTAAATGTCTTATTTATATTCCGATTTGATAATTCAACTAGTACACTTATTAACATGTTATCACTTCCGTTTTAGAAAATTTTATCATATTCAAGATTAAAAATGCAAGATATTATTTAATTCTTGCATTTACATAATCTATAATTTCATCTACTTTGATAGTTTCTTGTTCCATGGTGTCTCTGTCTCTTATTGTAACTGTGTTATTCTTTATTGTTTCATCATCGATTGTAATACAAAATGGCGTTCCGATGGCATCAGCCCGGCGATAACGTTTACCAATATTACCTGTTTCATCATAAGTGGTTGGGAAACTTGAAACTAGTTTCTCGTAAATTTCATTAGCAAGTTCTGCATGTTGTTTTTTTATAAGTGGTAATACGGTTACTTTGTATGGTGCTAATTTATAATTAATTTTTAATAATTCTCTTGTAACCCCGTTTTCTTCATAATTTGGTTTATACGCATCACAAAGTAGAGCTAAAACTAATCTATCAACCCCAACACTTGGTTCAACTACATATGGTACATAACGTTCATTAGTATCTTGGTCAAAGTAAGTTAAATCTTCTTTAGAATGTGAGATATGACAATTAAGGTCATAGTCAGTTCGATCAGCAATTCCCCAAAGTTCACCCCAACCCATTGGGAATAAGTATTCAATATCAGTTGTTGCTTTGGAATAGAAACTTAATTCTTCTTTACTATGATCCCTAAATCTTAAATTTTCTTTGGTAAGTCCAAGTTTAATTAAGAAATCCATACAGAATTGTTTCCAATATTTAAACCATTCTAAATCAGTATCTGGTTTACAGAAAAATTCATATTCCATTTGTTCAAATTCGCGAACTCTAAAAATAAAGTTACTAG
>CANRIE010000007.1 GCA_947630585.1 uncultured Bacilli bacterium | reverse complement strand
CTTAAGAAATCTCCAATTAATAAACTTTGATTCTCACTTATTTGATAAGTTTTAGGTTTAATTTCTCTTTTGGTATTCAAAACTTTATAAAACTTGTTGTCCAAATGGTAAATAATATTACCTAAATCAACAACCCCTGGAGTATCAATTAAATTTAAATTGCCATTTAACTTAATACTAATTTTATTTAAAGTTGTTTCAGGAACATTAGAAGTTGTTAAATTAGGATAACCTTTCGAGTAATTTCCAATCATTTTATTAATTAAACTACTCTTTCCTGCATTAGTTTCTCCAACTAAATAAACATCATTAGAATTCTTATATTTTAATATTTTTTTATAAAGTAAATCCATATTATAATTATTTAAACTACTAACTATTACATAATCTTTAAAATTATATCTTTCCATTAAATAATTAATTATTTTTTCATCTTTAACACTTTTAGGTAAGATATCTCGTTTATTTAAAACTAAAATAATATCATTATCAACATATTCTTTAATATCATCTAAGTTTTCTCTTATATTTAAAATATCAACAATATATAGAACTAAGTTATTAGTTCTATCAACACTTTTTAAGATATTAATATAATCTTCTCTATTTCCTGTTATGTTATTCACTTCTCCATAGTTTTTAACTTTAAAACATCTCATACAATAATCATTTTCTAAACTAGGAGTATAACCAATATTTAATATGTTATCATTTTGTAAAACGACTCCACACCCTAAACATTTTTTATTTTTCTTCATAATAATCGCCTCTTACTACATTATTTTTTTTATTTATTATATTTTCTAGTTTTCTATTTAAAGCTGTAATTTTTAAATCTTCATTAATGGGGTCAACTAATATTGTTAATGCACCTACTCTATTGCCTCCAAACATATCTGTCATAATCTGATCTCCTATTATAACCATTTCATTATAGTTAACATTATATTTTTTCTTAATTTTCCTAAATACTTTTAGACTTGGTTTTAAACTAAATGAAAAGTAATCACAACTTAAATTTTGAGCAAACTTAGCTACTCTTTTTTTTAAACTATTACTTGCTATAATTACAATAAAGTTATTTTGAAGTTTATTTAAAAATTCACTTGTTTTTTTATTACATATTTCTTCTTTAGGATAACCTAAAGTATTATCTAAATCAAAGATTAACACTTTATAATTAAAGTATTTTAATTTTTTATAATCAATTTTAAATATATCTTTTTGATACATTTTAGGAATAAATATTTTCATAACAACCTCTAATTTTCTTCTAAGTATTTTTTAAGTTCAACTGCAACTTCTTTTGGTAACACCGTACTTAATTCTTCAATACTTGCTTCTTTTATTTTCTTTAGTGATGAGAATTTTTTTAGTAATTCAACGCGTCTTTTTTCACCAATTCCTGGAATCATTTCTAAGATACTTGCAAGACTTCCTTTGTTTTTGATTTGTCTATGATAAGTTATTGCAAAACGATGGACTTCTTCTTGAATTTTTGATAAAAATAAGAATAAATGGCCATGATAATCAAGTTCAATTTCTGATAAGTTTTTGGTTATAATGGTACTAGTTCTATGTTTATCATTCTTTTTTAAACCAATTAAGTTAATATCAAGATTTAATTCTTCTAATATTTCTTTTGCAACATTTACTTGAGTTTCCCCACCATCAACAATAATTAAATCAGGTTTTCTTGCTTCGCCCATCAAGACTTTATAGTAACGACGGTATAACACTTCTCGCATGGCTTTTAAATCATCTTTAACCGCTGCATCAATTTTATATTTTCGGTAATCATTTTTAACCGGTAAGAAGTCTTCAAATACTACCATGCCTCCAACATAGTAAGTTCCAAATAAATGGGAGTTATCAAAAGCTTCAATTCGATTTACTCTTCCACCTACAATGTTAGATAGTTCAAGGATTGCTTCTTGTCTTACTTTTTCATCTTGATTTAGAATTTTAATTTCTTCTTTTAAAGCAATCGATGCGTTTTCACGAGCTAATTCCATTAATTTTTTCATATCACCTTTTTGAGGTACTCGAACATGGATATTTAAATAATTACTTAGTATAAGTGGGTCAACACTATCAGGTACTAAAATTTCTTTAGGTAGTATTTCTCTTTCATAAAATCTAATAATATATTCAAGGAATGCCTCACTCACTTCTCCTGTATAGTTTAATATTTTTTTACTCCGTCCAAATAAAGTTCCTGACCTAATAAAGAAGACTTGAATTGATAAGTAATTCTCTTCTTCATAATAGTTAAATAAATCTAAATTAATATCTTTATTTAGAACAATAATTTGATCTTTTAAAGTTATTTTAATATCATCAATCATTTTTTTATATTCTAAAGCTTTTTCAAAATTCATTTTACTACTTGCATCATTCATATTATCTTCTAGTTTCTTTAGGATAAATTCGGCATCTCCATTTAAGAAGGCTGTAATTTCTCTTCGCATTGTTTCTAGTTTTTCTTCATCAACTTGATTCTTGCAATAACCTAAGCATTCTCCAATATGATAATATAAGCAATAATCTTTTTTTAAGTTTTCACATTTTCTTAAAGGATAAATTCGATTTAACATTTCAACAGTTCGTCTTGCACTTCCAACATTTGGAAATGGTCCATATAAGTTATTTTTATTTTTTTTGTTTTTAACATTTCTAACTACTCTAAGTAAAGGATATTTATCTTTTGTAAATTCTATATAAGGATAACTTTTATCATCTTTAAGTAAGATATTATATTTAGGATTATATTTTTTTATTAAGGTAATTTCTAAGATTAAACTTTCTAGTTCACTTTTCGTTACAATATATTCAAAAGTTGCTATTTCAGAAACTAATTTTTTAGTTTTTCCAGTTACTTGTCTTGTGAAATAACTTCTAAGTCGGCGTTTTAAATTTTTAGCTTTTCCAACATAAATAATGTTTCCATCTTTGTCTTTCATTTGATAACTTCCAGGAAGTTCAGGAACTAAGGCTAATTTTTCTTTAAACATAATTTCACCTCTTAACTTAACTATATTTATTATATAGGATAATCTTAATAAATGCAAAAGAATTTTAAAAATAATAGTTAATTTACTTGAAAATTAGAAAAAAATATGATAATATGAATACATGAAGAAAAACTTCATATATTAAAAAAGGATATACCTAATTTGCCATGTTAGGTACTATTCCGTGTTTTTGGGTATAGCACACTAACGAATAGACAAGTCGTTAGTGTGCTTTTTACTATCTAAATAGTAAAATAAATACTACTATAAATAGTAGGATAATTATAACCCGAAGAAAAAAGTTTTCTTTAGTCATAAGCATCCCTCCTTTACAAACATATTTTTTGGATGCAGTCTTATCATGAGTTTTATTTTGTCTATAAAGGAACAGCACCTAACGAATTAAGTATATCCGTAATTAATTATATAACAATGAGATATTGATGTTAATGATTAAATATAATTTATTTGTATTTTTTTATCATAATTGTATTATTAATCATTTTATATTTTATTAAAAAATATACTTGAAAAATATATAAAAATATGATAATATGAATACATGAAGAAAAACTTCATATATTAAAAAAGGATATACCTAATTTGCTATGGTTAGGTACTGTCCCATAGGGTTCAGCACTCTAACGCCACAGACAAACGTTAGAGTGCCGTTTTACTAATTAGCTAGCAAAATTGCTAGTATTAGTGCTAGGGCTAAAAGCCCTAAAAGTAGTAATACTACTACTTGAAAAAAGAATTCTTTTTTAAGCATAATATCACTTCCTTTCATACAATTTTTTAGATTGAAATAATAGCAAGATAAAAAAAAGTCTGTATAAAAGGAACAGCACCTAACGAATTAGGTATATCCGTAATTAATTATATAATAATGAGATATTGGTGTCAATAATTAAATAGAAATTATTTATAATAAATTATCATAATTGTAATAATCAATAAAAACATTTAAAATATACTTGACCAAATAATAAATGTGTGATAATATGAATACATGAGGTAGTGATACTTCAATAGTACCATCTCACCTTAAATAGATTTTTAAACTGTTAAAAAACATCATGAATTGAAATTGTCTATATTAAGAGAACATAATCTAACGTAGACAAATAAAGAGCAACTTTACTAGTTGCTTTTTATTATGTCATAAATCTTCTGGGCAGCTTCTCTTACTTTTCCATCTTCATTAATAATTATATAAGGATAAATATTTTTATTAGCCATTTCTTCTTTAGCAGTTGCTAATCTTTTTTTTATATTTTCTTCGGTTTCGGTTCCTCTATCTCTTAACCTTTGTTCTAAAACTTCTAAACTCGGAGTTGTAACAAAAATACCTATTGCATCTTGATAATTACCAATAACTTGCTTATAACCATTAATATCAATTTCTAAAATAACATCATACTCGTCACTTAAATATTTTAAAACATGACTTTTTAAAGTACCATAATATTTACCAGTACCATACATATTATATTCTAAGAAATCCCCGTCTTTAACTTTCTCTAAAAATTCTTGTTCGCTTATAAAATAATAATTAATACCATCTATTTCTCCTTCACGAGGGCTCCTAGACGTTGCACTTACAGATAAATGTACTTTTTGCTTATTTTCTTTATATATTTCTAAAAGTTCTTGAACTATCGTTCCTTTTCCAGCTCCACTTGGACCTGATATTACTATTAATTTTCCCATTTCAATCTCCTATCTTTAATTTAACAATTGTACATCCTGGATTAAAAAAATCTCTTTTGAATGATACAACCTTTTTTTCATGTTTCAAATATTCGTGAACTGCCTTTCTTAAGATATCTTTTCCAATCCCATGAACTATACAAACCATTTCATTTTTAAGTAAAATATTATCATTTATAAATTCTCGTGTCAAGATAAGTGCCGACTCTTTATATTCCCCATGTAAATCTAAAGATGGCATACTATTTATCATATGCTAAAACTTCCTCTAATTTAGGAATTGAGTATCTTCCTCCAACTCTCGTTACTGAAATAGCTGAAGTGATATTAGAAAGCCTCATTGCATGTTCAAGTTCATAACCTTGGCTTAAAAAGTAAAGTAATGACCCATGAAATATATCTCCAGCCCCCGTTGAATCAATGGCTTGCATTTTTAAACTTGGAACTAATTTATATTCTCCATTAATACGCGTGAATGACCCATATTTTTCTAAAGTTATAATAACTTTTCCCGGGAACTCTTTTTCTAACTTATCATAAATAGCCTTAATAGTATCAAGATTTTCATAGTCAAGTGGCATCTTCGTATAATCTCTTGCAAAATCATTTGAACAAACTAAATAATCAACAATTCTTGCTAATTTAACGGTTTTTTCATCACTCTTTCCAGCATCAATCATGGAAATACTTTTTCCCTTTTTATCCATAATTACCTTATAAGCAAGTTCATCTTCATCACCATCAACTAAAATATAATCAAAATCATCTTTAATTTCTTTAATCTCTTTAAAAGATACATCAATATCCTTAGAAGTAATGATCGTTCTTGAACCATTACCTTTATTAGCAATAATATAACTTGATGTTGTATTCTTATCAGGATTAGTTTCTAAATAAGTTGTGTTAACACCAACTTTTTCAAACTCGGCTTTTATTTTATCACCATAATAATCATTCCCAACTATTCCTGCAAAATAAGTTGGAACTCCCCAATAACTAAGTAAATAGGCAGCCGTTGCAGCAGGCCCACCCCCACATTCAACTTTCTTATCTTTTAATCTTACTTTTTTATTTTCAATTGGAAAACTATCCATTGGTAAAGTAATGTCATATGCAGCATGACCTAAACATAATATTTTCATTTAATTCTCCTTTTCTAACATAATTGTAATTGGTCCATCATTTACTAAACTAACTTCCATATCGGCTCCAAATATTCCTGCCTCAACTGGCACTAACTCGCCTAATTTTTCATTAAACAAATCATATAACTTGCTTGCTTCACTCCCATTTAAAGCCTTAATGTAACTAGGACGATTACCTTTTTTAGTATCAGCATATAAAGTAAACTGTGATATTGATAAAATACTTCCCTTTATATCTAAAATACTCTTATTCATAACTTTATTTTCATCATCCATTATTCTTAAATTAACAATTTTTTTAACCATATAATCAATTATATCTTCATTATCACCCATAGTAAATGAAACTAATAACATAAATCCATATCCAGATGCACCAACCACTTTCCCATCTACCTTAACACTCGATTCTTTAACTCTTTGTACTACTACTCTCATTTTATCACTCTTTCAACATCAACTACATAACTTAATTTTAACAAAGTTTTATAAATATTATCTAATTCTAAATTAGAAGCAACTTTAAAAGTTAAAACATAATTATACTTTAAATCTATAAAATTAGTTATAACATTATTAATTACTAATCCAATATTTGATAACTTATTAATAATTTCCGTTAAAGTACTTGTATTAGAATTAGTATAAATTCTAATTTTGGTTAAATATTTGTTCTTAGGATTTTTTAACCATTTAACATCAACTAATCTATCGGAATTAATTACATTTGAGCATTCCTTCCTATGAATAGTAATTCCATTACTTTTCGTAATAAAACCTACTATCTCATCCCCAGGTAAAGGCAAGCAACATGATGCAATATTAACTTTAACATTATCAATTCCTGAAACATTAATATCCGTATTATTTTTATACTTATCATCTTTTTTATTTATCTTTGGACTATCTTCTTTATAAATAAGATCAACAACTGTTTTAGGTGAATATTTATTATTTCCTAAATTTAAATATAATTCATTTAAATCTTTACATTTTAATTCTTTTAATATTATCTTAATATTTTCTAAACTTAATAAATCTTTCTTAATTAAATGTTTTTTTCTTAAATATTTATCTAATCCTTCTTCTCCATATTTAATAATCTCTTCTTTTCTTTCTTTTTGAAAATAAGCTTTTATTTTATTTTTAGTTTGATTAAGTTTTGCAATTTTTAACCAAGAAAGTTTTGGTCCAGTTGATGATTTACTAGTATTTATTTTAACAACATCATTATCTTCTAAAACATAGTTTAAAGGAACAATTTTATTGTTGACAACCGCCCCAACCATTTGTTCTCCAACTTTTGTATGAACTTTATAAGCAAAGTCAATTGGAGTTGAACCATAAGGAAGCTCGAATACATCTCCTTTAGGAGTAAAGACATAGATATTTCCATGCATCTTAGTGTCTTTCATCTCTAACATAATATTATTTGTATCAACTTTATTTTGATAATTATCAATTACGGTTTTAAAGAACTCTAACTTTTTATCAGTTGATGATAAGTTATCAGCCGTTCTGTTTTCTTTATATGACCAATGAGCAGCTAACCCATTTTCAGCAACTTCATTCATCAAGAATGTTCTAATTTGAATTTCAAATAAGGTGTTTTCTACTCCAAAGACTGTTGTATGAAGTGATTGATACCCATTACTTTTAGGCATAGCAATAAAATCTTTAAAACGTTTAGGAATTGGTTTAAACTTTGAATGAATAAGTCCTAAAACTAAATAACAAGTAGACTCATCATTAACCATAATTCTTAAAGCAAACAAATCATAAATATCATTAAACTTTCTTCCTTTATCAAGTTTATTATAAATACTATAAATACTTTTACTTCTTCCTTTAATTTCATAATTAATAGAATGACTATCAAGTAATTCTTTAACTTCTAAAGTCATTTTATTAATTAAATTATCTCTTTCTTTTTTAGTACTATTAAGTTTTTCAACTATATCATAGTAAACATCTGGCTTTAATACTTTTAATGATAAATCTTCAAGCTCACTTTTTAATTTATATATTCCTAAGTGATGAGCAATTGGAGCTACTATTTCTAATGATTCTTTAGCAATTCTTTTGGCTTCGTCTTTTGGTTTATTCTTTATATTTCTCATTAAAGTAACTCTACTTGCTAAATTAATCATAATAACTCTAACATCCTCAGTCATTCCAACAATTATTTTTTTATAATATTCAACTAAATATTCATTCTCGGTTGAATAAATAATTTTATCTAACTTATAAGCCCCATTTACAATTCTAATTATTTCATTAGGAAAATTTTTATTTAATTCTTTTTCAATTTCTTTATCTTTACTTAATAATTTATATAATAAACTAGCTGTTATTGTTTCTATATCAGCATAAACTATTGTTAAGATATTAGCAGTTTCTAATATTTCTTTGATTTCTATATCATCAAAGTATTTTAAACTAAACTTATAAGCATCTTCTACTAAACTAGTATCTTTATCTAAATATTTTTTAATATTATTAATTAAACTATCTATTGTATAACTTTCATCCATAATCTCTCCTATAAATTTATTTCATTATATCATTTTTATATTTAAATGTAAATTAAAAAGATAGACTTTTTATCTATCTATTTATTGTTTAGGTAATTCTATTGTGTAGGCTGTTGACTCACTCATCCCATCTCCTCCTGTTATTATTATTTCTGGTTTTAAATATATAGATGGACGGACAGCATACAAGTTTGAAGAACATACACCAATTCCAAATCTACTTACAATTCCAATTGTATTAATACCTGTCGCACTTCCATATGGCGTTATTAACCATATTTCACTTGATGATGAAGAACCATTACTTAATTGCGTTGAAAACATTTCTCCCATTCTTGGAAGTCCTACTTCTCCCTTCCATATAGTTGCTATTTTAACACATTCTTTCGTTGTATTTAATATACTTTCTTGACTGCATATTGATTTTTTATAATTGTTGGAAGAATATCCAAGATAATATATTCCTTCTGTTATATATTGTTTCAAATCACTTGTTAACCATGTATTATTCAAGTAATGTCCCCAATAATCATCACCATCAGTTTCAACTGATGTTTTCCAACTTATTGTACTTCCAAAATTTTTAGTTAAGACTGTATCACCATCTCTCACATAATCTACACTTGTTAATTTGGTTATGTTATTACCATTTTCATCTTTATCTATTCCTACTATTCTATATACTTTATTATCTACTTTGACATACTCGCCACTTAATCTAGTATTGATTAATTCTCCACTATTTCCTGGCTCCTTATCTCCGTTTATTCGATATGGATTAGTCTCGCTTCCATCTCCTCCTGATACTATTCCGATATTTGATTTTAAATTAATTGATGGACGAACGCCACTACTATTTGATACACCAAATTTATCAAGTATACCTCTGTATTCGACATGTCGAAGTTCTGAACTACTATATGGCGTTATTAAATACCAATAATAGCCTATATTTAAATAACCATCGCTATAACTTGTATTTTTATAACTTTGATAATATTCATAAGCATTAAGCAATCCTACATCCGCTTGCACTATTGATTGCCCAGACAAACTTTCTGGTTTCACAATGTTTTTTGGATTGAAAGTATCATCTACATCATCAATAGTTGTATTCCAATTCGCATTTTGAACTATTATTTCTTCATAATTATATAATGTATCCTTAAAATCTTCATTCAACCATTGATATATCCAAGAATTTTTATATGTAGTATCTTCTCCCCAATTTATTGTTGTTATGGCATCTTGCGTTACTAATTTCATAGAACCATCTGGATTTATGGCTACTATTCTCCACAATTTTCCTGAATACCATACATAGTTAAAGTTTACACAATCGTTTGTTCCAGAAAAATAAATCGTATCATCACTTTGGTCTTCTGGAGTTCCATTATCATCGGTTACAGTCGGAGTACATGTGCTTGTTGTATGGGTTTTAATAGCACTTTTGACTTTACCATCCAAAGTATTATTAACATTCTTTTCTTCAAAATCTCCATTAACGGATACTTTGATACTTGCAAATACTTGATTATTCCATACTTCATTAGTATAATCGCCATTATCTCCAATACTAACTTCATCGGTTATCCACATATATAATCTATATTTAATACTTGTCTTAGTTTTAGTATTGGCTTTAATTGTATTAACCCAGATTGGTGTGTTATCTATTTCTTCATAAGTTCCTTCTTCTATAACTGGAGTTACTTCATCACCTATTATTTCTTCAAGTCTAAATCTTAAGAATTTATCATCAAGTCTTGTTTTTCTAGTTGCATGTGGGTCTCCTTGATTAATTAATATTTCATAATAAATATCTTTAGAATATGTATTCTTACCTTCAATTGTAAATTCAAAATAAGTTTCAGGGTCATAACTACTCCTTGGCATCATTAATTCAGCATCTATAACAGTATCACTTTCTGTATATTTCATGAACACGTCTCCTGCAACTAAAACTTGAGATTCGCCTGTATTTGCAAATATAAAATACGCGAATGCTCCTCCCACTACTCCTAGCATAACTAATAAAGTAATTAATCCTACTATTAATATTTTTTTATTATTTTCCATATATACTCCTTCTAGGGGTGTGTCCCCTTATTCTAATTTTATTATATTATAATTTTTTGGACTTTTCAAGATATTTTTCTAACATCAAAAAATACGACATAAAGAATATAGTATTACTATACTACATTTCTATGTCGTAAAATGACGATATTTTTAGAAAAATTATCTTGTGATAATTTTAGTACGCCCCCCCCATAGTTATCATGTTGTTAACATATTTTTTTGATACATTTTTAATATTTGCCACAAGGGTCACATCCTTTCTCTATGATGAAATCATACCATAATAGATGAATAGAGTCAAGATGCAAATTTTCTTCTTTTACAATGTATTTACATTAAGACTAGTTATTATTTAAGTTAATAAATATTACAAACCTCCTTACCTTTTCCATAAATAGTTGTTCCTTTTCTATATCCCTCTACTCCTCCTAACCATGGATAATATTTATTAGTATTATTAGGGCTTACTTGAATATTCCTTATTTCATTACAAGTTTTAGCAATTGTTATACTTTCAAGATTTTTATTTCTAATTTCAGAATTTGATACATATCTGTTTTTAGCAAATGCAGCATCGGCAATATAAGTTATCCCGTTTCCTACTTCAACACTACGAAGGTCATTAACGGCAAATGCTTCTTGACCGATTTTTATAACACTATTTGGAATATTCAATGTTGTTAACCTATTTTCTAAAAATGCCATATTACCAATTTCTAAAACTCCTTGATTGATAATAAGGCTCGTTAGTTTATTTTCTGCAAAAGCAGAATCTCCTATTACTTGAACATTTGAAGGAATATTTAAAGTTGTTAATTTGTTCCGATAAAAAGATGTTGCACCAATAGTTTTTACACTACTTGGAAGCTCAACCTCAGTTAAATTATTCCCAAAAAAGACTCCATATTTAAGTTCTTCAATAGTATTTGGAATATTAACTTCAATTATTCCTTTTTCTCGAAAAGCATTACCACCAATGGTTGTCACTTTACTTCGATTTCTAACACTTGGAATTACTAGTCTTTTTGAACATTCACTTTTATATCCCCCAATTGTTAAATTATCAATTGGATTTTCTATTAATATTCCAATTTCAATTAATTCTTGTTTATATCCTCCAAAACTTGATGAATTTAAAGCATCTTCGTCCATTGTTGCTCCATTACTAGTTCCTGTGCCACTGCAATATGCTATAGGACTTTCTTCACTTGTAAACCAATCTTTAAATGAAGCTTTTGAAAAAATAGTTGTACATGATTGGACTTGCTCTTCATTTCTATCATAGTTATATGTTGCACCTTCGACTCCAGTAAAACAACTATATGCTTCTTTTTCTTGAAAATCACCTTGAACAGTTACCTTAACACTAGCATAAACTTGATTATTCCAAGTTTCCATATCATAATCAGCACCATTATTATTCCCAATCTTAGTTAATGGCGATACCCACATATATAACCTATAAGTTCTTTTTAAATTAGAACTTGTATTATGAGGTATTGTATCAACAAATATTTTAACATTACTTAAACTTGGGTAACTCATTCTATCAAATATTATTTCTTCATCCCCATCTTTTACTTCAACTAATTTAAATAGTAATAATTCATCTTTAAGCCTTACATTTCTAGTTTTATTACTATCCCCATGATTTAATATTACTTGATACCAAATATCTTCACTATAATTATTTACGCCTTCTACCGTAAATTCAAAATAATTATCATTACCATTCACATATTCTTTAGGCATTGCATTAGTAATATTTAAAGCATTCTTTTCATTATATTTCATGAAAACTTCCCCAGTTACTAATATTTGATTCTCTGATACCCTACTATAGTTAAAGAAGGCAAATGTTATTCCAAAGACTACTAATAAAACTATAGTACTAATAACTAAAACCAAAACCCACCTTTTTCGATAATACTCCATACTTCTACACCTCAAAGCCAGTATAAAAAAAATATTCAAAGTAAGCAAGATATTTTAGTATATTGACTGATAAGGTCCTCAAAGTCATTCTTTTAAACTACAATATAGCCTACGGACCTAAATAATCCAATTTATTTTTTATTAAATATAATTTCATTCATTCCATAATTTCCTAGTAATTTTCCTAGTATTTCCTAATAAATTTTCTAAGGACTATTGCAAAATTAAGTTATCATTTTCTTTGTTATTTTAAATAATTACACATAATTTACTATAATCACCTTAACTTATAAATGAATTATATATTAATCAGTCTTAATGTTATTATATACCTTTCTAAACTCCATTGAAACTATATATTATTTAATTATATATTTACCATAGTTATCTTGTTTTGTAGTACCAGTCCATATAATTAGATCTTTTTCAATTTATTTCTTCTCTAGTAGCACTATGATTATTGAAAATAAATTCTATAGTTTGTTTTTCAGGAAAAGAAAGTTCTTCACAAACATTTTTGATTTTATCATTTAATTCTAACCTATTATTTGCATTTGACCTATTTTCTATATCATTTAATATTTTTAATAATTTCGTATTTTTTTATTTATAATAATTATGTATGATTCTACATAATTAAAAAATTAGATTAAAAAATTTTGTAATCTAATTTTTTAAAATTATCTAGTCTCAATTTTAACTTTCTTACCATTAAAGGCAATTACCATTTTAATTACATTATATTCTTGAATTTCATTTTCATATTTGTTTTCATCAATTTGCTTAAAACCTTTTTCTATTATTTCATCAAAATTATCATTATTTGCTAATTTAACTTCAATTATATAAGCATACTTGATATCATTGTTAACTGGTTTTAGCATTAAATCATATCTTCCATATCCAGACTCACGATTACTTTTTATTTCAAAATATTCATTTCCACTAGTAAGTAGTCCTAAAACATAAGCATGATAAAATCTTTCACCATCATCATTACTTGGAACATCATAATAACTGAATGTTTCTAAAATATATTTTTCAAAATTACTTATAAACATATCCATTCTATTATTAATTAAGTATTCTATAAAATTATATTTAGTTAAAATAGTCTTTTTAAACCAGCTACTTGCAATATTTTCTAAACTTTTCTTTACTTCCAAATTAGGAATTTTTAAAGTAACATTTTCTAAATTAGTTATTTCCCCAAGAGGAGTTAGATATCCTGTTAACATAAATAAAGTCCAAATAGTATTTCTATCTCCTTTTAAACTTGTTAAATTCATATGTAAATCAAGACTAACTCTTTCTATAACTCCATTTTCAAGTAACCTATGAAATTCATCAAGTATCATTGAATTATCTCTTAAATCAAAGATTAAATTTTTAAGTAAATCTACTCCCCCTGTATTTACCCAATAAGTTTCAAATCTTTGTTTAATTAAATAATTTAATATACTTATAGGATTATAAATTGTAGTATTACCAAACAAATATCCGTCATACCATTTTTTAACTTCATTTATTTTATCGCTTAAGCCATATTCTTTTAACACTTCTTTAATTTCTTCTTCTGTAAATCCATAATAGTTTGAATATTCATTGTCAGTTATATTATACACATTAAAATTATTAGCACCTGTTTCTAATTCTTCAATAGCAACTCTAAATACCCCTGTTACAACACCTTTCTTTAAATTAATGTTATTTTTAAATGTTGATGCAAAAATTTCTTTAACAAAATCGAGAACTTCCTTATAATATCCATTTAAATAACCACCTATAATTGGAACATCATATTCATCTAATAATACTATTACTTGCTTATTATAATATTTTCTTAAATATTTAACTAAATAGGATAATGCATTAGTAAGTTCACTTTCTTCTTGTTTTTTTATGATTCGATTATAAAACTCTTTATCAACATCAGGGTTTTCTAAAACAAATTTATATTTTAAATATAAATCAGCCATTAAAGTTTTATATCTATCTATAAAACTAGAATAATTATTTTTCTTTAATTCTTTAAAGGAAATTAATATAACTGGATATCTATTCATTTCGCTCAAGTATGTATCACCGCATTTCATTATTTTTAATCCCTTAAATAAGTTATTATCTTTATATTCAAGATTAAAATAATAATCAAGCATGGACATATTTACACTTTTACAAAATCTTCTTGGTCTTATTATACATAAAGGTTTATCAAAATCATCAATTATATCTTTTATTAATAAAGTTTTATCAATATATAAATAATTTCTTTCAATTATTGTTTTAAAATCATCTATTCCAGTTGGAACTTTTTTCATAAATAGTTCATCTCCATTTCTATTAATATTTTATCACAAATGTCTTATAAAGTAAATTTTATTTTGATATTTAAAAAAATGATTATCAATTATTTATTACAAACCAAATCTCTTGAATAAAATCTCTTCATATAATTATTACACATATCTATAATATAATTAGGAACTATATTATATGCATAAGGATTTAGTTGAAATATATATGTATTTTCAATATGAAATTCTTCATTTAAATATTCTTCTAAAACTTTATCACCACTTAAATTAAATACTTTTAATATTATTCTAAATATTTCCGTTTTTTCATAATTATTTTCAGTTTCATAATATAATTTTCTCATAAATTCGCTATCTCTAATATTCTCAACAATTTCTGAATAGTTAAAATTCTTTATAAAACTTCTTATATTTGTTTCAGTTTTTATGAAATCTATATCTTCAAAATCATGTTCAGTATTTCTTTCTTTAATTATAGGTTTTTTATAACCTTTTAAAAGAGATGAAACCATATTATATTCCAAAGAATAATTGTCATCTAGTTCAAGATATCTTCTAAAATGAATTAACCTATTAATTATATTAATATTTTCATTCTCATAATTCTTTTTAGTAACATTTATTATTGAATCAATATCATTTCGGTGGATTGTTTTTTCATCTAATTCACCATTTATATTTTCCAAATAAAAACTTGTAACATTTTCATCATTTTTAACTTTAACCATATTAATTATAGGTTCTAAATCATGAGTTAACATTAAAACTGTTTTTCCTTTTAAACTATTTTTACGTTTAAATAAATAATAAGTAATTGCATATTTTTTATTAAAATCAAATGATGAAACAGGGTCATCTAATATTATTAAATCAGGTTTTTCATATAAACAATCAAAAAGAAATAGCGACAAAGAAAAAGCATTTTTTTCACCCCAACTTAAATGTTTTGTTGCATCAACAACATCATTTGATGTTTTATATAATAAAACAATTCTATCATTATCAACATCTACACGATAAGTCATTCCAGTTATTTCCATAAAATAATTAATCTCATTTAAATTATAAGTTACTTTGTTTTTAATTTTAGAATTTAGTATCTTAATATCCCAATTCAAGTTTTCAATTTTTAATTTAAGTTCGGTTATTTTTTCATTTAATTTTTGAACAATCTCTAAGATTTCTAAACCGCATACATATTCATACTCTTTAATATTAATTATATTTTCTTTTAATATTTCATCTAAATCTTTTATATCTTTTAAATTAT
>CANRIE010000006.1 GCA_947630585.1 uncultured Bacilli bacterium | reverse complement strand
CAAGTATTTTTCTTTTAGGCGGTTCATCAATAATTCCTCCTTCTATTAATCAAACTTTTCGTTTGATTTTTTTGAAACTCTTATTTTTTTGTTTGTTTTTTCGTCTTTAGTAACTCCTACTCTTGTAGGCTTTTTTGTTTTTGGATCTATAAGCATTACATTAGATGCATTGATTGGTGCTTCGATATCTAAAATACCACCAGTTTCTTGTCCATTAGATTTCATATGTTTATGAACAATATTAGCACCTTCAACAATTACTTTGTTTTCTTTAGTTAATACTTTTTTAATAGTTCCTTCATGTCCTTTATTAGAACCTGAAATTATTACAACTTTATCTCCTGTTTTTAATCTCATACTTATCACCTATAAAACTTCCTTAGCAAGAGATACTATTTTCATGAAATCTTTATCACGAAGTTCTCTAGCTACTGGCCCAAAGATTCGAGTTCCAACTGGACTCTTATCATCTTTAATTAATACACAAGCATTATCGTCGAATTTAATATAAGATCCATCATCTCTTCTTACACCAAATTTACTTCTAACAATAACAGCTTTAACAACTTTACTTTTCTTTACGGTTCCGTTTGGAATAGCATTTTTAACTGTTCCAACAACGATATCACCAATATTACCAGTCTTAACTTTACTTCCTCCAAGAACTCTGATAACTAATAGTTCTCTTGCTCCTGAATTATCTGCAACTTTAAGACGACTTTCTTGTTGAATCATAAATTCCTCCTTACAAAACTAGTTATAATATAACTGCTTCTTCTACTATTTCTTTTAAATAGAAATATTTTGTTTTTGATAATGGCCTTGTTTCAACTATTCTAACTGTATCGCCAACTTTAGCTTTATTGTTTTCATCATGAACAGCATACTTTTTAGAATATTTTACTCTTTTTCCATATAATGGATCTTTTTTATAAGTTTCAACCACTACCGTAATTGTCTTATCGTTTTTACTACTTACAACTTTTCCAACTAACTCTTTACGTCTTTCCATTATTTAACCTCCATTTCACGTTCTCTTAAAACAGTCTTGCATCTTGCAACGTCATGTCTTAATTCTTTAATTCTTGAAGGTTTTTCTAACATTCCTGTTGCTTGTTGAAAACGCAAATTAAATAATTCTTGTTTGGTATCAACGATTTTCTTGTTGATTTCATCAGTGGTCATTTCTCTTATTTCTTTAACCTTCATTATTTATCACCACCATTTTCCATTTCTTTAGTTACAAATTTTGTTTTAATAGGTAGTTTGTGACTTGCAAGACGAAATGCTTCTCTTGCAACATCTTCTGTTACTCCACCAATTTCAAACATAATTTTGCCTTCTTTTACAACAGCAACCCATTTATCAACAGCACCCTTTCCTTTTCCTTGACGAGTACCAAGTGGTTTACTTGTAACAGGCATATGTGGGAAAATATTAATCCATACATTTCCACCACGTTTCATATATCTTGTCATGGCAACCCGGGCAGCTTCGATTTGATTAGTTGTAATCCAAGCGCCTTCCTTAGCCATTAATCCATATTCTCCAAAATGTAACTCTGTATTTCCTTTGGATTTTCCTTCATAAGGTAATCTATGAACTCTTCTATATTTAACTCTTGCTGGAATTAAAGCCATATTACTTACCTCCTTTATCTTTTGTTGGAAGGATTTCTCCTTTATATATCCATACCTTTACACCAATTTTTCCAAATGTTGTATCAGCTTCACTCATTGCATAATCAATGTCTGCTCTAAATGTATGTAATGGTATAGTTCCTTCTTTATATCCTTCACTTCTTGCCATATCAGCTCCGCCTAAACGACCAGAAACACTTGTCTTAATTCCTTTAGCACCAGCTTTCATAGCATTTTTGATAGCTTTTTTTTGGGCCATTCTAAATGAAGCTCTATTTGATATTTGTTTTGCAATTGAATCAGCAACTAATTGTGCATTTATATCAGCCTTTTTAACATCAACAATTGAAACTTGAACAGGATGATTAACAACTCTCGCTAATTCTTTCTTAAGTTTTTCAATTTCTTCTCCACCTTTACCAATTAATACTCCTGGTTTAGCAGAATGAATTGTAACTTCACATCTTTTATTATTTCTTTCAATTTCAACTTTTGCAATACCTTTATCTTTTAAATTTTTCTCAATATATTTTCTGATTTCAACATCTTCTAATAAATACTTTGAAAAATCTTTTTTAGGAGCATACCATCTTGATTCCCAATCTTTATTAATTCCGATTCTTTGTCCTATTGGACTTACTTTTTGTCCCATAATATCTCCTATCTTTCACCAACACTTATAACAATGTGGCTTGTTCTTTTATCTTTCCGACCAATATGTCCCCGTGAATCAAACATGATTCTTTTCATAACTGGACCTTGATCAACGCGGGCTTCTGTAACAACTAACTTTTCTTCATCCATTTGGTTATTGTTAACAGCATTAGCTACCGCTGAATTTAATACATTTAAAACCATCTTTGATGCTTTTGTATTATAATTTATTAATATGGTTCTTGCTTCTTTAACACTTTTTCCTCTAACTAAATCAATTACTAATCTGATTTTAATTGGAGAAATACGCATTCCTTTTGCAATTGCTTTTGCTTCCATACATTCCCTCCTAGTTATTAACTATTATTTCTTATCTGTACCGTGTCCACCAAACTTACGAGTTTGTGAGAACTCTCCTAATTTATGTCCAACCATATCTTCTGTTACATAAACTGGAATAAATTCATGTCCATTATGAACAGCAAAGGTATGACCTATAAATTCAGGATAAATTGTTGAACGGCGAGACCAAGTTTTAATAACTTCTTTCTTTCCACTTTCATTTAAGTTTTGAACCTTTTTTAGTAATCTATCGAATACATAAGGCCCTTTTTTAAGACTTCTTGCCATATTTACTCTCCTTATTTACCGTTTCTTCTCTTAACGATTAATTTATCGCTAGCTTTTTTCTTACGAGTTTTGTATCCAAGAGCTGGTTTACCCCAAGGTGTAACTGGTCCTTTTCGACCAACTGGAGCACGTCCTTCTCCACCTCCATGTGGGTGATCATTAGGGTTCATAACTGAACCACGAACTGTTGGACGAATACCAAGATGTCTACTTCTTCCAGCTTTTCCTAAGCGAACAAGTTCATAATCAGCATTTCCTACTTCTCCAATTGTAGCCATACAAGTGCCAAGAATCATTCTTTGTTCACCACTTGAAAGTCTTACCATTACATATTTACCTTCTCTTCCTAAGATTTGAGCGCTCGAACCAGCACTTCTAGCAAGGGCTCCACCTTTCTTAGGTTTTAGTTCGATATTATGAATAATAGTACCAACTGGAATATTCATAATTGGTAAAGCATTACCAACTTTAATATCAACATTTTCTCCACTTATAATTCTATCTCCTACTTTTAAATCTTTAGGAGCAATGATATATCTTTTTTCACCATCAACATAATTAATTAAAGCGATATTAGCACTTCTATTTGGATCGTATTCAATACTTGCAACAACACCTTCAATATCAAATTTATTTCTTTTGAAATCAATAATCCGGTATTTTCTTTTTTCGCCACCACCATGATGTCTTACGGTAATTCTTCCTTGATTATTACGACCACCATTCTTTTTCATAGTAACTGTTAGACTTTTTTCAGGAGTAGATTTAGTAATTTCATCATTTATTAAAGTGCTCATTTTTCGTCTAGCATTTGTTGTTGGTTTAAAATTTTTAATAGCCATGGTACCCTCCTTCTAGTTAAGTTCAATCGTTTGACCAGGTTTTAAAGTAACAATTGCTTTCTTGCATCTGTTTGTAAGTCCTGTATAACGACCAACTCTTCTTTTTTTAACTTTCATGTTTAAAGTTCTAACATCAACAACTTGAACTTTAAATAATTTTTCAATAGCTTCTTTAATTTCTATTTTAGTAGCTTTTGGTGAAACTTTAAATGCATATTGATTTAAAGTCTTATTTCCATTAGTCTTTTCAGTAACTAAAGGAGCTTTTATAATTTCTAAATATTTTGTATCCATTATTTTAATGCCTCCTCAATACTTTTTAAAGCATCAACATCCATTAGAAGATAATCAGCATTAACAATGTCTAAAACATTTAATTCATATGGTTCCATAATAAGAACATTTTGTAAATTTCTACTTGCTAGAATAATATTTTCTGTTAATTCATCCATAACAATTAGAACTTTTTTCTCTGTTAATTCTAATTCTGTTAATAATTTAAGCATTTCTTTTGTTTTTGGAACATCAACACTAATCTTATCAACAACAATTATTTCATTATCTTTATTCTTATATGACAAAGCTGACTTTAATGCTAATTGTCTTTCTTTACGATTCATTTTAATTTTATAGTCACGAGGTACAGGTCCTAAAGCAATTCCTCCACCTCTCCATTGTGGAGCCCTAATTGATCCTTGACGAGCCCGACCAGTTCCTTTTTGACGCCATGGTTTGCGTCCACCACCTGCAACTTCGCTTCTCGTTTTAACTTTATAAGTTCCTTGTCTTAGTCCACATCTTGCAACGTTAATAGCATCTCTTAATACATTATCGTTCGGAGTGATACCAAAGACTTCTTTACTTAATTTTATGTCTTTAACTTTTTCCATTTTAATCCTCCTCTCTAACAAGATAAATTATTCTTGTCCTACTTCCTCTTCACTGGTAGCATCTTCATTTGCTACTTCTGAATTTTCATCAGTAGCCACTTCTTGTGCTTCTTCTTCACTTGGAGCTTCATCTACTTCTTCTGAAACTTCGTAGAACATTAATTCTTCTCTTTCATTTACCTTATCAGGATTTTTTACAGCACTTTTAATAATTACTAATGATTTCTTTGGACCTGGAACATTTCCTTTAATTAAGATTAAGTTATTTTCTAAATCAATCTTAACTACTTCAAGATTTTGAACGGTTGTTAATTCATGTCCCATATGACCAGGTAATTTCTTTCCTTTTAAAACGTGCATTGGAAGAAGTGTTCCCATTGAACCTACTCCACGATGGTATTGACTACCATGTCCCATAGGTCCTCTTGTTTGATTATAACGTTTGATTACACCTTGGAATCCTTTACCTTTTGAGATTCCTGATACATCAACCATTTCTCCTTCTGTGAATATACTAGCATCAACCTTACTACCTAATGTATAATCACTGATATTTACCCCTCTTATTTCTTTTAAGAAGCGCTTAGGTTCTGAACCAGATTTCTTTAAATGTCCTAGTTCAGGTTTGTTTAAACTTTTTTCTTTGACAGTGAAACTTCCAAGTTGGATTGCTTCATAACCATCTTTTTCTAAAGTTTTAATTTGGGTTACAACATTTGGTTCAACTTCAATAACTGTAACCGGAACTAATTTTCCACTTTTTGTAAAAACTTGGGTCATTCCAATTTTTTTACCTAAGATTCCTTTCATTTTAAATTTCCTCTCTTTCTAATTATTTGTTTTGCTTAATTTCAATATCAACTCCACTTGGTAAATCAAGATGAGCTAAAGCATCAATGATTTCCTTACTTGGATTTTTGATATCGATAAGTCTTTTGTGGGTTCTCATTTCAAATTGTTCACGTGAATCCTTATCCTTGTGTACGGCTCTTAAAATTGTAAACTTTTCAATTTCAGTTGGAAGTGGTACAGGTCCACTTATTTCTCCGCCGGAACGTTTTACAGTTTCAACAATTTTTGTACAAGCAGCATCAAGTACTCGGTGATCATACGCTTTTAATTTAATCCGAACTACTCCTTTTGACATTTGTTGTCACTCCTTTCGTCTATGTCTTGCATAGGCTTGCTCCGTGCAAATAACCTGAGCAACGTGTCCACGCGTGTCAGCAACCTTGCACATCTAAGCAATCAAATACGTCTAATATTCTATCAAATTGGATAAGACAAGTCAAGCATTTTTTTTAGTTTTTCAAAGGTTTTTTTTAAATTAAAAAAAATAAAGGGCACGAAGCCCCTTATTTCAGTTTATTTTTTTCTTATTTTGTTCTTTTAGTAAGCTTTAATTCCATACTCTCTAAAGCTTTCTCGCTTTTTTCTTTTTCTTCTTGGTATTTTAGATATTCATCATAGAAAAGTTCAATAAAAGCATCTTCGATAGTATAATTCTTATATTTATTTCTCATATATTTTGTATATAAATTTAAGAGTTTATCTTGTTCACTTGCATTCATAAGAGCAAAATAATATTTTCCATACCTACTTTCTAAAACTTTTACATAATCTTTATATGGTTTATAGAATAAAATATTTCTTTGAATAGCAAAGGTTTTATTAAGAAATTTTCTTGCTTCCTCTTCTTCTATATGACTATTTTCAATAAATAACTTTAAAAACTTTTCTCTTTCTTCAATTGTTGCTAAAACTAAGTAGCCATCACTATATTTTCTTTTTAATTCTTTTAAAAACTCACTATAATCTTCCATAAGCACCTATTTTTTAGCATCTAAAGTTTTGATTAATAAATCATTAGCAATTTTAGGATTAACACTTCCATGACTTTCTTTCATAACTTGTCCCATTAAGAATTTTAAGGATCTTTCGTTTCCTCCTAAATAATCCCCGACTACTTTTTCATTTTCTGCAATTACTTTATTAATAATTTCTAAAACTTGGTTATCATCAACTAAATTTAAAATACCTTTGTCTTTCATTATAGTATCAATATCAATATCTTTTTCCATAACATCATTGATGATATCTTTAAAGTTTTTATTACTAATTACTTTCTCATCTAGTTTTTTTACTAAATCTTCGAATTTATGAGTTGTTAATTTAGTTTCAAAGATACTTTTATTATTTTTATTTAAATAAGCACTGATATCACCAAGTAATAAGTTAGAAGCTGTTTTTAAATTAATATTTTCAAATTCTTCTAAGTAATCTGATAAGTCTTTATTAGCTATTAATTTATTAGAGTTTAGTAAACTAATTCCTGCTTTTAAATATTTATCTCGTCTTATACTAGGTAAAACTGGTATCTCACTTTGAACTTTTTTAATATGTTCAGGAGTTAAGATAACATAAGGAATATCAGGCTCTGGAAAATAACGATAATCATTTCCAGTTTCTTTAACCCTCATTAAAATCGTTTTATTAAGTTTAGCATCGTATCTTCTAGTTTCTTCTTTTAGTTTCTCTCCTTTAGAAATTAATTCTTCTTGTCTTAAGGCTTCATAATCAATTGCAAGGCCAACATTAGTAATTGACCCAATGTTTTTAACCTCAATCTTCGTTCCAAGTTCCTTGGTATTACTAATTGAAATATTTGCATCGCATCTCATTGAACCTTCTTCTATTTTACAATCAGATACTCCAGCATAAAGCAATAGTTCCCTTAGTTTTTCTAAGTATAAAACGGCTTCTCGACTAGTCTTAATACAAGGCTTGGTTACGATTTCAACAAGAGGCACTCCTGCTCTATTAAAATCTAATAAAGTCCTTTCCTTAGAGTGAATACTTTTACAAGTATCTTCTTCAATATGCATTTCTAAAATTTCAATTTTTTTCTTTTCTCCATCATCATCTATTTCAACATACCCATCATAGCCGATTGGAGTTCTCTCTTCAGTAATTTGAAAATTTTTAGGATTATCTGGATAAAAATAGTTTTTTCTATCAAAGTGCATTTTAGTTCTTATTTTACAATTCAAGACAGTTGCAGCCCTGATTGCTAAATCAACTGCTTCATGATTTAGAGTTGGAAGCGTACCAGGATATCCTAAATCAATAATATTACAATTCGTATTAGCAAGGTTTCCATAAAGGTTAGATGATGGTGAAAATAATTTTTCTTTTGTTTTTAATTCAACATGCACCTCAATTCCAATTGTCTTTTGATAATTACTCATAACTCCCTCGCTTTCAAATTAAGATTTAATTCTTTTTCAATAAAACTGCCAAGTTGGTATATTCGGGCTTCACTGAATGCTGGACCCATAATTTGGATTCCAATTGGTAGTCCTGAAATCATGCCCATTGGAACTGACATTGATGGAAATCCTCCCATATTTGCATGCATAACTAAGATATCATCCATAAATGATCTTAAGGGGTCATCATGATTGATATTCACATCATATGCAACTCTACTGCTAGTTGGACCTAAAATTAAATCATAGTTTTCATAAATATGTTCAAAACTTTTCTTTAAATCATCCCGAATTTGTAAAGCTTTATTATAATATATCTTAGCATTCTCACCACTTAATATATAAGAGCCAACCATAATTCTTCTTTTAACTTCCGTTCCAAAACCAACAGTTCTCGTCTTTTTATATAAATCTTCTAAAGTATCTTCTTTTAAAGATAAACCATATCTTATACCATCAAATCTTGCTAAATTACTACTTGCTTCTCCCATTGCAATTATTTGATATAAGGTTGCTGCTTTATCAATATGATTAACATCAACATAATCAATTATGGCTCCTTTTTCTTTTAACATAGCAATAACCTTATTGAATACTTCTAACACATCATCATCAACAACGCTTGAGACAAAGTAATTAGGAACTGCAATTTTCATGCCCTTTATATCTTGTCCTATTAATCTTGTAAAGTCTTCTTTGGTTTCAAAACTAGTTAAGTCTTTAGGGTCATGCTTAGCAATTATATTAAGTAGTAATGCATTTTCATAAACATTTCTAGTCATTGGTCCAATTTGGTCTAGGCTTGATGCAAATGCAACTAGTCCAAACCTTGATACTCTACCATAAGTTGGTTTCATTCCAACAATTCCATTAAATGATGCTGGTTGTCTAATTGACCCTCCTGTATCACTTCCAAGGGAAAAGGGTGTAAATCCTGCTGCAACTGAAACGGCTGAACCACCTGATGAACCCCCTGGTACTTTATTTTTATTCCAAGGATTAATTGGAGCTTTAAAGTAACTTGTTTCACTAGTTGAACCCATTGCAAACTCATCCATATTCGTTTTTCCAATTATAATCATTCCAGCATCTTTAATAAGTTCAACAACACTTGCATCATATATACTTATAAAGTTTTCTAAAATGTGAGACGCACAAGTACATCTTAAATCTTTAACCATAATATTGTCTTTAATGGCAATAGGAATTCCAAATAATAAATTCTCTTTAGGTACTTCCATCTCGTCTAACTCAAGAGCCCTTTTTTTAGCACCTTCTATATCTAACGTTATAAAAGCATTAAGTTTATTATCATCAATTTTTTGAAACGCTTCTGAAACTAAATCACTTACTTTAATTTTTTTATTTACTAATAACTCATGGATACTTTTAATATCTAAATCTAAATAATTATTCATCTTTTAACACCTCAACATCAACTGATATAAAATTTCCTTTTTTATTTGGAACATTTTTTAATATATCACCATTTTCTATTTCTAAAGTATCATTTTCTCGAAATTTAGTATCATTAGTCCAAGGAGCTATTAATAAATCTTCATCAAAATCATTTAATTCTTTAATTTTATCAATTTCATTAATCATCTTTTTTAATTCAATTTGATATTTTTCTATTTCTTCTAGGCTTGCATCAAGTCTTGCTAAATCAAGAACATGTAATACTTCTTCTTTAGTTAATTTATCTTGCATACTTATTCCTCCAAATCTATATGTATTATATAATAAAGAATTTTAAATTACAAGAAATTACTCTAATTTTTCAAAATTATACGAAAAAAACCGAGAAGTTATTTCTCGATTTTTAATTTTATCTATCTAAATTTCTTTTTAATCTTAGTCTTTAATCCTTCAACGATCATATCTTTTTTTAGTTGTTCTGTTTTTCTTTCAAACGTTAATTTTTTATTAATTTCTTCTTTTTCACTGATAGTACTTATTCTTTTTCCATTTAGAAAGCAACCATCATAATATCCTTCACCTATCATAGAACCTAATCTTCTATATTCAGCTAATCTTGTTCTATCTTTAGGCATCATAATATTTATTTTAGATTCTGATATAAATATGCCGTTATATGCTAAGTCTAAAGCCATCTCACTATCAATTGTAATTCCTGATAAATCTTCGTTATCCATATCAACACGTGAATATTTATTTTTATTAGCAACTATTTTCTTTAATAATTCGCGATAATTAATTCCGGTTTTTCTTAAATCTACTCTCTCTAAACTTTCAAGAGTTTCAATATTAGAACCATTCAAATCAACTCCATAAAAATTGCATGATGTTAAATTAGGTGATAAAAGTTTACTAAAATCAATTCTTATATTAGTACCACTAAAATCAAACGCATATTCTTTTGAGGCCCAATCAATTACCCTTTTTTCAATTACAAAGTCATCTATCTCAACAGGTAATAATTCCCCTATATCAAAATTTAAATCTAAAAGTGCATTTTGAAAATCCAACTCACTTAAATCTAGTTTACTTAAAAAACTACCTGTCCAAACTGGTATTTTTACATACCTTCCATCTTCTAATCTAACATAGTCAAATATTAGTTCATCAATTAATCTTAGCTCATCACTATCTAATTCAATTCTAGCATCTTTAGGCAATAATTGTAAATCACTTTTAATTTTCTCCCTTAATTCTTTCTTTTCATTAATACTTAATTTCATATTCATATTTCTCCTTTATTTCTTTTATCTATTTTTTTAATTAATACTTTAATTGTTTTTTCTTTTTGATTTTTAAAGTTTTGATACATTTCTATTAAATTATCACGTTTTTTATTTTTTTCATCACTATCTAATATCTTTCTTCCAGTTACATAGCAACCATCTAAATATCCCATATTTATTAAATCACTAATTAATTCTGGATTAACTCCATAAATAATTAGATTAGTATTATAAATTTCAATTTCATTTCTAAAAAGTCTTTCAAGTATACTATCATCAACTCTAATACCTTTAAAATTATTATCAGAAAAATCTATTCTATAAAAACTGCCTGGATAAAGTGCAAATAACTCTAAAAATGATTTGAAATCAACATTCGTTTCATTTAAATCAGTTTCCGAAATTGAACGTAAATAACTTAGATTAGATTTACTTAAATCAACTCCACTTAAATCACAAAAACTAATTATAGGTGTATAAAGTTCTTCAAAATTTATTTTGATATTACATCCTGAAAAAACAATAGCATCAAGTAAGTCATCATATTCATAACGTCCAAATTTATCAATTTTTGAATATTTATCTAAATCTTTGAGAGATAAATATTCTCTAAAATCAAAACTAGCATCAAGAATAGCATTTTTAAATGATAACTTACTTAAATCTAAATTGCTTAAAAACAATCCTGTCCAAGCTGGCACTTTAACAACATCACCATTACTAAGCGTAATATAATCAAATATTAATTGGTCAATAATTTCTAATTCTTCATCAGTCAGCTTAATTCTTCTATCACACCATGCTAATTTATCTTGTAATTTTAATCTTAATTCATCTTTTTCATTGTTACTTAATTTCATATTCTATCTAACTTTCCTTCTTAAATTCTTCAATTATATTATATATTTTCATAATCTCTTTATAATCATGACTTTCTTTATATTTTTCATTAATTAATTTCTTTAAATTTTCTTCTTTATCTTTACTTTTCTTAATTCTTCTTGATTTAATTTCTAATCTTTCTTTTAAAATAACAATTCCTTCTTCATTACTTATAAAATGATCACTTTCTATATTTAATATTCCATATTTACTTTCACTCTTAATTATTTTATTTTTAATATCTTTAAAATAATTATACAAATAACCATGTAAATAATTTTCATAAATTAAGAAACTATATATTATATTTTCAATATCTTTATCATTACTTTTAATTAAATATCCATATTTATTTTTAAATTTAGCATAATTAACAATTACATATTCTTGATATCTATTAGTAAAGTTTTCTTTTTCTTCTGTTTTTAACTTAATTGATGTTATATTTAATTTCTTAATAAAATAAAGTATAATTAATAACCAAATAAAGTTTTTAAATACTTCCATATCTAAAAATACATTCTCAACTTTAACTAAGAATAAGTAATAAATTAAATGTCCTATAATTAAAGTTATAATAACACTTTTATAATAACTTTTATCATTTATTAATAAATCTTTCTTATCAACTAAAACCATATTTAAAATATCAAGGATAAAATAACTAATCAAGATTAATAAAGCATAATCTTTTAAATTATTAAAAGATGCTATTATTATCATATAAATATTAGGTATTATAATACTATCATTCAATGATAAATTTTTTCTTTTTAAATAATTCATTAGAAAAAATAATATTAAAGCCATTAATAAACTTAATAAAATACTTACTATATTCATATACTCCTACTCCTCCCCTTAAATTGTTTTATATTATATAGCAACTTAATAAAAAAAGCAAGTAAAAGTTACAAAACTATTACTTACTTTATTTTACAATAAAGAAGTCTTAAATTTATCTAGTTAGCACAAAATCAAGATTAATGAATAGTCGTTTTCTACACCAAATCGAGATTTTTTATCTCATTAAATTAAAAAAATAGTAATTAGACTACTATTTTTCTGATTTATCCTCTTCATGATACTCTTTTTCGGTATTAACACTCCAAATATTACTTTTATCTTTGACATTATTTATAATATTGTTTACAGTTTCAAATGATGTTACCATAGAATGGTCCATATTGTTATAACGATGTTGACCATTTCTACCAACACAATAAAGGTTATCAAACTTATTTAGATAGTCAATCAAGGTATCAATTTCTGAATAAGTATCAAAGTAGGCAGGATAAGCTTTTTTTACTTTTTCCCTATGAGCATCAATTACACTTTTTCTTTCAATAATTCCCATTTTAACAAGTTCATCAATTGCAAAATCAATGCATTCCCGATCTTTCATATTCCAAAAGTCGTCCCCTTCATTACAGAAATATTCAAGACCTAGCCAAACATTAGTTGTTGGGCTTTTAACCATATAAGGACTCCAGTTATTAAATATTTGAATTCTACCTAATTTAACATCAGCATCTTGAACATATATCCAACAATCAGGAACTATATTGCCAAGCGTTTTAATATCGGTTTCATTTTTTAAATTAAGTTTTTTAACAAGTACCCCAACTGTTACAAAATCCCTGTAAGGAAGCCCTTCAGCAATTCTTGAAATATCACTTGGTACATTGTTCATCCCCATAACTAAATCTTTTAAAGGCATACTAGATATAAAGATATCTCCATTTATTTCTTCATCATTATTAACAACAACTGATATAATTTTCTCATCTTTTTGATTAATCTTAGTAACTTCTTTTTCTTTTAAGATTACCCCTCCTAATTTTTCAAATTCCCTGGCAACTGTCTCCCATAATTGACCTGGTCCATATTTCGGATATATAAACTCTTCAATTAAAGATGTTTCAACTTTTTTACTATTTATATGAAAAACTTTCTTAAACATATCTTTAATAACAGCTGTAATTGATAAACCTTTAACTCTTTGACTTCCCCAATCAGCTGATATTTCACTTGGATGCCTTCCCCAAAGTTTCTCAGTGTATTTCTCAAAAAACATACTATATAACTTTTTACCAAATCTATTTATATAAAAGTTTTCTAAAGAATCTTCACGTTTTTTAATAACAACTGATTTTAAATAACTGCACCCCGCAACAAACGTTCTTTTTAAACCCATATTTTTAAATGTTTCCATTTTCATACTAATTGGATAATCAAAAAATTTCTTTAAATAATAAATTCTAGAAACCCGATTTCTAACTAGCATAACTCTATCTTCACATTCAGGGTCAGGTCCCCCTTCACTTAATTTTTTCTCACGTTTCAATTTCTTATCATCAAATGATGGCTTCCCTTGTAAAGGCATAATATCAGTCCAAAATTTCATAACCTCTTTATCTTTCGAGAAAAACCTATGTCCTCCAATATCCATCCGATTTTGTTTATATTTAACGGTTCTTGATATTCCCCCAATTTCCTTACTCGCTTCTAAAATTGTAACCTCGTAATCCTTGCTTTTTCTTAATAATTCAATTCCAGCCGTAAGTCCTGCAGGACCTGCTCCAATAATAACAACTTTTTTCTTCTTCATAATTAATTACTACTCCTCCTACTTAATTATTTTATAAAATATTTTTCTTGCTAGAAAATTCCAAACAAATACTATAATTGTTGAAATAATCTTACTTAACATATAATATATTTTTAATTTATCTGATAAGATTAATACTAATAAAGTATCTAATCCTAATCCTAAAACTCCAATTAAAGCATATATAATAAATTCTTTTCTCTTATCAACAACATTATCTTGAAAAACTAATTTCTTGCTTAATAAATAATTTACAATTAATCCTAAAGTAAAGGATAAGATATTTGAAATTACATAATAAATATGAAAAACTTCTGTAAATATATAAAGCATTCCAATATTAACAACAGCTGCTGCTCCCCCAACAAAGAAATATCTTAGAAATTGAATTAAAGAATTATCAGTTTTATTAATAAACATTTTTTTAAATATTTCTTTAACTTTTGATTTAAAGTCATTATTTTCATATAAACCATATATAAGTAAAGGATAACAACATAAAATATTAGAATAAACAAACCTGTATTCTTCTCCTGTAATTAATACCATTATAACAAGTGTATTTAAAACTGTAGGAATAAATGGTAAATATCTTTTTAAATTTAATCTTGATTTTTTAATAATTAAATATATACTTACAATAATTAAAAAGAAAGCATCTCCAAAATTTATAAATAATAGTCGAATTGGCGAATAAGTAACTATGTTATTATAATTAACTAATTTTTGATAAACATTATCACTTATTTTTTTCATATCACCTTTTTTAGATATACTAGTCTCACCCGATGATTCCATATCATAATCAACATCTGATAACTTTGCTTTAATCTCCCAAATAGGACTTGTCATATGTAAATAAGAAATTAAAAATTCTTTAGGATTTTGAACTGACTTATTAATCCACATTCCTATTATTTTAAAGAAATTATCATTTGCAACTCTATTAAAACTTCCACTAGTCCATTTAATTGAATTAAAGTTTCTAGGATCATATTTATCTTTCCAATTAGCAATTGGTACTAATTCATCTAATAATTTTATTTCATCATCATTAAACTTAACATCATTATTATAATAATAACTAACTTGGCCTAAAACAACCCCTAACATCTCACTTTTACCACCCGTTGTATTTAAATTGAAAAAACTTCCTACTAAACCATAAAAAACAACTAAAATACTAACTAATGATATAGTTAAAAATTTCCTTAGTTTTGGATAAAAAATAATTAAAAGAATAAATGTAAAGATAAATGGTACTAATCCATTATGTCTAAATAAGAATACTCCTAATATAGATATTAAAAATAATATTTTTTCTTTACTTTTTTCTAAACTTTTACCATTACTTTTTACAATATTTATTAAAACTAATGTAAGTAACATCATAAATAAAGAATAAGGCGTATCCTTTTGTAAAGTAACACTATATTTAATAAAGATTGGATTTAATACTAATAAACTTAATATAAAACTTGTTTTTTTAAAATTTAAATAATTTTTTCTTAAAAAATAACTAAAATATAAAATAACTAAATACGTAACTAATAACTGAAAAATACTACTTGCTATAATATTATTATAAATTAAACTTGGTAATTTAAAAAATATTAATATATGAAATATAGGATGCCAATTATTATAATTATTAGTTTGAACTTCCATCCACTCAGTTATCGTATCGTAGATAACTCCACCCGGATAATAAGCTAAAAAAGCTATTATTAAAGGAATTAATATTATAATAGAATAAATAAGAAATTCTTTTTTCTTGATTTTTCCTTCTTGACTTTTTAAAGTATTAATTTTTTTAAATATTAAATTAAATATTATTTCAATTAAACTAAATATAATTAAAAAACTAACTAATTCCATTCTCCCAAAGGTTATACCAATTGTAAATATTAATGAAAGAATCGTAATCATTATAAACTCTAACTTTTTCATACTTCCCTCTATTTACATATAGTATAACCTATTTTTTTAAACTTAGCAATTCAAAAATGTAAAATTTTGTTAATTAAATATATTTTTAAAAAATTTACCTATTTTTGTAAATAAATTATTATTTTCTTTTATTTCGTTTTTATACTCATAAATATTTTCTTCATGAATTTCTTTATTATTTAAATAGAATTTAATACTTCCTAAGATATTACTTTTTTTATCATTCACAATTATTTTAGTTTTAATGATCCCTACTTCATCTTTTCTTAAAGGATAAGTAAAAGAATTCTTTATATAGTAATTTGTAAATAAACTTTTATCTAATCTGAATTTATCTTTATCAAGTAATAAATAGTTATCATAGTTTTTAAAGAAATATTCATATAAGTTTTGATGATTCTCATACATCTCGTCATCATCTAAGGTAACTATTAATAAGTTTAATTTTCCATTTGTTGCCGTTGATACTAAGGCTCTTCCGGCACTTGGCGTATAGCCACTTTTAACACTCGTTATGTTTTTGTAGTCGAATAATATTTTACAACGATTAGTTAAAGAGTATGATTTTTGATTTGATTTAAAGTCGTAGTATTTACTTCCGGCAATTTCTTTATATTCAGGGAAATTTAAATATAAGTATCTAGTTAAAATAGCAAGATCATAAGGCGTTGAATAGTTTTTAGTTTCTTCATCTAATCCATGAGGATTTTTATAAATTGTATTTAGCATTCCAATTTTATTAGCTTCTTCATTCATCAGATAAACAAAGTTATCAATACTACCAGCAACATATGTTGCTATTACAACACTTGCATCATTTCCACTTCGAAGCATAAGTCCATATAATAAGTCTCTAAGGGTTAATTCTTCATCTATCGATAAATACATATTTGTTCCATACATTTTTAAAACTTCTTCGCCAACTGTAACTTTAGAATCTAATTTATCTCTTGCATAAGTTAAAGCAACTAGGAATGTCATTATCTTAGTTGTTGATGCAATTAATCTTTCAGAGTTACTATCATGTTCATATAGTATTCTACCACTATCTATATCCATAACAATAGTTCCTTTTCCACTTGATGTAATAGCATAAGTTTTAATAGGATAAATTATTATTAATACTAAAAGAAAAATAGGTAAAATCTTTTTCAAACTAATCACCTATCTAAATATATGAATTTAATTTTATTTTCATTCAAGCAAAAAGATACTCTTTCAAGTACCTTTTGCTACAGTCTAAAAATTCAATATAAAGGAGGTGATACTATGCTTAAAAAAAGTTTTACCTCAACTCGCCTAAAGTGTTGCTCTAACTATTCCTATTAGAGTACCACTTTTTATATTCTTCAATGTCAAA
>CANRIE010000005.1 GCA_947630585.1 uncultured Bacilli bacterium | reverse complement strand
GCAATAAATTACCTTTAAATTCTTAAGAATTTACGCGCTTAAGCACGTGGCCTGAACCCATTTTCGTAACGGTCAATGGGATTGGAACTGCAGATTTTGTAAGATGCGAAAATATCTATTATACACTTCAGAATAATATATATAAAGTTGGTGGATTTGAAAAAAGATATAATAGTACTTTATATAAAGAAAATAGGAATTTAGGAATTGTAAGAACTTGTTTAACACTTCCAAATAGAGCCAAAGTTTGTGCAGAAGGACCAGTTCCAAATACTGACAATATGATACAACCAACAATTGTAGGCTATTATGATTCAGCTGGGCATTTGTATTTTACAGATGAAAAGTTATCAATTTTAGTACCAGAGTTGCAAGTTACAAGTGGAAATGAACCAAATTCAATAAATAAAATTTAATAAATCAAAATCTTTCCATTACAAATATGGAGAGATTTTTAAAGTAACTCAAAAAATGCTAAAATATAATATTAGAAAGAAGTGATAATAATGAAATATCCTAAACTTTTAGTAGATAATGATTTAATTGGTATTACGGCATTATCAAGTGGTGCTAGTGATTCCATAGAAGATATGAATGATGCTATAAATAATTTAAAGAAATATTTTAAAGTTTTAGTAACAGACAATGTTTACGGAAACAAAGTAGTTAGTTCTTCTGTTATAAGTCGAGTTGAACAATTTTATAGTTTGTTAAATACTGAAAATATAAAATTAATTATAATTTCTCGAGGTGGAGATTATTTATATGAGATTTTAGATCAATTAGATTATCAAAAAATAAAAATTAAAAATATATGGATAGAAGGAGCATCAGATGCTACATCATTACTTTATATTTTAACTACGAAATATGATTTAGCAACAATCTACGGAAGAAATGCTAAACAGTTTTCTAAAATAACTGATGATATAAATGACAATATTAAACTACTTAAAAATAATAATATTATTCAAAATAACTATCATGACCGAGAAATAATATCTGTTAATGGCAATTTTAAAGATAATGGTGTTATTATAGGAGGATGTTTAGATTCCATTAAAAATATAATTGGGACAAAATTTGATAATACTAAAAATTTTATTCAAAAATATAAAGATAAAAAAATTATTTGGTATTTTGACATTTTTGCAATAAGTTCAATCGATTTATATTTAACACTTTTACAATTAAAGTATGCAGGATGGTTTAAATATTCTAATACATTTATATTTGGAACCATTAAATACCCTTCAATTTTTGCTGAAATAACTTATGAAGATGCAATAAAAAAAGCATTAGCTGAATATGATAACTTAATTATAAATGCGAATATTGGTCATGTTAAACCTAGTAATACTATTATAAATGGTAGTTATGCATCTATAAAATTTAAAGATGGAACTTTGAAAATTAAACAGGATTTTCTAAATTAAAGCAAAAATTCATAAAAGTAAAACTTATTAACTTCTTTATCATATATAATATACATATAATTTCTTTTATCAAAATCGCCAATTATTTTAGTCCAAGAATAATTATTTGAAAAATCAATTTGTTGCGTTTCTGGAATATTCAAGGATTTAAATGCCTCTTTAATTTCAAGTTCTAATTCTTCATTTTTTTGATTATTTAAATCGGTCATGAAATTATTTCCTTTAAAAACTGAATATCTTACTCCATCACCATGAAAACTAGGTGCTGTTTCAACATGATATTCTTCTTTAAAATCATTAGGTAAAATTACTCCCCAATTAAGTTCAAAGGTTCTTGCAACACTCATATAATTATATAAGAAAATAATTGCTAAAACTAAACTTGCAATAATAACTAAGGCTATCCATGTAACCTTAGTTAATTTTTTTCTTATTTGATGTTCATGATTAGCCATATTTAAAATATTTTTCTCAGCATTATCTTTAATTTCATCTTTATTTAAATACTGTCCAGCAAAAAATTCATTTAAAGAAATACCTAATATTTCACATAAAGGTACATATAAAGATACATCAGGAAGCCCCTTTCCTGTTTCCCACTTTGAAACTGCTTTTGAGGTTATCCCTAATTTATTTGCAATCTCTTCTTGAGTTAAATGTTTCTTCTTTCTAATATCAGCTATAAATTTACCAATTTTCTCTTGATCCATTTTAACACCTCAAAATAATTATATAACATTACTTTAAAAATTAACATCCACCGTTAGTAGAATTCTTATCATTAATGATAGTACTAATATATTTTACACCAAATAATTTATCATAATAAATACATTTCTTTTTTAATAATATAACTATATTTATTATATAAAAAATTAATAAACAACTAAATGATAATATTATTAATATAAGTTTTCTTAATGTATCTAAGTTAAAATAATCAATAACTAAATTAACTATATAAAAATTTAAATATACTAAATTAAAATAATAGAAAAATAAGAAAATGATTCGAAATGTTATTTTAATTAGTCTTGGTTTTGTAAATTCTAGCCTAACATTTAAAAATTTACTACCTAACGTTTGACCATTTTTAAAATAAGGATAGATTATATAATAAATAGTAAAGATAATTAAATATAAATATTTATTTTTCATAAATAAACTTAGAAAAATAGTAATTATAGAATATAAAAGAAAGTCTAAATTAAAGATAGTTATTCTTCTAAATCCTGATACTACTTTACTTGCTAAAAAGGTTTGTTCATCAATTTGAGTTCTAGTTGGTAAATATTTTATAACTAAACCGATTAGTAAATAACCAATCATGCCACCTAAAGTATTCATCATTAAATCATCAACATCAAATATTCGATAAGGATACTTATAAATATAATATAATCCTGAAATTTGAGTTAATTCAAAAAATAAACTTAAAAGGAAAGTTATAACAATTGTTTTTTTTAAACTTACTTGAAAATAATACCTTAAATACATTCCAAAGGGAATTGTCATTAAAATATTAAAGAAAACTGTATAAAAACAAGGCTCAGTTAAAGCTTTTAAATATGTGCTTGGGTTAGTTAAAACAAATGAGGTTTCGTTTAGAAAATCAGTTATAAAACTAAAAGGAATTAATTTTATCATGTTAGGTTTATATGTTACATTGTCTTTATTAGGAAGTGGCAAAATTACTAGAAAATAAATTGTTATTAAGTAAAGAATAAAGGAAAAAATTATTAAAACACGATAAGGATTTATAGCTCCATATTTATGATATTGATGTAAGATAAAGGGAATTGAAAACAAAAAGGCTATAAGTGGAAAGATAATAAAAGAGGCTTTAATTGATAAAAAGTAGTTCATATAAGAAAAAGGACTAGTAAAAGACTAATCCCCCTCCACCAATAATTAAATATATTATTTATAGTTTGGATCATATTAATATCTTTCCTTTATAATATTTTTACTACAAGAATAAGTAATTAGGAAATATCCTCCATAGATGATAACAATGAAGATAGCTGTTGTAATGATTGAAGGTAATAACTCGTCAGTTCCAAATACTTCAAGTATTTTAACAGCAAACATTATTCCAAAAACAGAATGAACTAAAGCTAGAATTAAAGGTAACATAAAGAAGATAGCAATTTGTCTAAATAAGGCTTTATTAATCATACCTTCATCCGTTCCAATCTTTCTTAACATTTTAAATCTTTCTTTATTATCACTACTTTCAGATAATTCTTTTAAGCCTAAAATTGCAGCACTACTAATTAAGAAGATAATTCCTAAATAAAGTCCAATAAAGGTAACCATCGCCGATAACCCAACAGTTGCTTCTTTAATTGCTAGTTTGGTTGAGCCTGATGGTAGTAGATATTCATTTGCTTTTTCATATTCAGTTAACTTATTTATATTATTTTCGATATTTATTATTTCTTCTCTATCGGTTGTTTTATAATTTCCTATTAAATGATTTTGAATTAAATAATCTTCATCAATAACATTATCTGGTACTAAAACTATACCTGTATTAATATGTTGGCTAGACATTTCTAAGAAGCCATCTTGACAAGAGTTATACTTAGGTTTTAATGTATGTCCAAATAAAGTTATGGTTTCATTATTTTCTAAAGCTAGATTTCTTATTTCAACTATTGATTTAAAATCAGCAACAATCATGTATTCATCATTATTTAAGGAATACTCATCTATTCCATAAAATCTTGCTAATTCATTATAATCACTTATTTTCATAATTGGTTCTTTAGTATCAAAAGCTAAAAAAGGAAAATTAGTTCTGACATAATTTAATAAGGAACCTAAAGTATGATTCATTGTTAAATCAGGTGTTCCATAGGTATTAACCTCTATATAATCTTTAAAATAAGATGTAATATCAAAATTAAATAATTGAAACATTTCTTTTGCTGTATAATGAGAGTTTTTAATTTGAGAATCATTATATCCATAATTTCTAAAATCATCATAATATTTATCCATATTCATATTAACTGTAAACATAGCATCAACGGGAGCAAGGGCTTTAAGATTTGCATTCATAGAATTTTTTATGGTGAGACAAGCTGACAATAAACAAATTGTTATAAATAACATTAAACAAATAATTGTTGTTCCAAAAACGGTTGTATTAATTTTACTTGAAAATTGTCTTAACGTAAAACTATTTAAACCTTTATAGTAATATTTTTTTAAACTTTGAACAATTCTTAAAATTAATCCTGATAAAGACCAAAATATTAAGAAAGTTGCAACTACTCCCATGATAATTGGTTTTAATATGTCAGTTGCTTCTTGTAAAGTTAGAAATTCGACTGTTACCATGTGATAGGCTTTTCCTAAAACAATACAAGAGATAATAAAAATAATAATACATAAATAAGGATTTTTAAGTTTCACTTTCTCGACTTTTCTCGCCCCATTTAATAAATCGATTAATTTGCATTTGCTAACACTTATTGTATTAAATATCATGACAATTAAATACATAATGCTAAAATAAATGATGGTTTTAATACAAGCAGATGTTGAAAATACAAAAGCAAATTTAGTAAGACTTGCTTCAAACATATTAGCAACTACTAAACTCATAACTTGAGATAATAATACGCCAAGACCTATTCCAACTAAAAGGGAAATAATACCAATAAATAAGGTTTCAAAGAATAATATTAAAGATATTTTTCTTTTACTCATTCCAAGAGTTAAATAAACTCCAAATTCTTTATTTCGTCTTTTCATTAAGAAACGTGAAGCATATATAATTAGGAAGCCTAAGATAAATGAGACAAAGACACTAACCCCAGATAACATTGTCATCATAAGCTCAATTAATTCAGCCGTTGATTCGGATACATTCATCATAACCGTTTGACTATCAAGGGCATTAAAAACATAGAAGATTGCAACTCCAAGAATAAGTGTAAAAAAGTAGATGGCATAATCTTTTATACTTTTCTTGATGTTTTTAAGTGATAACTTACAAAGCATCATTTAAATCGCCACCTAACAATGTTACAACATCAATAATTTTATCAAAAAATTCTTTCCTTGTTGCCTCACCTTTTCTAATCTCTTTAAACATTTTCCCATCTTTAATAAATATTACCCGTCTTGCATAACTAGCTGTAAAAGCATCATGTGTAACCATTAGAATAGTTGCCCCAAGTTCATCTAAATAATTAAACTTTTCTAGTAACATCTTGGCTGATTTAGAGTCAAGGGCTCCCGTTGGCTCGTCTGCTAAAATTAATTTAGGATCTGTAACAATAGCTCTTGCACTTGCAACTCTTTGTTTTTGACCTCCACTCATTTGATAGGGATACTTATTTAAAACATCTTTTATGTCTAACTCTTCTGCTACTTTCTTTATCTTTTTTTCAATTGATGATTGACTAACATTCTGGATAGATAACGCAAGAGCAATATTTTCATAAGCAGTTAAAGTATCAAGTAAATTAAAATCTTGAAAAATAAATCCTAATTCTTCTCTCCTAAATTTATTAAGTTCATTCCCTTTTAATTTCGTAATATCAACATCTCCAACTAAAATATGACCACTTGTTACTTTATCAATTGTTGATATACAATTTAAAAGAGTTGTTTTCCCAGAACCTGATGCTCCCATAATGGCAACAAATTCGCCTTTTTCAACTTCAAATGATAAATTATCAATTGCTTTAGTTAAAGATGACCGACTACCATAGTATTTTTCAATCTTTTGAACTTCTAAAATATTTTCCATATATTTTTTCTCCTTTCGTTAACCATAATACTGCAAAAAACTATTTTGTCGCATCTTTAATATTACTAAACATTACAATTTTGTAACCTTACTTTAAAACATCATAATATTTATTCTTAGCAAATGTTATAAAAACTTTTGTATATTCATTATATTTAGATTCTATTTCTATCTTATGTCCTAATTTCAAACACATATTTTTAGCAATAAATAATCCCATCCCTGTAGATTTATTAGTATTTCTTCCATTTTCTCCTGTAAATGATTTATCAAAAACTTGTTTTAAATCTGATTCCTTAATACCTATACCATTATCTTCTATTATTAAAGTTGTTTTATCTTCATCATCTTGAACTGATATTTTTATATAAGAATTTTTAATATTCTTTTTATATTTAATACTATTATTAACTATTTGACCTAAAATAAATTCTAACCATTTAGAATCTGTTAATACTTTATAATTGACATTTAAAACAATATAATCTACTTTATTTTCTAATAAATCATCCATATTTTTAAGTCCAACATTTTTAATAACTTTAGCAAGACTTGTCTCTTTTATTAAATAATCTTTACTAGCATTCTCGCTTCTTACATAATAAAGAACTTGCTCAACATAATCTTCTAATCTCTTTAATTGTAATTTCGTTTTTTTATCAAACCCTTCTTGATGATTATTACTCATTAATACTAAAGTTGAAAGAGGAATTTTAGCTTCATGGACAAAACATTCAATATAGTCTTTAAATTCTTGTAATTGTTCTTCCATATTATTAATGTTTTCATTCATTGATTTATTAATTTCATATAAGGCAGATACAAGTAACTCACCTTCATAAAACTCTGGTTTTTCTAAAGTTTCTAAAACTAAGTAGGCTTTATCTAACTTATTAATATTGTTAAGTAAATTGTCATAAAACATTTTCTTTTTAAAATATGGAATTAGATATATTGATAATAATAAAATTATATTAGTAATTGTAACTGCTATTATTACGGATTTATCAATTTTAAAAGCTAGAAATATTAGTAAATTAATTGTATAACTTAACATAAATATAAAAATTATATATAAATTGTCTTTAAAATATTTTTGAAATTTCATAATAATATATACCCTATTCCTTTTCTTGTATCAATTGCATCTTGATAACCAACTTCCTTTAATTTGCTTCTTAATCTACTGATATTTACTGTTAAAGCATTTTCATTTATGTATTCAGCATTATCCCATAAAATTGTCATGAGTTCATCTCTGCTTACTATTCGATTTTGATGAGTTAAGAGATAACTAAATATTAGCATTTCATTTTTAGTAAGTTCAATTTCTACATCACCTTTTTTAATAAGACATTTGCTAATATCAAATTTTAAATCTTTATAAATTAATTCTTTCTGATTGTAACTTGCTTGACATCTTTTTAAAACCGCTCCAATTCTTAACAATAGAATATTAGGATTATATGGTTTAGTAATATAGTCATCTGCTCCATAAGAAATTGATAAGGCCTCATCAACTTGGGAATTAATGCTAGTTACCATGATAACTGGAATATTAGTTTCTTTTCTTAGATTTTGTAATAGTTTTTCTCCATTTATATAAGGAATATTTATATCAAGTAATATTAGATTAGGGTTTACATTAAGTATTTCTTGTAAAGCATTTTTAAAGTCTTTTAAAATAATTGCTTCATAATTATTATTTTCTAAAAGTTTAGCTAATTCTTTAGAAATATTAATATCATCTTCTATAATCATTATTTTATTCATAATTTCTCCACATTTCTTATTATATATTATAACATGAAGAAAATACTTCTACTATTACATTTTTGTAATATTAGAAAACTGATTTCAAACAGAAGCAGTTAATTCAAAGTTTGACAGTTGATGTAAAAGAAAAACTTCACTTTTTCCAATAATGATAAGGATTAGCAAAGTTTTTAATGTAGTATTAAAACTATGTCCTATAATTCTACTTTATTAAGTATGTTTTTAAACTAATTTATTTTATTATTTAAGTAAATTTTTAAGAACATTCAATCATTTTCGACAAATAATTTCTAAGATAAATTGTATTTTCTAATTAATTATTAGTATTATACTTAATTTTTAAGGGCTGTAATCGGAACAACATAAACACCATCTGCTCTTATATAAGCAGCATTAACTAAACCACAAATGACACATAAAACACTTGGCTCTTTACCTTTTTCTTCACGAATAGAATCTCTTATTTTTATTAAGTTATTAGCTGCCTCATCAATAGCTCTAACCCCAAGTTTGATTTCAAAGGCACACCAATTTCCATCATCTAATTCTATAACTGCATCTATTTCACGATTTAAGTAATCTTGATAATGAAAGCATTTTGCTCCAAAAGAACTAGCATATATTTTTAAATCTCTTTCAACTAGTGCTTCAAATAGAAATCCAAATGTATTAAGATCATTTATCAATTTTTGAGTATTTAAATTAAGAAGAGCACAAGCAATTGAAGGATCTGTGAAATGTCTTTTTTTAGCTTGCTTAACTCTAACAGATGACCTAATGTTAGTTGAAAATGGTTCATCATTATCAAGTAAAAATAGTTTATCTAAAGCATTTAAGTAAGAAGCAATAGTATCCTTATCAATATCTTCATCATCAATTTCTTTAATATCATTTTTTAAAGTTTGATTAGTTGCTGTCGTGCTTTCATTTCGAGCTAATGATTTTAACAATAAACGCATTTTATGCTTATCGCGATTAACACCATCTAGGCGATATAAATCATCATCAATAATCAAATCAATATATGCTTTAACACTTACACTAGCATCTTCAATTGAATAATTTAAATTACCAGGCCAGCCACCTCGAATTATAAATCCAGCTATTTCTTTTAAACCTGTTTGAGGACAAGCCTGACTTATTTTTTTTCCATTACATATATCTTGTAATGAAATTTGACCAGTTGAATCTCCTGATTCATAAAGTGACATTGTTCGTAGCTGAATTTTCCCAAATCGACCTGCTCCACTATGAGAAATTCCTTCCCGATTTGGAGTTGATGAACCTGTTAAAATAAATTGACCTTTTAATCCTGACTTATCAACATTAATTCTAATTTCATCCCATAAATTTGTTGCTTCTTGCCACTCGTCAATTAGTTTAGGTTTCTCTCCTTCTAAAATTATATCAGGAGATATTTTAGCTAATTCAACTTCATTAGATTTTTCTCCAGTTTTAACTTGTAATAAAGTTTCACTTTTTGCATGATATCTTCCTAACCAAGTTTTTCCACAATATTTAGGTCCTTCTATACATACAGCTCCAAATATTTTTAAATATCTTTCTACTTGCTCATCTACTATTCTTTTCTTATAATTTTTAATTTTCATTGTTAGCCTCCACAAATTACATTATTATTATACCCTGTTTAATATAAATAATCAAGTTTTAATCCGAAACTTTTAGTATTTTTATTCCGCAAGATTTTGGAATTTCATTCCGCACGTTTTAGTAAATTAATTAACTATAAAACTACAAAAATATTGTTCTATAAATTTATTATGATTATAACTTAACTTTTCTTACATGCAATTATAGAAACATCAAATTTCTTACTTATATCTTCTAATGTTTTTATACTATAATTAATACGACCTGCTTTATAATCTTGAATAGTTCTTAAACTTTTCCCTATTTTTTCTCCAAATTCTTTTTGAGTTAACCCTGTCCATTCTCTAATAAATTTAATAAATGTTCCCCTATCATATTCACTTAAATTAACTTTCATTAATAACCTCCATGGCTTATATTATAATTAAATTTATTATTTTTACAAGTTTTAAAGTCAAATATATATTTAAATATAAACTCCTTAACAGTATTAATTAATAAAACAAACTAGTTTGACTTTTTTAAACTTTGTATCTGACTTTTTTAAAGTGATTGCCTTGACTATTTTAAACTATTTGTAGTATAATAATATTGGAAGTGATATATATGTATGAAAGAGAAGCTAAAGAAATAATTGAAAATGTTAATAACACATTCAAAGTATTATTAGTTACTGGGCCAAGACAAGTTGGAAAAACAACCCTTTTAAAATCAATAATGCCTAAAGATATGGAATATGTATCTTTAGATGATGAAGTTTTTAGAAATCAAGCAATTGAATCTCCTAAACTATTTTTAGAAGAACATCATTGGCCTTTATTAATCGATGAAGTCCAATATGCACCTAACTTATTTCAATATATAAAAATTAATGTTGATAAAGAAAATCAAAATGGAATGTACTGGCTTACAGGTTCACAACAATTTCATTTAATGAAAAATGTTTCTGAATCTTTAGCTGGTAGAGTTGGAATAATTAATTTAAATTCTTTTACCTATTCTGAAATTAATAAAAGTATAGATAATAAGTCATTATTTGACCCTGAAAACTTAGTATCAAGTGAAGAAATAAACGTCAATCATTTATATAAAATTATTTTTAATGGAGGAATGCCAAGTCTATATTCAAATAAAAATATATCTCGTGAACTATATTTTGGAGGATATTTAGATACATATATAGCTAGAGATATAAATGATTTAACACAAATAGGCGATAAGGAAGCTTTTAGAAAATTTATAGTAAGTGTCGCAACAAGAACTGGTGAACAATTAAATTACTCTAGTCTTGCAAATGATGCTAATATTAGCGTCCCAACTGCTCAAAAATGGTTAAGTATTTTAGTCACAATTGGATTAGTATATTTACTTGAGCCTTATATGTCATCTGAATTAAAAAGATTAACACATATGCCTAAAATATATTTTATGGATACAGGACTTGCTTCCTATTTAGCAGGATGGACTAACGAAAGAGATTTACAGTTAAGTTCCTCATCTGGTCATTACTTAGAAACATTTATTATAAGCGAACTTGTTAAATCTTATAATGCTCAGGGAATTAAGCCTAATTTATCTTACTATCGAGATAAAGAAAAAAATGAAATTGATTTAATAATATATAAAAATAATACTTTATATCCATTTGAGATAAAGAAAACAGCTAATCCAACTAAAGACATGATTAAACATTTTGATAAATTAAATAATACTTCAAAAAAAATAGGAACTGGAGGTATAATCTGTTTCTATGATAAATTAACTCATTTAGATAACAAAAATTATATTATTCCAATTTCATCAGTCATTAATATTAAAAAGAAATGATAAGACTATCTCTCTTATTTGATTGTAATAAATAGTCCTATTCATTTTTTTGTTTCATTAATTCCTACTTTCTTTATTGTTTTCAATATAATGATTATTATAAAATGCTATTATAATTGAACCTAAACTATTACCTAAAACCATAACTAATAAGTAATAGAAAACTTTAAATGAGAATACATTTGCTACACTAAAATAAAACATATTAGCAACACAATGTTCAAATCCACATAATATAAATGCCATAACACCCATAAAAATAGTCATATATTTTCCAATTACATCACTTTGCTTTTTATAGTTATTAACAGCAATATACATAATCATGCCACAAAATAAAGCTAAGATAAAAATACTTAAAAGATTATCATTTAGTTTAATATTTACAATATTTTTAGCAGTTTCAATATAACCTTTAAATCTTGTTAATCTAATTAAATTGCCAACCATGAATGTTCCTAAAAAGTTTCCAATTAATGATAATAATAATTCAATTAAATAACTAATTTTATTTTCTAATATATAGCCAACTTTCCCTGTATATAAATTAAATGAATACATACAAACTGTAAGTAATCCAAATGAAAAAATAAATGAACCAGCAATTTTATTTTCAATTGCTAAATAAGCTATTCCTCCAATACTTATTAAAATTCCAGCATAAATTCCTTTTATTAAATAATCAAGATACTTCTTCATAAACTCCTCCATAAAATTTAATAAAAGTATAACAAAAAGAAAATTGCTTGTAAATATACTTATCTTAATTTCATTTATTTAATTCTAAATATTATAACCAACTTAATTACGACAACAAGTTGCCGCAATTAGAAAAATGTATTTTTTAATCAATAAAAATTCTCTTAAACATATCTTGAACAAAATCATTATCATTCATTTTATTTTCTAAATAGTTATTAAAATTATTCTTAGTAACTATATCATTAAAATTAGGATATAATTCTTTAACTTTATCTCTACTAACTGTATAAGAATTACCACTAAAATTAAAAGTAATATATTGAACATTATCAATTAAATAAAATATAGATACAGAGTTATATAATAAAGATTTTTCTAAATATTTATTCTCATTAACATACCAATCTGTAATATGGTAATCAATCGTTAATCCAAGATTTTTAGAATCTATTTCAAAAACATAACCATATTCAGCAAGTGGTAAATTATCAATTAAATGACTATCATTACTATTATTACCAACATATTTGTTTTTATATTTGATGATATTATCAATTCCAGATTTATCTCTATTAAATGGAGTTACAGGAATATTATCTTCTCTATATTGCTTTTTAGTATCAATTATATAATATTCATTTTTAGTATTTCTATTTATCCTATATACATTATAAAATAGGGCTTTATAAACTATCATACTATCTCCAGTTTCTTTTAAATAAGAAAATCTTGGAGCTACTTTGTTTAATACGACATTAGAGTAATCTACGATAAGTAATACTATTATACCTAAAAGAAAATACCCAAAACTTAAAAATATTCTTTTTAAATATGACAATTTTTTATTTAATCTTATAAAACCAATTAAAGATATAACTAAACCTATTAAAGAATAAATACCACCCCAACTACTATCACTTGGAAATATGAAAAAAGCAAGAAAAGTTAAACAAAAGCCAAAAAACAATAATATTTTAGAAATTGTTTTATTTTGTTCTGATACTTTTCTATTAGAATAATCTATTGTATCTATAATATTTTGTTCTAATTTATCTTGATAATTTTCTTTTGATACTCTTTCGCCACTTAATAAATCATTAACAGTAATTTTTAATATTTTACATAACTCAAGCATAATCGAAGGATCAGGTAGTCCTTTGCCACACTCCCATTTTGATACTGCTTTTGCTGTTATTCCTAATTTTTCAGCTAACTCTTCTTGCGTTAATTTTTGTTCTTTTCTACAACTTGCAATAAATTTACCAATACACTCTTGATTCATAAATTTCTCCTTTCGAGAAATAACTATATAATATAAACGGAAATTTTAACACCTACAATTAGTAGAGTTACTTATTTTTTTTATTAATTAGTTTCTAAATTCCAAGTATGTCCATTATCATTACTTATAAATATTAATTCTTTATTTTCATATCCATCTACTTTCGAATTAAATTGATATACCAAACATTTAATTTTTAAAAGATTATTTTCATAATAAGGTAGATCTTCAATACTAATAAAATCGACATTATTATTTTTATAATTGAAATTAGAAGACGTGAAAGTTTTACCACTATCATCAGTAACATATAAACTAGGGTTACTATTATTTAAATAAATTTTATAATTTGAAACTGCAAATCCCATCTTTTCATTTAGAAAAATAAATTTTGCATCATTACCAACTTGAATTGCATTATCAGATACAACATAATAATTTTTACCATTATCTTTACTTCTTAAAACATGAACTAACATCTTTTGTCCTAAGATATTATCAACTTTACTAAACCTAAGAATTGTATTATTAAATTTTTTCTCATATAAAACTTCTTCATTTTCTGGTAATACATAATTATTATTTTCATTGTAATTATTAGAATCATCAATATCTATATCATTAATGTTTTTATCAATTATATTTCCATCTTTATCTTTAATATAATTTTCTATTCTTTTAGATTTTGCCTTGCCATTATTATCATAATATGTATATTCAACATTATCAGGCAAATTAGGATTATTAAAAGGATCATAACCGCCTTCACCAAAATCCCCATGTACTCTAACTTTCATCCCCATTAATAAAATTCCATAATAGTCATAATAATCAACATCAACATTTAAATACGAACTAACTACTGCCACATATTTTTTATTATCTAAAACTATAGTATGCTCTGGCTTATAATTAAAAATCGTAGTAAAACCTACTATAGGCATAAAAAGTAAAATTAATACAAAGATTGGTATGATTCCAATCATAGAAAAAATTATGGCTTTCTTTTTATTATCAGAAGATATATAAAATTGTTGAATTATGCCAACTATAAATCCAATCATAGATATTAAAAGTATAAAAATAATAACCCATAATCTAAATCTTATATTTACTAAATACAAAATAAAATTAAGTAATATGTTAAAACTTACAAAAATCAAATCACAAATAAGAATATTTTTTTTGATTTTATTAAATATTTTTTCCATAATCATCACCTATTTTATAATGATACTTTTTTCATAATTCTGTAGATAGTCTTCTTTTAGTATTAACTTTTTATCTTTAATTACAAAATTTGAAACATTAGGAACTTCAATATCATTTGCATGGTCTTTAATTTTAGTTCGATAATATATTAATTCATCATCAATAACTTCATAAGTTCCCGTTGAACTTTCAATTAATTTATTAGTTTTACCATCATTATAATAAATATCTAAATTAGCAATCCATTCATTTTTATTATTTTGATTTTTATAATCTAGTAAAAAATATACCATTAAATTTGATTTTTCAGCATCTAGAGTTTTATACACTTTCAAATCTCCTAACTTTTTTGCATATTCTTGTACTTCCCAAATATTACAATAATTACCATTTCTAATATTATAGGAGATAGTATTATAAATTATATTTCCTTTTACAGAATAATCAATGATAGTAATGTTAGCATCATTATCATAAAAATATGCAGTATTATTACATGAAACATGTTGTAAAGTATTTACATAGTTTTTTAATTCACTTTTTAACACACTTTTACCTCTTAAATTTTTATAAGAATAATTGTTTTCTTTGTTTTTCATTAAAAAGGAAAATTTAGGAACACCTAGATTTATTAACTTATTTTCAGTATAATTATATCTAATATGTTCAACATTATATCCAAAAGGTATAAGTTTAAAGAAAGTAAAACTTGCTATTAAAATTATTGGTAAGGAAATTATCATTATTTTCTTTTTAATTTGTTTATTAATTTTTATTCTTTCTTCCTGTAAAATTTCTTCAATATTAACTTTATTCTTTTTTTCTACTTGAAGAATGCTATAAATATCTGTATCTAGTTCATCAGCTAATTTTTCAAGAATAGTAATATCTGGTAAACTTAAACCTCGCTCCCATTTGCTAACTGCCTTATCAGTTACAAATAATTTATCACCAAGCTGTTGTTGCGTTAATTTTTTTTCTTTTCTACGAGATGCAATATATTTTCCAATTTTATTATTATCCATAATCTTTCTCACCTCAATACCATTATACTATAAATAAGATTAAATTGTTATCGACTGTTGGTTTACCGATAATTTATATTATTTCTTTTTAAAGAAAGTCATCTTAAAGAATCGAACTGAAACTATCATAAATATTCCAATTATTATAAATAAAGAATAAGTTTTAGTTGTAATTGCATAGTACACAGAATATATTAAAAAGCCAAAGACATAAATAAAGAAACTAATCCTAAAAATAATTTTAAAAACATTAGAAATTTTTTCTTTATTTAAAAGTAAAAATATATTTTTAAAAAATATTGCAAGTGAACATATTAAAAAAGGAATAATTATTATTTTTCCAAGAATTTGATTTTTAGAAAAAGCCCAAATTAATATAGAAAATGCCGTTAAAGATACGATAATTTCTCTTATATTATTTATTTTTTTCATAGTAAGCCTCCCATTTAATAATACCACAAAAAAGCAAACTTGCTCGCTTGCTTTTAAAATATAATCTAACTTAAGTTATAATTAATTATTTATCAACATATTCATATTGAATTGAGATATCTTTATTATCAGTATTATCGGTTGTATATTGCATAGTTATTTCTTCTTCCCCATTTTCAGGGTCTTTAAATGTACATGAGAAATTACCATTTTCTAGTTTTTTACAAACACCATTTTTAACTTCTTCAACATTTCCTGAAATAACTTTAACTGATACCATATCTTTAACCATATCAACTATTTTATTGTTAGTTAAAGCATTAGCAGTTATAGTTCCAATTCCAAGTAAGAAAAATGCACCCAATCCAAACATAACTTTTTTCATTTTTTTAGCTTTCATTTCTTCCTCCATTTTAAAATTTTCATAACCAATCAATTGATTTGTCATTTTTTTTATTTGATATGTATCAATTTTATTCATAACATTTCCTCCCTTAACTTTTTTCTAATTCGATAAAGTTTTATTTTTACACAACTAGAACTTAATTTAAGTTTTTTTGATATTTCCTTAATTTTATACCCATCAACATAATAAAGAGTAAAAATATTTCTTTCAACTTCACTTAATTCTTGTAGTTTTTGATTAATTATAAACATTTTATCTATATGTTCTAAATTTAAATCATTAACTATAAACTCTTCTTTTAATTCTAAAGTTATTTTTTTACTTCTTAATTTCGTATAAGTACAATTTCTAGTAATTGCAGCAATATAGGATTTTAGATCTTTATTTATATTATCTTGATTTTTCCATAATAAATAGAAAACATCTGCAACTATTTCCTCTTTATCTTGATATGGTAAAGAAGTACCAACCATATTATCGACAATTTTAAAAACATAGTTTGAATATTCATCAATTATTGTTTCGATTCTAAAGTTAATATTATTTTTCAAATTGATACCTCCTATAAGTCGACTCACTATAAAGACGTTTAATTTGATTAAATGGTTACAAAAAAATTAAAATATTTTTTTGTTTCAAAAAACATTATACAGATATATTTTTATCTTGCTTCTGCAATTCAAACATAACTTTTTGATTTTCAATTTCTGCTCTAAGTTGTTCTTCGGTTGGCAAATATGTCTTATATTTTGTTGCAAATAATTGTTCATTACCATGTAATATGGAATATCTTGCCACATCTGCATCTGTATCAGTGCATAACAAAATACCTATTGTAGGATTATCATCTTTGCCTTTTTTCAATTCATCATACATTCTTACATACATATCCATTTGACCTATATCCTGATGTGTTACTTTCGTTGTTTTTAAATCAATTAAAACAAAACATTTCAATATATAATTATAAAAAACTAAGTCAATATAATAATCATCTTTTTCAGTACGTATATGTTGTTGTCTTTCGACAAAAGCATACCCTTTTCCAAGTTCCATTAAAAACTTT
>CANRIE010000004.1 GCA_947630585.1 uncultured Bacilli bacterium | reverse complement strand
GTAATTTTCAAAGTTCCTTGTTAGTCCTTCATTTTTTCCAGCTGTGACACCTACACTTGAAGACCTTGCAAAATTAACTCCAGCATTAACTCCAAAATTAGTTGATTCAAAACTACCTGCAGTATTGGCTGCAGATTTGGTAATAGCATTTCCTAATGTTTTAGCCATACTTTTAGTTATTTGTTCTGATATTGTATGAGCAGTACTTGTTGATTGTCCAGTTGACTTAGAAGTTGAAACGCTTCCACCAATTTTGAAATCAACATTAACTCCACCAGTTATTGAGTTAGAATTAGATTTAGAAGTAGAATTACTATCAGAAGTTCCAACTGTTTGACTTTCACTAGCAGTAGTTGAAAAATTATCAGTATTAGAATCGGAATTTGTAAAAGATTGATTAGTTCCAACTTGATTGCCAAAGTTAGCTCCTGCTGATGCTCCAACAGTAGCCGTTGATGATATATTTTCTCCCTCTGACACTTGAAAAGAAGTTGTCCATGATGCATAAGGAACCATATCCGAATAAATTTTTCCTAATTTTAACTTTCTTTCTTCTAAATCAAGGATAGGTGTTGCTAATAAAATAATTGTATATTCTTCTTTTGAATTTTCAGGAATAATCCCATCTAATAATTTTTCAACTGTTTGAGATAAAAATTTTTCGGATTTCTCGGCTGGAATATTTGAAGTTATAGCAACCGAATAATCTTTATTATTATCAAGAGGTGGTATGATACCTATCCCATTTTTAGAATCATCTGCTATTAAAGCCCCTGGAAAATTTCCTTTTATAGCTTCAACTAATCTTTCTTTATAGTTTTTAACATCCGTACTATTTCCAACATTACCTGTATTTATAACTGCTAAATAAACATTAGTTTTATCTTTAGTTCGATTAAAAACTAAAGCAATATTACATTTTTCATCTTTTAATACAGCATAGACATTAATAAGTTTTTCAAGACTATTTTCTTCTTTACTTTTTACCCATTTAGTTATATTAAAATATCTAATATTATAATCTGGAACAAATTCATTTCCAAATTCTTCTTGATAGGAAATTGGTAAATACAACTCTTTTAATTGTTTTAAATAATCATTAAAAATTTCAATACTATTACTTGCTAATAATTTTAAAACTTTTTCTTGTTCATCAGGATTTTGAGGATCCCACATTTCTTGCAAGAATTCTTCTCTTTTTGAAACTATTTCTTCAACTTGATTTGAACTTAATTTCGAAAGAGTTGCTATTCCATTACCAGCAGCATTTCCTACTTTTTTAACTAAATTTTTAACTCCCATAATTACTCCTTTTAATCTATATCATTATTATTCCATGATATCCACTTTTTAATATCATCCATTGAATCATTAATCTCATCTTGATCTTGTTTAAGTTCTTCAATTTTTTCTTTATCTTCTTTAATAATATCATTTATACCTTTTAAATCCGGATTGTATTCAGTTATATTATTAATAATTTTCTCTTCTAAGGCATCCTTCCATTTACTAAAGGTATTTTTACAATATTTATTTATATCTTTTACTAAGGTATTTCCAAATTCTTTAATCTTTGAATTATAACTTCTATCAAGTTTTTTTACACTAATTTCATTACTTTTACCAAATCTTAATAACTTCCACTCTAAATATTTTGATTTTACAAATTTATTATCAACTTCTTCATTAATCATTTCAGAATTAAATTTAAGAATAATATTGGAAATATCTTCTCTTTGAGAATTTGATAAATCAGTTTTCATAACTAAACTTAGTAATTCTTCTTTAAACTCTTTAGCATAATCTTGCCATAGTTTTTCAATTTCTTTTAATCGTTCGTCTCTAATTTTAGTTGCATTAGTTTTATATAAATTTATAACATATTCCATGACTTTATCAGCTGTTTTAGAATCTATTTCATCAATTGCCTTTTCTTCCTTTTTCTTCATTTCTTGAAATTCTTTAAAATCTTCCTTTAAAGAGTTCATTTTTTCTTTTAAAGCCACATTCTTTAAATTATTCCAAATATTATACCAAGCATTTTTAGATTCTGTTTCATGTTTTTCGAGATTTTTTTCTTTTTGATAATCATAATCAAAACTTTGTTTTATTTCTTCTAAATTTTGTTCTGTTAAAATATAATTATCAAATTTATAAGAAGATATTATTTTTTCAGATTCTTTTGCATAGTTCTCAATTAATTCAAAAATTTTATTTAAGATTTTTTCTATTAAAGTTTGTTTTTCACTTTCTAATTCAGTATTTCTTTTTTCTATATCACTATTTAAAATTTCTTTTTTACTTTCAATTTTTTGATTAGTTTCTTCATTAATATCTTTTAGGAATTTATAAACCATTTGACATTTGTTATAAGCAGCATATCTACTTGCAAATTTTTCAATTTCCATTTCAATTGCATATAAACCACTATTAGCATAAATAATATTAGGACATTCTAAAGAATAATTAATGGCATTACTTTTTATTTGTTTTGGCATAACATTGTATCTATATAAACTAGCATAATCTTCATCATCAGGATTTTTATACATTTCTTCTTGAGAACGATATACCTTCCGATAATGTTTATCAATTAATTGGCCTTCATTTTTAGCTCCAAGTCCCATAATTGAAGATACAAAATAAATACCACTAGCATGTATTTTTTGAACAGCATTGTAACTTAATAATTCTTTTTTTATTTCTTCTTCAGAATCACTTAAATCTGATCCATCGGCTTTATTTAAAACAATCATAGCAAATCTTTCATCTAAAGCCTTAATTCCAAGCATTTTTTCACATAAATTAGCATTATCAGTTGTATCTAAAGTTTCATAAGTTGAAACTAAAATGGGAATACCGTTAGAAAAACCAGCTAGAGCTTCTTCTAAAACTTTAGTATGATCAAGATTAGTTTTGGAATTAGAACCTGGAGTATCAAAAATTACAAAATTATTGTATGATTGACCTAAAATTCCTTTTTTAGAAAATGGTACTTCAACTTCAATAACATTGCCAATTTGATTATTTATATTTTTATTTTTTTCATAATTATTGAGATGTTCTAAAATTAAATTTAAAAATAAAATTAAATTTTTTTCAGGAGTTTCTTTTAAAATTTTATCAATTTCAACAATTAATGGATTATCTTTAGTTTCACTTATTAACCGATAATTATCCTCTTCTCGATAACGATATTTCTCTCCTTCTAATAAAATCTCACAATCTTTATCTTGATATGTAAATTTAATTCTTGAAACATCATCATCTTTTGAACGTCTTATTTTATAAACTTTAGCTGTAACAGGATCGCCTCCACTTTGCAAAATCTCATTTCCAATTAAGGCATTTATAAACGTTGATTTACCAACACTATAATTACCAAAAACACAAATTGGAATTACATCTTTTAAAGTTTCAGATACTTTATCTAAATCTTTTTTTACTTCTTTATTATCTTTAACTATTTTTTCAATTATTTGATCTACATCCTCAAATCTTTCTTTAATATTTGGAAAAATTATTCTTGCATTTTCTAAAGTACTAGGTAACTTTTCTAAATTTACCTTTGAAACTACATCTTCATCCTGACAAATTTCTTTTAATTCATTGAACTCATCATTTGTACCTTCAAAACATATTTCGAGTTTAGAACCAGATTTATAATATTCATCAATAATAATATCAACAATTTCTTTGATTTTAAATGGTAAAAAACTCTTTTCAGAAGCAGTTTCCCTTAATCTACTATTAGGATTATTTAAAATAATATTTTCCCATTCTTCATTAGTTTCATTGTAATCAAAATATTTAATTTCCCTTTCATAAGGGTTACTTACAATTTTTATCCTTTTGGCCATAAACTTCTCCTTTACCATATATTATTTTAACATATAAATATTTAAAAATCTATCTTTTATTAATTTTTAAAATTTAATACATATTTATTACAAAAAAAATAAAAATGTATTTTAAGTTTATACATTTTTATTCATATTTTAAATATTTTATTTTCCTAATTCTTCTTCAATTCTAATTAATTCATTATATTTACAAATTCTATCAGTTCTTGACATAGAACCAGTTTTAATTTGACCTAAGTTAAGTCCAACGGCAAGATTTGCAATAGTAGTATCTTCAGTTTCTCCACTTCGATGAGAAATAATTGTTTTATAACCATTCCGTCTTGCTAAATCAATTGTTTCTAAGGTTTCAGTGATAGTTCCTATTTGATTGACTTTTAATAAAATAGCATTTCCAGCATGGTTATCAATACCTTTTTGTAAGCATTTTTTATTAGTAACAAATAAGTCATCACCAACTAATTGAATTTTATCTCCTAAACGTTTAGTTATTAAACTAAATCCTTCCCAATCATTTTCATCAACTGGGTCTTCAATTGAAATAATTGGATATTTTTTAATTAACTCTTCATAGTAATCAATTAATTCATTAGTTGTTAAAGTTTTATTTTCACCTTTTAATTCGTATTTACCATCTTTATAAAATTCACTTGCAGCAACATCAATTGCTAAACTAACATCAACGCCTGGCTTGTATCCAGCTTTCTTGATTGCTTCAACAATTAGTTCAAATCCTTCTGAATTGCTTTTTAAGTTTGGAGCAAATCCACCTTCATCTCCAACACTTGTAACATGTCCTTTTTCTTTTAAAACATTTTTTAAAGTGTGGAATACTTCAGAGCCAATCCGAACTCTTTCTTTAATGGTATCAGCATTTGGAATAATCATATATTCTTGGAAATCAAGATTGTTATCAGCATGCGCTCCTCCATTAATAATATTCATCATAGGTCTTGGGAGAATATCTCCATCTCCTATATATTTATATAAAGGAACTTTTTTTTCATTAGCAGCAGCTTTTAAAGCAGCCATGGAAACTCCTAAAATTGCATTAGCTCCAAATCTTGATTTAGTCTCCGTTCCATCAAGTTCAATCATAGCTTTATCAAGGGCTTCTTGGTTAAATACGTCCATTCCAACAACTAAATTTTTAAGTTCATTGTTAACATGAGAAACTGCTTTTAAAACACCTTTCCCCATATATCTTGAGTCTCCATCACGAAGTTCTAAGGCTTCACGTTCTCCCGTTGATGCACCACTTGGAACACTAGCTCGTCCCATTACACCACTTTCTAAGATCACATCCACTTCAACCGTTGGATTTCCTCTTGAATCTAATATTTCTCTTCCTATTACATTTTTAATTTTCATAAATTCCTCTCTTTCTATTTATTAACACTTTCTATTTTTTGGAGTTCAAACCGATATTGTTGTTTAACGTTTGGATACTTCACATGATCAACTTCTGATATAAACATATCAAGTGGTCTTGCGTATAAATCTCCATCCCCATATAAACTGCGATATAAAACTAATTTTTCATCGGTTTCTGAATGAGTTGCTATATCAACAACTAAATAATAATCACCCTTAAAATGTTTATAAACGCGATTTTTAATTACTTCCATTCTTATAGCCTCCAACTAATTTTTTAAATTCTGCCCCACGTTCTTCACATTCTTTGTATTGGTCCCAAGATGCTGATGCTGGGCTTAATAATATTATATCATTTTCCCGAGATACTTCAAGTGCTTTTTGAAATCCTTCTTGTAAAGTCTTTTGAATATAACATTCAATATGCATACTATTTGCAAACTCTAAAACCCTCGTCCTGCATTCCCCAATTCCAATTATCACCCGAACATTTTTAACATAATCTTTTAGTTCATTAAAGTCTTGCCCTCTTTCAAGTCCCCCTAAAAATAAGACAACCTGATTATCTGGAAATGAACTTAAAGCAATTTGAGAGCATTTAATATTAGTTGCCTCCGTGTCATTATAAAAATATCTTTTATTAACAACATCAACTAGTTCTAATCTGTGTTCTACTCCTTTAAAACTTTTTAAAACTTTTCTAATTACAGTGGTTGGAACCTCAAGTAATTTAGCAATTGTAATTGCTCCTAAAACATTTTCAACATTATGAATTCCTTTTAGAAGTAATTCATTTTTATTTATTATTAATTCATCTTTATAATATAAATCATCACCATTCAAATAAGCATTACTTTCTTGTTTACTTGAAAAATATAACTTTTTACTTTTAATATTTTTGGTAGATTCTAAACTATCTAAGTTTTCATGATTAATAATTGCATAGTCACTATTGCTTTGATTTTTAAATAATTTAACTTTAACTTTCTTATAAGTTTCATAATCATTAAAGAAATCAATATGAGCAGGACTTAAGTTAGTTAAAAGAGCAATATGAGGATTAAAAGTATTTAAATTTGCAAGTTGTTGACAAGATATTTCCATAACTAAAATATCATTTTCTTTGATACTATCTAAAATACTACATAAAGGGTATCCTATATTACCAGCTAGTTTAGTATTTTTATAGTATTCTTTTAGGATATTATAAGTTAATGTTGTGGTTGTTGTTTTCCCATTAGTTCCTGTAATTGCAATTAATTTAACATTTTTTGGTAGTAAGTTATATCCAACTTCTACCTCGTTTATAACAGGAATATTAAGTTCTTTAGCTTTTAAAACATATTTATGATCATTTCTAATTCCTGGGTTTTTAATTAGATAATCAAAACTTTCATCAAGAAGGTTATCCGGATGACTTCCTAATACAACTTTAATATTTAAACTTCTTAATTCTTCTAATTTTTCTTTATCTAATTTACTTTCTTCCTTACTATCATTTAATACAATTTGACAATTATGTTTAACAAGTTCTTTGCAACAAGCATATCCACTTCTTGCCATTCCTAAAATTAAAATCTTTTTATTTTCAAACATTAACATCACCTACTTAATTATATTATTTATAGAAAAAATTGTAAACTCTATTTGACAAAAAGAATTAATATCTTTAAAATATAGAAAAAGGAAATGATATTATGTTAGTTTTTCATACTTTAATGCCCATTTATGATAAATCATCAAAAGTTTTGATATTAGGAAGCATCCCATCTGTAAAGTCTAGGGAAGTTGGTTTTTATTATGGACACCCAAGAAATCGTTTTTGGTCTACCCTTGCCAAAGTCTATAATGAAGAAATATTAGATAGTAAAGATGCTAAAATTAATTTTTTATTGAAACATCATATTGCTCTTTTTGATGTTTTAAAAAGTTGTGAAATCGAATCATCTAGTGATTCTTCAATTAAAAATCCAGTTCCTAATGATTTAAGTGAAATTTTAAATAACTCTAATATTAAAGTAATTTTTACAACTGGAAATAAAGCTTATAGTTTATATCAAAAGTACTTGTATCCTAAAACCAAAATTAAAGCTATTCCTTTACCTAGTACCTCACCTGCTAACGCGAAAGCCGGAATTGAAGACATACTTTTTAATGAATACTCTAAAATTAAAGATTATACCGATTAGTTAATTCGACATATATTACTCCAATTATTTATTATTATTATTTGTTAATTATCATAGCAATTTTTATTGCAATTTAAAAGATTACCTAAACCTAAGTAATCTAATAACATTTTAATTAATTTTTTAAACAACCAATGGAACAACAGATATCAAAGCATTTCTTTGATAATTTTTTATACTCATTCATGAAAAGCACTCCTCTTTTAGATAAAGATATCAAAATATTCATTCAAAACAACAAAATTCGGTTATTTGTGAGAAAATTTTTCGGTTATTTGTAGTTTTTTCATTCGGTTATTTGTAATATTAATTATATTTCAATAAGTTCGTAGTCTTTAGTTCCAATTCCAAGTTTGGCTGCTGCATCAATGGTATGAGTGCCTTGTCTTGAATTAATTCTTTCAAGTAGATGATCTCGTCCTTTGTCAGTTGAATTTTTAACTAAATCAATACATGCTTGGTCAATTGCAACAGGGTCAGTTGATGCAAGAATTCCAATATCTTCCATACATGGGTCTTCCGCAACACTACAACAATCACAATCAACTGACATATTACACATAACATTTATATATAAAATATTATCTTTAAAGTGATTAGTAACTGATGAGGCTGCATCGGCCATTGACTCTAAAAATAAAAGTTGATTGGTTTTAAACATATCTTCATAAGTTCCATCTTCATTACCTGCACAATGAATATATCTTTTACCATGACTAGATGCAACTCCAATTGATAATTGTTTTAATGCTCCTCCATATCCTCCCATAGGATGTCCTTTAAAATGTGATAAAACAAGCATTGAATCATAGTTATCTAAATGTTTCCCAACATAATTCTTTTTAATTACTTTACCATTTGGAATATCTAAAACCATATCCCCATCACTATCCATGATATCAACATCAAAGTATTTACTCCAACCATGTTTTTCCATTAATTTCGTGTGTTTTAGGGTTGTATCTCTTTCCCCATCATAGGCTGTATTACATTCAACTACTACTCCACCTAAATACTCAACTATTGGTTTTACAAATTCAGGTTTTAAATAATTTTGATTTCCTTCTTCTCCTGAATGTAGCTTAACTGCAACTTTCCCTTTCAATTCATGATTTAACTTTTTAAATATTTGAACAACACTATCTGGTGTTATTTCTTTTGTAAAATAAACTTTTGCTTTTTCCATATTCTTTTCCTTTCTTATATTAATAGTATAACACATAATTTATTTTTTTTGACTTTTTAATTAAAATTTGTTAAAATATCTACTCAAAAAGGGGGATTACTATGAATCAAGAATTATTAGACTATTTATTAAAAGATATTAATGCCTATCAAACAAAGTTAGAAAAAGCTATTTATCTTTATATTAAATTATGTAAACTTTTTACTTATGATGAAGTATTTTATATTATGAATTATCAAGGTGATATCACAAGTTACTATGAAAACTTTGATAATATTAAATCTGTTACTTTAACTAATAATAAAGTTGTTTGTTATACTTTTAATTTTATCTATGCGAATTTACTTGACATAATTGGAGTTAAATATAAAATTCAAGATTATTCTAAAGATAAATCTTGTAAAGGTCATGCTAATTTAATGTTCTTTATAGATGGATTTCAAGTTATAGCTGATTCTGTAACCTCTATTTTAATGGGTGATTTATCTAATGCTAAATTAAATTATCCTTTAAATGGTTTAATTTGCAAAAACAAAAAAGAAGAATTTGCAGAAATCCTAAATAGAATTTATATTTCTACTCTTCCTTCTCTTCCTAATATTAATTTAAGTTTAGAAACTAGATTACATATTATTATTACAAAAGTTTTAGAACGTAAATTAAGTATAATTGATGCATATTCTTATTTTCTATCTTTAAGAAATTATTTATTTACTTATGATGAAAAAATGTCTAATTTTAAAGTTTCACTAGTTAAAGATAATACTAACTTAAAACCTATTATGATTATTTCTTTGAATGAATATGATTTTGACAACGAAAGTGATGAAACAACTTATTATTTATTTGATAATCATTCTTTAACTGAAATTAGTATTGAAGATATAAGAAGTAATTTTATAAATAATACTTTTGAATACTTTGAAAATGATTTACCAAGAATACCTAATTTAAATTTAAAAATGTTAAAAAAATAATTTATTTTCCTATTTTTTTAACTTTTTCTTTATTTGGTATTATTTCATAATCTTCTAATACTTTAATTATTCTTTGATTTTTTTCATCCTCAGAAATATTTTCTTTAGCAATATCTAAAACCTCATTTTTTAATTTTAAAATAACTTCTCTCCTAGGGTCAATACGCTCTTGAGAAAAAAAGATTATATTTCCTTGTTGTATTAAACTAGAACTAGTCATTTCTTTATGACAATCTTCATCGCAATCAGTAATACTAATTAACTCTCCCTTTTCAATAAGATTAGTAATTATTTTTTTATTATTTGAAGCATACAAGAATGTATAAAAATAAGCCAAAATATTAATAAGGGGAATTGGAATTAAAGACATTAGTAATTTATCTTTCAAACTAAGACTTTTAGTTTGCAATATACGACTCGGATCGCTTACCAAATACCCCATTTCATAAGCTTCATCCAATAACTTATCATTTGCTAACATTAAAATACTTAAAGATATCCCCATGGTTGAACTTTCTAAAATTACAAATAATATTAATATTACCTCAAACATAAATTAAACCCCTATTTTTCTAGTTTTTTTACTTTAATTTTTTCTTCATAAGGAATTATATTATAACTTTCTAATAATTCAATAACTTTATTATTTTTTTCATTATCGGAAATATCAAGATTTAATATTTCACTTATTTTACTTTTTAATTCTAAAGCAAGTCCTAAACTAGTTCTTTTATTATTAATAAGTAAATTAGGTTTATTAGGCATTATCTTTTGAATATTTGAAAAATTTTCCATATGTTCCTCCTTTCTAGCAGTTGATTCAACTAAAACTCCTCTCTCAATTAGATTATTTAGAATATTATCAAGATTCTCGATTCTAGTATTTTTTAAATTAACTATAACATTTAAAATAGGTATATAGTTAATAATTCTATAAATGCTCTTATCACCATAGATCATTTTTATATTATTTATTTTTACATTATCTAACTCTAATTGATATCCCATTTCTTTAACTCGTCTTAATATTTCTTTTTTAGCAAGTTCTAATAATCCATTAGAAACTGCAAGGCTTCCAAATTCACCATATAATAACAAAACTAAAATTAAAATTTCAAAATACATATTAATCACCTCAACTTGGCTTAATATCCTACCACACTATTTTTTAAAAAACAAGATTTTTTTAATAACTTATTAAAGTTATTCTCCGCCCATTAGTTTTAATAACTAAATCATCTTTTAAATTCTTAATTTCTCGCATCATAGCACTTCTATCAACTGATAAATAATCAGCTAAATCGGTATAAGAAAAAGGAATTGTAAACGTTCTTTTAGGGCTTGAACTTGCTAATAATTCAAAATAAGAAAGTAATTTATCTCTGATAGTTCTTTTTGATAACACCTCTAATCTTTCATTAAGATAAACTATCTTTTGAGATAATAACTTTAAAACATTATCGGTTAACATACTATGATAACTACATCCCTTTTTACATCTTTTAATAATATGTTCATATTCAATAAATAAAACTTCACAGTCACTTGTTGCAACAACTGATATATCACTCCCAAGTCTTGAAAATACTTCTCCGAAAACCGAATTTTCCTCTAATTTTTCAATGATATTCCGGTTTCCATTATAGTCATAACGAACCATATTAGCACTTCCACTTAAAATAATCCCAATCATTTTAACATTAATAATATTAGTAACAATTGTTCTATCTTTTTTAAATGTCATTTTCCTAGCTTCAAAACATTTTAACATCCGATTAACATCTTCATCACTAATACCTTCAAATATTGATTTAACTTCCATAAGCACTCCTTTTGTTTAAATTAATTATATTATTATTTAGTTGCAAATGCAACATGTTTTCATTAATTTAATTTGATATAATTTATAAATAAGACGAAAGGTAATATTGATATGAAAATCGTTAAAAGAAATGGGAAAATTGTTGATTATGATGCTGAAAAAATTAGAATTGCTATAAAAAAAGCTAATAATGATGTTGATGATTTAGATAAAGCAAGTGATGCAGAAATTAATAAAATTATTAAATATATTGAAAATTCTAATAAACATAAAAAACGTCTTTTAGTTGAAGATATTCAAGATATAATTGAAAAGAAATTAGTTGAACTTAACAAGTATGAATTATCAAAATGTTATATGTTATATCGTTATGAACGCGAATTAATAAGACGAGCTAATACAACTGATGAATCAATTTTAACTTTAATTAAAAATAGTAATAAAGATATCAAAAATAAAAATGCTAATACTGCTCTTGCGAAACGTGATTTAATTGCTAGTGAAGTTTCAAAAGATTTAACTAGACGAATTCTTTTACCAGAACAAATAAGTGAAGCCCATGAAGAAGGAATTTTATATTTTCATGCTCCCGAATATTTTCTTGAAACAATGTTTAATAGTTCTATTTTAAATATTCAAGATATGCTTGATAAGGGAATAGTTATAAATGATAAGTTAATTGAAAGTCCTAAAAATTTTCAAATGACTTGTCAAATCTTAAGCACTATAATTCTTGAAGCATCAATAAGCCAATATGGAGAAATTACAATTTATCTTAAAGATTTAAGTAAGTATTTAAAAAAAAGTGAAGAAAATATTAAGAAAAATATAACTAAAAAATTAAAAGATAAAATTACTAATAATGAATTTTTAAATGAACTTTTAGAAGAAAAACTAAAAGAAGAATTAGAAAATGGAATTCAAACTCTTATTTTAGAAATGAATACCATTTCAACTTCTAATGCTAAGAATCCCCCTTTAACAATATTTATGTATTTAGATGAAAATGATAAATATTTAAAATATACAGTTATGTTAATTGAAGAATTATTAAATCAAACTATCAAAGGATTAAAAGATGAAGATAAAAATTATCTTGCTTTAACTTCCCCGCAATTAATCTATGTTTTAGATAAAAATAATAATTTAACTAATGGTAAATATGATTATTTAACCTCTCTAACTCTTAAATGTTTAACTAAAGATGCAAACATTCGTTATATAAGTGCTAAAAAAATGCGAGAATATTATGACAATAATGTTTTTAGTCCTTGTGGAGATATTATCTTACCTCTTTATAGGGATGATGCGAAAGAATATAAATTTAAAGGACGTTTTAATCAAGGAATTGTGAGTATTAATCTAACTCAAATTGCTATTTTAGCTTGTCAAGATGAAACAAAATTCTTTAATCTTTTAGATGAACGACTCGATTTATGTTATGAAGCTTTAATGTGTAAACATAGGGCTTTACTTGGGACTTTAGTAAGTATTTCACCTCTTAATTTTCAATATGGAGGAATCGCTAGACTTAATAAAAATGATGTTATTGATAAATTATTAAAAAATGGCTATTCAACTATTTCTTTAAGTTATAGTGGATTATATGAATCCATTAAATTAATGAAACTTCCCACTTCAACTAATCAAAGTTTAGAAATGTTTGCTCTTAAAATTTTAAAAACAATGCATACTTATACAGAAAAATGGAAGAAAGAAACGGGGGTAACTTTTACTTTGCAAACCGCGGATAAAATTTCTCTTTATCATCTTTTAAAAATCGATAAAGAAAAATTTGGAATTATTAAAGACATAACTGATAAAGAATGTTATAATAATTTTGAAACACTAGATGATATATATGAAAAATTAGATTTTGAAAGTAAATTTCAGAAACTATCCCCTTCGGCTATTCAAATTGATATTTCTAAAAATAATAATTTAGATTTAAAAAAATTAATTAGATATTTATATGATAATATTTTATATGTTAAATTCATTGATAAAAGTAAAGGAGAGATTTAGATGTTAGTAAATGAATTAAAAATTAAAAAGTTAGATGAAAGAGCAACTATTCCAACTTATGGAACGGTTGATGCAGCAGCAGCTGATTTATATGCTTTGCTTGATAATGAGACAACGATTAATCCGGGTGAAATGGTGATGATTGGAACTGGGCTTGCTATGGAAATCCCGAAAGGTTATGTTGGATTAATCTATGCTAGAAGTTCTTTAGGTAGTAAAAAAGGCCTAGCCCCTGCTAACAAAGTTGGGGTAATTGATGCTGATTACCGAGGAGAAGTTAAAGTTCCTTTATATAATCATTCTAAAGAACCACAAACAGTATCACCAAATGAACGAATAGCTCAAATAATTTTTACCCCTTATTTAAAGGCCGATTTCAAAGAAGTAGATACACTTGATGAGACAATAAGAGGTGCTGGAGGATTTGGTTCAACTAACTAAATCCTTTTTTTCTTGCTTTTTTTTAAAATGTATGCTATAATATGACGCAGTAAAGGGGAATAGGTATGAAAAATAAAGAAAATTTAATTAAAGCAAGACAAGAATTAGTTTGGAATGAATATCAAAAACTTATAAATTCTAAACAAAATATTATGATAGAAATTGAAGCTACTTTAGAAAGACTTCATATGACATTAGAAAGATTTATAAAAATATTAATGTCTTATATAAACGAATTTACAACTCCTGATAGCTATATGATGATATTTGATACTTTACTTACAAGTGATAACCCAGAAGAATATTTAAAAGGTTTAGAAATCGATGTTAATACTTTTAATGAATATCTTCAAAACTATTTACTTTATAGACGACCTGACATTTTATTTACTAATAAAAAATTATTAAATAAATTGAATAGATTAGCTAAATTAAATGAAAAAATGCAAATTCAAAATCTTAATGATGAAAAAATGAAAGAAGGTATAGCAATAATTGAAAAAAATATTCAAGATTTTATAAACTGTCCTTACTCAATTGAAAGATTTTGCATGCAAAGAAATTTAAATCAAGGCTTGTTTAGTACTCAAAATGGTCTTTATCCAAGACAATTATCTTTATATAATAAATCACTTTATCAAGACTATTTAAATAATTTAGATTTAAAAAATAAACTAAAAGATATTAAATTAAAAGAAGATGTTATTAATATTTTAAAACAAATTAAAGATAATAGTTCTTTTGATGTCATTGATTTTTATAATGCAACTATCTATGGACCAGTTGAATTAATTGAATATGCTAAAACTATCCTTGATTCAAGTGATTTTAAATTATTTCATGATACTCTATCCTACTTTAAAAAAATAATTATTAGTATTGGATGTAATATTGCTAAAGAAATGATTGATACTAAATTATCTTTTACAATTGATGATATTTTAATTGAAACAACTAAAGAAGATCGTGAAAAAGTAATTACTTATTTGAATAAAAATTTTATTCCTATTAATCCAACAACTTTTGTTTGCGCTTTGAAAAAATATTATAAAAATGAACTTGATATTGAAGAAATGAGGTTGCAATAATGATAGATAGCCAAGAATTATATCAAGAATATCTAAATATTTTAGCATCCAACAATAATCCTACTATCGAACTTGAAATGTTAGCACTAAAGTATAATACTAAGGTTAATAAATTAGTTCAAATTATAGAGGATTATATTAATACTTCAATTGAAAAACCAGAATTTGCAATTATATTTGATAATTTATTAAAATCTGATTCTAAAAATAAATATTTAGAAGATTTAAATATTACTCCTGAATATTTAAAACAACATTTAAAAGAATATTTATATTTTTATAAACCAACTATTGCTTTTCGAAGTAATCGGTTTAAAACAGTAATTGAAAATATCATTAAAAAGTATGAAGCTTATTTAAGAGGAGTCAAAAGTTCAAATAAAATCAATGAACTTAGACCTTTATTTGAAAAATTTATTAAAAGTCGTTATAATTTAGAAAGATTTTGTATTAAAAATAATATTAGTTTAAAAGAATTTAAATTATATATTCAATTTATAAAAAAAGATGCTATTATTTATAAACGATTCATGGATAGTTTTGAATTAAAAGAAAAATATAAATATGAACATATTGAAGATGATATTAGTATTATTTTAAAGTATATTTATGAATTAGGTGATGATTTTTGTGTGATTGATTTATTTCAAATAACTCCATTTGGACCAACGGAATTAATTACATTTGCAGATGAATACTTGCAAGGTGAAGATTTAAAGGTATTTAGAAAGTATATTGGAAAATCTTATCGTAATTTCTATGTTCAAGGAAATTTCATGAATAATTTAAGAATCGAAGCCTTAATAACATCACGTTATTTAATAACAATTGATGGTGAAGAAATTGAAACTACAGAAGAATTTAGACGAGAAGTCATAAACTTTTTAGTTTCAAAAGATATTCCAATTAATAACCAAGTTTTTTATAGAGCTTGTATAAGACATTATCAAAATAACTTAATAACAAAATTTTATAGATAGGAGTTTTAGTATGAATAATATAAATAATATGAATAGTAAAAATGAAATGAAGGCTTATTTAGAATATGTTGCCTTCTTAAAAAACAAAGCTAATTATCAATTTGGAATTGATGAGGCAATTAGAAGAAGTGGATTATCATCGGATGTATTTTTTGGGAGTTTAGTTAATTATATTAATAAAAATGTTGTAAAAGGACGATATGAGACTATATTTGACCAAATAATTTCAATTATTACATTTAATAGTTCTGTTGATATAAATGAATTTTTATATAATGAAGGTGTAACTTATCAAGAATTACAAAGTAATTTAGACCATTATCTTACCTATTTTAGACCGGATATTAAATATTCAAGTACCTATTTAGCTAAACTTAATAATGTTATTAATAAATATAGAGAATACTCTCTTAATATTGATAAAAAGAAAAAATTACTTAAAGAAAAAGGCTTAATAGTTCAAGAATTATTAACGGAATTTATTAATACCCCATATAGTTTAGAAAGATTCTTATTCTTTAAACGTATTAAAACAGTTGATTTTTCTAAATATGTTAAATTTGCTAAAGAATATAATCAGGAATTATATTTAGAATATCAAAAAAGTCTTACTTTAAAAGAAAATGTAAAAAGTTCTAATATTGAAAAAAATATTCTTGATATTCTTGCCTTAATGAAAGAATTAGGTGATGATTTTACAGGAATTGATTTATTTAAAAATACCATCTATGGTCCTAAAGAATTAATTAAATGTGCTGATAACTTTTTAAATTTAGAAGATTTAAAATTATTTAGAAGCCATGTTAATAAATATAATGCTAGTATATTTTTATGTAGTATCTTAGCTAATTCAGGAATATCAGAATTAATTAATTCAAAACTTTTAGTTAAAACTAATGAGGATACTATTGAAACCTCAGAATCAGATCGAAAAATGATAGTTGAAGATTTAAAAAATAATTATATTCCAGTTACTTCTAAGTTATTCTTAGATGATTTGAAGAAACATTATCAATCAAGAGTTAAAATTAAACATAGTTAATCTATGTTTTTTTCATTTTTAGTTTTCATATTTAGATAATAAGAAACTATCAATGAATCTCGTTTTACCATAAATAAACTACGATATAAATCATCATATTCTGAACCTTTTAAATTATTAAAAGACTTACTTATTAATTCAAAAGCTTCCTTCGGAGATACAAAAATTAAACTACCACCTTCAGCTTTTTCTTTTTCTGTTAAATGAGTTACTTTCGTATCTTTAGTAACAAAACATGTAAATATATAAGAGATTTGTTTAAAGTTTGTCAAGGATTTCTCTTCAATTGTAATTCCTAAAAAATCTTTAATTTCAACTAAACAACCAGTCTCTTCTAAAATTTCTCTTTTTAAAGCACTTTCTATCTCTTCATCACCTTCAATTCCACCACCTGGTAACTTATATTCATTCTTTTTCTTTTTATTAAATATAGCAATATCACCATCTTTATTAATTACTATTCCTCTTGCTGCATAACGAACTTCGGGATTTGTTAATTCTTTATTCTGATAACCAACATCACTATCTTTAATAATAGCTATTACTTTATTTTCATCTATTTTTTTCATATATTTAATCACCTCGTATTTTTTTCTACTTAAAATCTGGATATTTTATTATTGTTAATCCATCATATATATTGTAACATAAATTTAATTAGTAAAACAATCTTGTTAAAAAAAATTTAAAAATAAATTTTATAAACAAAAAGTGGAGCCTTGCGGCTCCTTCAGGGGGTGGATATTTTCTTTAGTATGAGATTTTACCCGTTATTCTATAAGGGTTTCAAATGGCATCCACTAGCCTGAAATGGCACGATTTTGCACTTAATTTCTAAAAAATGTTGTTTTTTTGTTGTTTATTAAATTTTTATTTGTTAAACAACATTTATAATAAAATTTTACATTTTTTAATGTAAACAAAACCAATAAAGGGGTTAATAAAAATTACACAACATTATAATATCACAAGTTAGTTAAAATGTAAATCAACAATAAACTATAACTAATACAATGTATATTTACCTTTCTTACACATAAAAAAATCCCTTATTTTTTATTTTAAGGGAATTTTTCTAGCAAAATATCTAACATAATTAAAATAAATGATTCAATGTATTCACTATATTATCCAAATCAGATTTAAAGAAGTGAGAATAAGTATTTAATGTTTCATCTATTTTTGCATGACCTAAATATTTTGCAACTAATGTAATATTTGCACCTTTACTAATTAACAACGAAGCACAACTATGTCTAAAATCGTGAAGTCTAATTTGTTTAACTTCGGCTCTATCACATATTAAATTTTTTCTATCTCTCAATGCAGAAAATGCCATAGGTTTCTCATATCCTAAAACAAACCAATTTTCTTTAAAACCATATATTTTCTTACATTGTTCTTTTAATTGCTTTAAATCACTTATCAATTCATCAGTTAAAGGAATTGTCCTAACACTTGATTTAGTCTTTGGTGATGTTATCATATACTCACCTGTTTCAAAGTTACGAACTGCATTATCTTTTATTTTTATGTTTTTATCAAAAAAACTTACATTAATCCATCTTAATCCTAATAATTCTCCTCTCCTTAACCCACAGTAATATAACAATTTAAAAGCACATCTATATACTAATCTATCTTCTACACTTATAAATTGTTGGAATTCCTCATAAGTAAAAAATTTCATTTCTTCTTTTACTGGTGCATTTGGATCAACAAAAGGCTGAATCTTATTATATACTTCTCTGAAATCAAGATTATACCATTTAGAGCCAAAATTAAGTAATGCTTTTAAAAATTTTTGAATATCGTTCCTATATTCATCTGACATTTTTTTCTGACACATTTTCTTTCTCCACAATTCATAATGTGAATATTTAAAATCAGAAACTTTAATATTACTCAAATCAGATAAATGTTCCCATCTTTTTACATAATTTCTCATAGTTGTTGTTTTTACTATATTCTTTTGTTTATCAATATAACTATTATATAAATCAACAAATCTAATATCATCATTATTCACTTTATCTGTTAATTTTAATAAAAATAATTTTTCAGCCTCTTCGGCTAACTTTCTGCTTTTATATTTACCAGATGTATGCTGTTTTTCTTTACCATTTAAATCAATATATCTAGTACTAAAAACCCAACTTCTACCATCTTTGGTAGCAGGTTTAACTTGTCTAACACTCATTTTAAATTTCCTCCTTTAATTTTTTTTCTTTTTTAGCCATGTCATATACATAAGATTCATTGATATTCAAATATTTTAACAACAATGGTGTTGGAACACATTTAATTGCAGTATTAGGTAAACATTTACCTAAAGATATTACTTCTTTTTCAATTACCTTTCTTATTGCAGTCGCTCTCTTGGAACCACATTGGCAAATTTTTTGAATCTCCTTTGTGTTTATCCAGGGTTTAGATATTATCTGATAAAGTTCAGAATAACTCATTTTTTTCGCTCCTTCCTTTTGGAGCATAACTTCTTCTAAGTTAAAATTACTTTTTTTCATAAAATCTTCCTTTCTCAATTTACGAAACAATAATATCAATTAAAAGAAATTATGACCAATGTACAAAATTTAAAATTCTAAACTTGACAATAAAAAACAATTTTATTTTCTTATTAATTCTGCTTTATAAACAAAAAAAGGACTATTTGTAAAAGTCTTATCAAGTGAAATATTTTTTTTAACATACTCTTTTAATATTTTATCAACTTTTTCAATAGCCTTTTTTCTACTTGTTTCCGAAACCATCATACTTGTTTTCTCAATTTTTTTAATTGTTATCAAATATTTTTTCATATAATCTCTATCTCCCTTTCAATTCCTAACGATTTGCAAACTGCTTTATTAATTCTCTTCATTTCAGATTCATCTACAACCCCTACAAAACCTTTTAACCTAGATTTATCTATTGTTCTTATTTGTTCTAATAAAACTATTGAATTAGGTCTTACTTTATCAAATGGCTTTAATAAAACATGAGTTGGTATTAGTTTTCCCTTATAAATTCTTTTTGTAATTGGTGCAATTATAGTCGTATGACTATATTTATTACCTTTATCATTTTGAAGAACTAATACAGGTCTATATCCACCCTGTTCACTTCCAACAACAGGATTTAATATTGCATAGAAAATACTTCCTCTAATTACCTTTTTCATTTAATAAATCTCCTTTCGTTCTTGCAATTTTATACTCAATTTTTTTACTATTACTTACACAATTCAAGTTTAATATTTTAGTCTTATAAATAATTTCATCAACCATTGCCTTTGCTTCTTCTTTACTAATAGCATTTAATTCAAATATGTTTGTTTTAATTTCATTAACTATAACTTTATATCTTTTCATTTAAAATTCCTTTCCTTTCAAAATTTATGTTCTAATACCGATTGTTTAATAAAGTTTGCTAAAATATAAATATATTTCATTTCAATAACCCCAATCGGTATTAAAAATATATACTTTAAATTAGTTTCAAACGGTTATCTGCTAAATAACTCCATAGGACTTTCACCTTTCTGAGGATCTCTCAGAACTGCTCCGATTGTTTGAGACTATCGCTAAACAGAAGTATCATTATGCCTATTACCATCATCGCATTACTAGGAGCAACCTAGTATTCATGAATAAGTTTTAATCGCAAGCGAACTTATCATATTGCTTACAATAATAGGAATGTGCTTGATAACTAAATATAATCAAATTTTCAAAGAACAAATGTTCAATAATAGAACAAGTGAGAAAGAATGTAATTTATTCTTCTCACTTGTTTAGCACTTTAGAACGATTTTTTTACCCCTAAAATTTTAAATTTTTAAATTTTTTTTAATTTTAATAATTGCTTGCTCAATAGACTTATGAACATTCTTTATACTGCAACCCTCTATTTTAGCAATTTCTTTTAAAGTTTTATTCTCAAAATAGTAAAGCATAATCCTTTTCTTTTGAACACCACTTAGTAAATTAATAGCAGACTTTACTTCTTCAATTAAAATTTTATTTTCTACCTCTTCCTCTATTGTAATTGGCTTATCAACCATTCTTTTTTCCAAAGTCTCCTCATATATTTC
>CANRIE010000003.1 GCA_947630585.1 uncultured Bacilli bacterium | reverse complement strand
ATAAATTATAAAACGGAATATATTTATGATAATAGTAAGATGATGGGATATCAATCTGTTCAAACCAAAGGCGTTAATGGTATAACTAGGGTAACTCAGAAGATAAAAACTATTAATGGTGAAATATCTCAGATGGTGTTTACAAATACGGAAGTAATTAAACCAGTTGTTAATGAAGTTATTATAAAAGGTGGTAAACAAGCACCAATTATATCTGCTGGTAATTGGGGTTGGCCATGTAATATTCCTTATCAAGTTACAAGTTCTTGGGGTTGGCGTTGGGGTCGAATGCATAATGGAGTTGACTTATATCCATCAGGTGGATATGGTTCTCCTATATATGCAGCAAAACCAGGAATTGTAACAGAAATAAGGTATGATGCTAGTTTAGGAAATTATGTTGAAATTAATCATGAGAATGGTTACTATACAAGATATTTGCATATGGCAAGTTTGTCAAGATATGTAAAGGTTGGACAAAGGGTTGAAATGGGTCAAACAATAGGAGACGTTGGTAATTCTGGAGCTTCACAAGGTGCACATTTACACTTTGAAATTTGGAATGGCAAACCATATTCAGCTGGAGTTTCTAGTTTTAATCCACTTTTGTTCTACTAATGCAAGTAATTATTTTAGGAAGTGGATCAAAGGGTAATTCAACCCTTTTGATCACTGATTCCAAGAAAATTTTAATTGATGTTGGTTTTTCTTATTCCAAAACAAAAATGATATTAGAAAAATATGACATTGACATTAACGATATTGACTTTATTCTTTTAACCCATAATCATAGTGACCATATTGCAGGCCTTGCCTCTTTAACTAAAAAGACCAAGAAATTCGTTTATGTTCCAGTAAAGATGGTGAAAGTTGTTAATAAATTAGTTGACATGGATTATATTATGCCAGTTACTAAAGATGATATTGATATTGATGATTTACATATTAAATTTATTCATACTTCGCATGATGCAGAGTCTCCAGTTGGATTTATATTTGAAGACACGAAGTCACTTGTTTATATAACTGATACTGGTTACTTAAGTCAAAAAAATTTAAGTTATATGCATAATAAAACTATGTATATTATGGAAAGCAATCATGACCCAGAAATGCTTATGAATGGGAGTTATCCCTATTTAACAAAAATTAGAATAATAGGAGATCAAGGGCATTTATCAAATGAAATGGCGGGTAAATATTTAAGTGAATTAATTGGAGATAACACTAAAGAAATTATTTTAATTCATTTAAGTGAACATAACAATTTAGAAGAACTAGCCCTTAGTACAGTTCGAACTTTAATTGATAATAGAGTTCCTGTAATTGCTGCAAGACAAGAGGAGGATATGAAAATTTCAATATGATAAAAATTATATGTATAGGAAAAATTAAAGAAAATTATTTAAAAGATGCTATCTTAGAATACTCTAAAAGACTATCTAAATATACTAAATTAGAAATAATTGAACTTCCTGATAGTTCATTTGATATTAAGAAAACTTTAGAAGTTGAACGGGATAATATATTAACTAAATTAAATAAAAATGATTATAATATTTTACTTGATATTGATGGTAATACTTATAATAGTATTGAGTTTTCAGAGCATCTTGATAAAATAAGAAATATAAATAGTAATATAACCTTTATAATAGGTGGGTCTAACGGCGTTCATGATGATATTAGAGCTTTAGTAAATGAAAGAATCTCTTTTTCAAAACTAACTTTTCCACATCAATTATTTAGAGTTATGTTATTAGAACAAATATATCGAAGTTTTAAGATATTAAATCATGAAGAATATCATAAATAGGGTAATACCTATTTTTCTTTGAAAAAATTGCATTTATTTTTAAAATATGTTATAATATTTGAAATTTTTCGAGGGGGTTGTATAATGAAAATGTTTATATTTTGGTTAACTAGTAGTATTATGTGTTTAACTATGGAATTTATAAATGAATTACAATTATTTAAATATCTTGCTGATTGTGGATATTTAATTAATATACAAAGATTATCAGAGTTTAGTAATTTAAATCCTGATGATAAAAGTGACAAAAAGTTACTTTTGTCTCTTATAATACCAATTTTAAATTTTGCAACAGTTTTTAATAGAACTCAAATAATTAATCAATCTTTGCCAATTATAATAGAGCAATTTCGAGTTACAGATTGTATTGATGAAATGACTAAAGAAGAAAAAGAAGAATATCAAAACCATCCAACAGCTTTTAAAGCATTAGTATTATCGGTGAAACGTGATATGAAAAATATGCCACCTACTTCAAATTCTAAAAAGGATTTTGATAATGATTCTGAAGATAAAGAAAAATTAGAGGATAATAAATCAAAAGAAGACATTATAGGTAATGATAAAAATTCCTTTTATCGCCAACAATTAAATCAATATAAAAAATTATTAGAAAGAGAAAAAGATAAATTATTAGAACAAAAAAATGATGAAAAAACTAATAAAGTTTTAAAAAAATAGTTAACAATAAAGTTAACTATTTTTCCAATATCCATGTTTATAATCACTTTTACAGGAATATTCCTTTGAAAAAAACGCAGTCATATATAAATATTCCTTTGAAAAAAATATCAAATTATAATTGATTTTATAGAAAAAATGAGTATAATATTAAATAGGTGAGAGAAATGTTAGAGCGAAAAATAATGCAAGATTTAATTAATTGGAAGAATAATCCAGATAAAATGTGCCTTGTTGTAAAAGGAGCTAGGCAAGTTGGGAAAACATTTATTATTGAAAAGTTTGCCCATGAAAACTATAAATATTATACTTGTATTAATTTTGATAAAAATGAAAATTATAAAGCTATTTTTGATGGTGACTTAGATGTTGATAATTTAATTAAACAAATTTCTTTACGAGTTAAAGATGCTGAGCTTGTTCCAGGTCGAACTCTTATCTTTTTAGATGAAATCCAAAATTGTCCAAATGCTCGAACGGCTTTAAAGTTTTTTTCACTTGATAAAAGATTTGATGTTATTGCATCTGGCTCTCTTCTTGGAATAAATTATAAAGAAGTTGTTTCCTATCCAGTAGGGTATATTGAGCATTTAGAGTTATCATCTCTTGATTTTGAAGAGTTTTGTTGGGCAAATGGTGTAAGCAAAGAATCAATTAATGATATCAAAGAATATTTTTTAAATAGAAAACCGGTACCAATAGCAATGCATGAAAAAATGTTAGAATTATTTAGAGAGTATATAGTAGTTGGAGGAATGCCAAGAGTAGTTTATGATTTTGTTAATAATCATAATTTTCAAAATGTTTTAAAAATTCAAAGAGGTATTATTGAAGATTATAAAGATGATATTGCTAAATATGCAAATGGAAACGATAAAGCGAAAGCTAGGGCTTGTTTTTTATCGATTCCCAAACAATTAGCCAAAAAATATAAAAAATTTCAATATAGTGTTGTAAAAAGTGGTGGAACTGCTGCTAAATATGAGGGTAGTTTAATGTGGTTATATGATGCTGGAATAATTAATTTTTGTCATAACTTAACCCATCCAGAATTTCCTTTTGAAGGAAATGCTATTGATGACACTTTTAAAGTTTATATGCGGGATACAGGTTTACTTATGGCTATGTTAGAAGATGGTAGTCAAGAAGAGATAATTGATGGAAATTTAGGAATTTATAAAGGAGCAATCTATGAAAACATTATTGCTGATATATTTACAAAATCTGGTAAAAAATTATATTACTTTGAACATAATTCAACTTTAGAAATTGATTTCTTTATTAGGTTTGAAAAAAAGGCAACAGCAGTAGAAGTAAAAGCTGCAGATAATACTAAAACCAAGTCTTTAAATTCAGTTATTCAAAATTATAATGTTAAACAGGGAATTAAATTATCAAGTAAAAATATTGGGTTTAAAGATAATATAACTAATTATCCAATTTATATGGCTATGTTTTTGTAAGAAATTAGGTGAGAAGTATATGAAGAATTTAGATGCTTTGAAAAGAAATTTAGAATATTTTAAAGAAACTGGGATGAAGCCTAATTATTCGGCTTTAGCTAGAATATATGATTGCGACTATAGAACAGTAAAAAAATATTTTAAAGAAGATAGTAGTCAAAGTAAAAAAAATCATTCGGAAAATTCAAAAAATAAATAAAAAGAGCCTTAGCTCTAACTATTTTTCCAATATCCATGTTTATAATCACTTAAATATTTAATATCCCGTCTTAATAACATATAATTTCTTCTTAAACTAAAATCATTTTTATATTTCATAGGACTAACTCTATCTTTCCATAAAGATAGGGCTTTTTCTTTAAATTCAGGATTAACTATATATTTTTTGATAATCGTTTTAGGAACAAAAGTAAGTAAAACTGGCTTATTTAAAACTTGATATTCTAATTCTTTATTTTCTATTAAATCACTTGCTAATAATTCAATTAAATTACAGCCGGCTTTAGTTAAATAGTAACTACTTCTTCCTTGTCTAGCATTGATTTCTAAAACTTTAAATTTCTTAGATTTACTATCATATTTTAGATCAAATTCAGCAAAACCTGTATATTTAATATCTTCCATAAACTTAACAATATCTTTAAGTATACTATCATCGGTTTTAAAAGTTGAAAAACCATTAATTAAAACAGCAGCATTTCCAACCATATTAGCCTCATGCTCTTGAAGGCCAATCTGAGCCATCGTAATTCTTTTAACTTTCGCATTCTTATCAGAATAAACAACAACATCAAATAAATAACTATCATCACCTTTAATATATTCTTGAATAATTAAAGTACCTTTATAACCTCCATTTTTAATTTTAGCAATAGTATTTTTTAATTCTTCTTCGGATTCAATTTTAAAGATCTTATTCTTGCCTTCAAACTCTAACTTTCTATAACTTACAACATCACTTGCTTTTAAAATAATAGGGTAGTCGAATGGAATTTTAATATCCTTATCCTTCTTGCAATCATAATATAAAGTTTTAGGGAGAGTTAAATTAGAATTTTCATAAGTTTTATAAAATGTTTCTTTATCAATAATAGATTTAATAATACTACTCTTGGGATAATTAAAATAATACATTTTTTCTAGTTCTTCTTTATGTTTAGAAATTAATTCAATATAATTTTCAGTTGCTGATACTAATAATATCTTTTCCGTTTTATGTTCTTCATAAAAAACATGAAGTTCTTTTAAAAATTCTTCTTCATTCCATAAATTAGGATTATATTTCGTAATAACAATATGGCTTAAGTCTGTAAACCAAATGGGATTTTTTCCAATTAGATAAGCTTTCTTATGATATTTTTCATGATAACATCTTGCCATATAATAAGCATTTGCATCCATCCCAATTATTAATAAAGTAAATTCCATAACTCCTCCTTATTTATAAACTCTTGGTAATCTATTTGTAATTGAAACTAGTAAGTGATGAACTGTATCGTGACTATTACTAGCAACATCTGATAAAGATAGTCCATCTCCTATAATTGTAACTTTATCAAGAACTTTAACATCTTTATCAACTAAAACTGATATATAATCCATATAAATAGCAATAATTGGATAAGTTTTACCATTAATTTTAACATATTTAAAAGCACTTGTTATCCCATCAGCATGCCCAATTGAAACAGTTGCAATATATTCATGTCCACTTGATTTATGAATAGCATTATAACCAACAAACTCATCTGGTTCTATTTCCGTTATATAAATAACTTCACTATAAATACTCATGACTTTTTCTAATTTTAAATTATTATTAAGATTAACAGGACTTACATTCTTTCCTTTTAATTTAATTTTTCGTTTTAAATTAACAAGAGGTAGTTTATTATCAGGAATATTAGCACTTGCTGAGAATCCATACATAGCAATTCCTAACCGAACCCCATTTGCAAATTCTAAACCATTATGTTTAACTAAAGCAAGAGAGTTATATAAATGAACAATTGGAATTTTTTTTAAATCAATATTACTTGTTAATTCTTTGAACTTAGCGAGTTGCATATCAAAGTAAGCATCATACACACCACTTGTTGCAAAATGGGTATAAATTCCTTCTAAAGTAAGGTTAGTATCTTTAATTTCTTTAATAATACTTTCTAATTCATCTTGTTTTTTAATACCAATTCTATTCATTCCTGTATTTAACTTAATATGAACTTTTAATTTAAATTTAGTATCTTTTATATCCTTAAAATAATCATAAGAAATAATTGTTAAAGTAACATTATTCTTGAAAGCCGCTTCTAAATCATCTTTCTTTATATAACCAAAACAAAGAATCGGAATATCTTTATCATAATTCCTAACACTGATTGCTTCATCTAAAGATGATACAGCAAGATAATTAATTCCAGCATCAATCATAGTTTTAACAACAATATCCCCATGACCATAAGCGTTACCCTTAACAACTCCAAAGTAATACTTATAACCAGGATAATTTTTCATAATATTTTTAATATTATTAGATAGTTTTTTTTCATCAACTAAAACATAAGAATTTCGGTACATATTGCCTCCTTTTAACTAATTAAAGTATAACACAAGTAAATTTTTTCCACAATAATAGTGGAAAAAAAATAAATTACTTTGACATTTCTTGACTTAGAATATTTAATATTATATACTTATTATGGTCATAAAAGGAGGATTTTATGAAGTTAGTGGAGTTAGAAGAAAAAGAATATCGAGAGTTTACCGAAAAAAATAATGCTCATTTTTTACAATCATATGAATGGGGAGAATTGTCAAAAACTAGAAACTTTATTCCTTATTATGTAGGACTTAAAGATGATAAAGAAAGAATTGTTGCTAGTGCTTTATTATTAAAGAAAAACTTACTTTTAGGATATTCTTATATATATATACCAAGGTCTTATACAATTGATTATAATGATTATGAATTATTAAAAACATTTACATTAGAAATAAAAAAGTTTGCTAAGAATCAAAAGGCTATTTTCTTTAAGATAGACCCGGCTATAAAACTTCAAACAATAGATGAAAATGCTAATCCAATAGAAGGAGAAAATAATTATAAGTTAGTTGAAGAATTAGAAAAAATGGGATTTAAACATTTACCTTTAACAAAATTATTTGAAACCAGTCAACCAAGATATACATTTCGAATTGATGTTACAAAAGATATAGAGGAATTAGTTAAAAATTATCATCCTAAATGTCGTAATTATATAAATAAAGCTAATAGCTATGAAATTAATGTTAAAGAAGGAAATAGAGATGATATTAAAGAATTTATTAGATTAATGAAGATGACTGAAAAAAGACAAGATTTCTATTCTCATGATAGTGATTATTATTATAAATTTTATGATATGTTTAAGGAAGATCATGTTAAATTATTAATGGCGGAACTTGATTTTAAAAAAGTTTTAAATATGATTGATAATAAACTTAATGAATTAGAAAAAGATCCCAAAGCTGATAGTAAACAAATTGAGAAATTAAAAAGTGAAAAAGAATTTTATTTAGAAAGAAGTAAAGATAAAGAAAAAGAAATAGTTAGTTTTTGTATAATGCTTTATTATGGTGATAAAAGTTGGTATTTATATGGAGCTAATGATAAAGATTATAAAAGTACTTTTGCCAATTATAAAATCCTTGATTATCAAATTAAACTTGCTCATGAATTAGGAACTAGTATTTTTGATGAATTTGGAACAGTTGGAGATTTAAGTGGAGATTCGCCTTTAGTTGGTATTCATGAATTTAAGAAAAGATGGGGTGGAGAATATACAGAGTTTGTTGGAGAATTTGATTATATTTTAAATCCTTTTATGTATTTTGTTTATAAAACTTTAATTCCAATTAGACATAAACTTGCCAATAAGAAATTAAAAAAAGAAGATAAATAATTAGAGTATAAAAAGATTCGGTCGGCACTGCCGACCGAATCTTTTGAAGATATAGAATTCATTTATATAAATATATATTTTGATACTAATTTGACTTTTTTTTCTTGTAATTCTAAAAGTGAGATATATTATAATTGATTTAGTTATTGAAAACATTTTATAAATTAAATTGTTCTAAAAATATTAGAAAAGAGGAAAATATGAAAAATGATAAATTAATTGTTAATAATAATTCATTAGATATTGAAAATGTATATACTGATATTAGAAATAAAATTCTTGAAGCACGGGGAAAAGTTTTAAAACGTATTGATACTACAATGACAGAAGTTTATTGGTATGTTGGTAAAGTAACATATGAATTATCTGAAAAAAGTAACATGGAAAATTATGGAAAGAAAATAATAGAGGCTTTATCAGCAAAATTAACTAGTGAATTTGGAAGTGGTTTTTCACAGGTTTCTTTAAGAAGAATGCGAAGATTTTATGAATTTTATCCAATATGGTCGGCAGTGCCGACCGAATTGTCTTGGGCACATTTTCAAGAGTTAATTAGAATTGATAGAAAAGAAGAAAAAGAATTAATAGAATTATCAAAAGAAAATGATATATAAATTCAAAAGTTAATAATAAAAATATAATACATACTTAGTAATTTAGAGTATGTATTTTTTTAATTGATACAATTAATGTTTTAAATATTTGCAATTTTACATAGAATATGATATAATATATAGCCGTGAGGTGGGGTATGGATAGAAATAAGGATACTAGAATCTATTATAAAGGTAGATTAGTTATAGTAAATGAGAAAGAAAAATCTAATGGAGTTAGATTAATTGCTAGATATGATTATAAAAAAAGAAGAATGATAATTGAAAACGAAGAATTGTTTACAAAAAGTGAGATTAGTACTCTAACTAGATATTTAAATGCTTTATTAAAGTCTTGTTATGTAACAAGAAAAGATATTAAAGATATGTTAAATAAATTATTTGAAAGTAAACATTCTTTAGAAAAATTTGATTTAGAATTAATTGATATGCCAATTATCTTTGAAAAAACTGATGATTTAGGAATTGAGATGCATACAAAAGTTAGTTTTCCTATTTTAAATAATAATAGTCTTGAAACAACATATGAAATTTATTTTGATGATAATGTTGAAAATAAAGAAAGTGAATATAGAGTTGAAGAAAAAGATTTAGTTAGAATAAAAGGGGTTAAAAAATTAAAAATAGCTTTAGTAGTAGAAAGATTAGCAACTAAAGAAGAAATAGATGAATATAGGAGTATGTTTGGAATATTTAATACTAAGAAAAAGAAACTTAGATATCAAGAAAAACTACAAAGTTTTAGAGATATGAATGAATATGAAAGTGTTGTAAGAAAAGATGAAGAATTAATTAAAAAAGATAATGTTTTAGCTTTAATGGAGATAATTGAATATAAATTAGAAATTTTAAAAGAAAGAAATAATAATTTATATTTAGAAGTATTAAAAGAGTATAATGAGTTTAAAGAAATACATAAACAAAATAAAAAATTAGGAATAGATGAAAAAGTAGAGATTGAAAGTTTAAAATGTATATTAAATGAATTAGAAGTTATTGAAACATTTAATTTAGATTATAAAACAGATATTTTAGGATATATAAGTAGAGTTAAAGAAATGTATATAAATAAATTATTAAATAATGAGGATATTAATAATTTTAATGTAATTGAAGGAATAGCAGAGTTATTTTATAAACAACAAGGATCTTATAGTATTATGGAGAAAAGAACTGCTGAGATTGATTTAGGTTATATTTATTTAATTGAAATTTATAAAAATAAAGATAAATTAGATTTATATGATTTAGAACATAGTTATTTTAGTTATTTATATAAGACAATTGTGTTATGTATTTTAGGATTTAAAAATCAAGGATTAATTGATATTGATATTAATTTAAGTAGTAATATAGGAACTAGAGATGTAGTTAATTATATTAAGAATATGAAAATAAAAAATAAAGTAAAGGGGTTATAGGTATGGAAAAATCAATAATATTTCAAAGTAATATAATGAATGGACCAATGAGTAATCAAAGTAAGTTTTATCCTGAAGGGATGACAAGAGAAGAAATTTGGGATGATGTTTATAAAAGAAGAATGGAATTAGGTGGTGAATATGGTTTTGATGGAAGGAAGATAATGGTTCCATTACAAAATGGTAAATATCAGAGTGGTAAGTATATCGTTTTAAATGATGAAGATGTAGTTTATCAAGATAGAGATTTATGGGAAGTTGATTTAGAATGTGATATTATGGTTATTAAAAAGGGGCTTAATGGTGTTATGATGGCGTATCCTTGTGCAGATTGTCCAGTTATAATTATGAAAGATAGAAAAAGTGGTACATTAGCATTTGCTCATTGCAATGCAGCAGCAATTGATAATATGTTACCAATTAGTCTTGCTGATAGTTTATTAAGTGTTTCAGGAGCAAGGGACTCTGATATCATGGTTTATGTTGGACCTAGTGCTGGAGCTGAAACTTATTATTATGACAAATATCCAAGTTGGGCTATCAATGATAAAATTTGGAAATATTGTATTAAAGAAAAAGATGGACTATATTATATTGATTTAAGAAAAGCAATTTTAATGGAACTTGAATTAAGACGGATTGAAACTAGTAATATCGAAATCTCGAATGTTGATACAATTACAAGTTTAGGTTATTATTCAAATCATGCTGCATACCACGGAGATACAAGAAAAAATGGTAGAATGTTAGTTGGATGCGGGAATGTTTTAGAAAAAGATTTTGTTAAAAGTTTTGGAAGTAAAATTAGATAAATTTTGAAATATGAATTTTTTGTGAAATGACAAGATTATTCTTGTCATTTTGTTTTAAAAAGTATATAATATGACTATATTATTATTAAGGAGGTCATTATGAAGATTTATAATACATTAACAAGAAAGATTGAAGAATTTGTGCCTAACCAAGAAGGGATTGTTAAAATGTATACTTGTGGCCCTACGGTTTATCATTTTGCTCATATTGGCAATTTAAGAAGTTATATACAAGAAGACATATTAGAAAAAGCCTTAATTTATTTAGGTTATAAAGTAGAAAGAGTAATGAACATAACAGATGTTGGTCATTTAACAAGTGATGCTGATACTGGGGAAGATAAAATGGTCAAAGGGGCAATTAGAGAACATAAAACCGTTTTAGATATTGCTAAATTTTATACAGAAGAATTTTTCAAAGATTGCAAAGATTTAAATATAAAAAAGCCTGAGACAGTAGTGCCAGCAACTAGTTTAATTTCAGAGTATATAAAAATAATAAGTAAGTTGATGGATGACGGGTATGCTTATTTTAGTGCTGGAAATGTTTACTTTGATACATCAAAATTAAAAGACTATTATGTTTTAACAAATCACAATGAAGAAGATTTAAAAGTTGGAGCGAGGGATGATGTTATAGAAGATACTAATAAAAGAAATAAAGCCGACTTTGTTTTATGGTTTACAAAATCTAAATTCCAAGATCAAGAATTAAAATGGAATTCACCATGGGGATTAGGATATCCTGGTTGGCATATTGAGTGTTCTGGAATATCAATGAAATATTTAGGTGAATATTTAGATATTCATTGTGGTGGTGTTGATAATATTTTTCCTCATCATACTAATGAAATTGCCCAAAGTGAAGCTTATTTAGGACATAAGTGGTGTAATTATTGGTTCCATGTTGAGCATTTAAATAATAGTAATGGCAAGATGAGTAAAAGTAAGGGAGATTTCTTAACCATTTCCTTATTAAAAGAAAAAGGCTACAATCCTTTAAGTTATCGTTATATGATTCTAGCAAGTCATTATCAAAAACCAATTGAATTTTCATATGATGCATTAGACCAAGCTCAAAATACATATTTAAAACTAAAAAATAAAGTTCAAAGTTTAGGCGAGGAAGGGAATCTTGATGAAGAAAAATTTTTAGAATTTGATAATAAATTTAAAGAGGCTCTTGCTGATAACTTAAATACCTCATTTGCTTTAACAATTCTTTATGATGTATTAAAAAGTAGTATAAATGATTATACTAAAAGAGAACTAATTAAAAAATTTGATAAAGTTTTATCACTTGATTTATTAGAAGAAGAAAGTTTAGAAATTCCTAAAGAAGTTTTAGAATTAGCAGAGGAAAGATTAAAATATAAAAAAGAGAAAGATTATCAAAATGCAGATATTATAAGAGATAAAATAAATAAATTAGGATACCAAGTATTAGATACAAGAGATGGAATAAAAATAGAGAAATTATAGGAGATGATTAAATGTTTTATTATGGATATGATCCAACATATATTTTAGTACTAATTGGTTTAGTTATTACAATGGCAGCTCAACTATTTGTAAGTTCATCTTATGGTAAATATAAAAAAATTAAAACTAAAGCAGGGCTTGAAGGATTCGAGGTTGCAAGAAAAATACTTGATAGTAATGGTTTAAATAATATTGATATTGTTGAAGTTAAAGGTGAATTAACAGATCATTATGACCCAACTAGAAAAGTCGTTAGATTATCAACGGATATTTTTCATGGGGCAACAGTTGCAGCAGCTTCTGTTGCTGCTCATGAATGTGGACATGCCGTTCAAGATAAAGAAGGTTATTTCTTTTTAAGATTAAGAGCAAGTATTTTACCAATTGTAAATATATCAACTAAAATTGGCTATTTTGCGGTTTTATTTGGACTAATATTCAGTATAATTGATTTACTTTGGATTGGTATATTCTTGGAAATGGCGGTTTTAATCTTCCAACTTATAACTCTTCCCGTTGAGTTTAACGCATCAAAAAGAGCCGGAGAATTTCTAAAGAAAGAAGCTTTGGTTGAAAAAAGTGAACAAGAGGGAAGTAAAAAAATGTTAACTGCTGCTGCTATGACTTATGTTGCATCAGTTGTGTCAACCTTACTTCAATTACTAAGACTTGTATTAATTGCTTCAAGTAGGGATCGAGACTAATGAAAACAATTGAAATAAATAGTCTTGTTCTAGCCTATTTAGGCGATAGTGTCTATGAAACTTATATAAGAGAATACTTAATTAAAAAGGGGATTGCTCATGTCAAAGATTTACAAGAAGAATCTTTAAAATATATAACTGCTAAAAGTCAGGCTCAAATTTTACATGACTTAATAAATAAAAATATTTTTACAAATGAAGAATTAGAAATAATAAAAAGAGCTAGAAACACCAAGGTTAACACGCATCCTAAAAATTGTTCTATCAATGTTTATCATGATGCAACTTCATTTGAAGCCTTAATTGGCTATTTAAAATTAGAAAATAAAATAGAAAGGATTGAAGAAATAATTAAGATAATACTTCAAGGTGATTAAGATGTTAGTAAGTGGTCGGAATAATGTTAAAGAAATCCTTAAAAATAAAATGATGGTTAAAAAAGCATTTTGTAGTAAGAATTTTAATGAACAAGATATTTTAAACTTAATTAAAAAACAAAATATCGAGATTAATTATAAAGAAAAAATAGAACTTGATAAAATGGTTCATAATAATCATCAAGGGATAATTCTTGAAGTTCCTGAGTTTCAATATACAGATTTAGATGATATTATTGCTAAAGATGAATGTAAAATTGTAATTTTAGACCATTTAGAAGATCCACATAACTTAGGAGCAATTATAAGAACTGTTGAAGCAAGTGGAATTGATGGAATAATTTTACCAGTAAATAGAAGTGTCTCAGTTAATGAAACTGTTATGAAAACAAGTGTTGGAGCTTTATATAATGTTAAAATTGCAAGAGTTGTAAACTTAAATCAAACAATTAAAAAATTAAAAGATTTAGGATTTACAATCATTGGAACGGATATGGATGGGGAGGATTATACAAGTATTTCTTATCCTCCAAAAACTGCTTTAGTAATTGGAAGTGAAGGTTTTGGAATTGCAAGATTAGTTCGGGAATCTTGTGACTATATAGCAAGTATTCCAATGAACGGGAAAATCAATAGTTTAAATGCTTCCGTTGCTGCTGGAATAATGATATATGAAATGATTAGGAGACATTAATATGTATAGAGAACTTGATGATAATGAAATTTTATATATGATTGAAGAAAACAATGATAATTATGCTTATTTAATTCAGAAATACCGACCATTAGTTATCAAAATTTGCCAAAATTATTTAAAAGAAGGCAAAGAATTAGGATACGAATTTGATGATTTAATTCAAGTTGCTAATATGGGAATAATGGATGCTGTAAATACTTATTTAGAAAATAAAAATGTATTATTTTATACTTATATGGTTAAATGTATTAAAAATAAAATTAGGAATGAACTTAGAAATCAAAATACTAATAAAAATATAACTTTAAATAAAGCTATTTCTTATGATAAGATTGTTCCGGGGACAGTTTCACCTTTAATCGAAGTAATACCAGATGGATCATCTCCTGACCCTTTTCAAAGTCTAATTGAAAAAGAAATTGAAATTAAATATATTAATTTCTTAAATAGATTACCACTTGAAACAGCCATAGTCTTTGAAATGAAACAAGAAGGATTTGCTGATAATCAAATAGAAGCCTTCACAAAACTTGATAATAAAACAGTTGCAAAATATTTCAGAAATGCTAAGAAAGAGTTAAAAAACTTATTAACAAGTATAAAAAAAATAGTTTAATATATTTACAAAACTTGGCAGTTACTACTTGTAAAATTAAAGTAGTTAAGGTAAAATAAATATATGTAAGTTTGAGGTGTAGATATGAATAAAAAAGAATATAAAAAAAGAATTGAAAAAGAAAAAAAAGACTTGAAAGATTTTCAAGAAACTGATACAACTAAAAGTATTAAAAATGGATTAATCATAACAGGATGTGTATTAGCTTTTTTACTTTTAATGTTTGCATTCACAAAAATCAAAACTGGAGAATGGAATTTATTTACAAGAAAAAATACTATTACTTATACAGCTGAAGCCCAAACAACAAAGATTTTATGCGGACAAGTTTTAAATCGCAATGAAAGTGAATATTTTGTTCTTGCCTATGAAATGAGTGAAGATGAAGCTAATTTATATGAAAGTATGTTAGAAGGATACAATAATTCAAGTAAAAAGATTCCATTACATAAATTAGATTTAGGAAATAGCAGAAATAATATATGTAAAGCTGATAGTTTAAATATAAGTAATGATATTACTAAACTTAAATTAAGTGTTCCATCTTTAATCAAAGTTAAAGATGGTAAGATTACCGAATCTTATAGTGATTATGAAAAAATAAAAAATACATTAAATTCTTATGTAGATTAGTGTCAACTAGTCTACTTTTTTTTGAAAATTTAATATATAATTAAATTATGGTGGTGAAGTATGGCCTATTTTAGTATTAAAAATTTAAATTATAAAAACTTTGAAAACTTTAATTTCGAAATTAATCAAGGAGATTTTGTTAGCATAATTGCACCTAATCATTCAGGTAAAACTATGTTAACTAAAATAATTTTAGGAATCTATCCAACAAGTGATATTTGCATTTTAGATAAAACTAAGTTGAATGAGAAGGAAGTTTTAAATTACATAAAAAAAATTGGAGTTGCAACTAATGAATTCAATCAAGAATTTTTATTTAAAAAAGTTAAAGATGAACTAGCATATCCCTTATTAAATTTAGGATATCCTGAACACAAGATTAATAAACAAATAACTAAAATAAGTAAATACTTTAAAATAGAAAAAATTTTAAATAAAGATATCAATACTTTAAATTCTTCAACTAAAAAGAAACTATTAATAATTCTTGCTTTAATTCATGATCCTAAATTACTTATTCTTGATAGTATTTTAGATGAATTAAATAAAAATGATTTAGAATTCATGTTAAATAAACTTGAAGGGTTAAATAAACAAAAATTAACAATCATTAACTTTACTAATAATTTAGAAACAATATCAAAAAGTAATACTTTATATACACTAGATAATTTTAAATTAGATAATATTAAAGAACTTGACTATAACACTTTAAAAGAAAAAGGAATTATAATACCTTTTCCAGTAGAATTATCAATGAAACTTAAATACTTTAAAAAATTAGATAAAATATATTTCAATTTAGATGAATTAAAAGGTGCTTTATGGAAATAAAATTTAATAATTTAACTTATAAAGATAAAAAGAAAACTTTATTAAAAAAGATAAATATTAAAATAAAAAACAATTTAATAACTGGGATAATGGGTAGTAATAGTTATATAATTCCTGATATTTTAACAAGTATTTCAAGTTATAAAGGCGAGGTTTTAATTAATAATAGTATTTTAGAATATGATAATAGAAAAATATGTTATATAAAAAAATTAAATAAAGATACTTTTTTAACTAAAACAGTAAGTGATGAATTTTATTTAAAAAAGAAAAATATAAAAGATAATAATTATTTAGAAAAGATAACATCATCTTTAAATATGGTTGGGTTAAACAAGGATTATTTAGAAAAAGAAATAAGTATATTATCTAAAAGTGAAAAAAGATTACTGCAAATTGCTTTAAATTTAGTTACTAATCCCGAGTTAATTATTATTGATGAACCATATTTATATTTAGATAGTAAGGCAATTTATAATATCAAAAAGATAATTTTAGATTTAAAAGATAAATATAATAAAACTATTATTATTCTAAGTTTAGATACTAATATTTTATATGAATTAACAGATGATGCGATAATTCTTAAAAATAATCAGGTTTTAATAAGTGGGAAAACATCTTTAATATTTAAAGATTATGAGTTTTTAAATACTAATAAGATAATATTACCAGATATAATAAAAATGAAACAAATTTTATTAGATAATGAAATTAATATTGATTTTAAAGATATTGATGAATTAGTTAAGGGGGTAATTAATAATGCTAAAGAAGATAAAGATGAGTCATGATAATATTGATTTAGAAGATTTAAATATTATTTTACTTTTATTATCAATTATTCCTTATTTTATTAGTTTAATTTATGGTAATAATATTATAGTTATAATTCTTCTTTATTTATTAAATTTTGAATTATTTTATCATTTAAAAAAAATTAAATGGATTAGTTTTTTAAATTATATTTTACCAATTATAATAATTGGATATATATTTTTAAGTTACTTAGATTTAAGTTTTATTCAGTTTGATATCTTAAAGATAGTTAATTATTTTATAAAATTTATTTTAGGAATTTATTATTTAGTAAATGTATTTTTAATTGTTAAAGATAGAAAGATTAAGTATATTAAAGGAAGGAATAGACTTCATAGTCATACTTTAAATGAACTTAGAAAAAGTAATATAAATAAGTTTTATAAAAATAATCTTGAATATCAAGAAAAATATATGAATGATTTAGGAATAAAGAATGGAAGTGATTATTATAAAGTTATAAATAATAATGTTAAAAATAAAACCATTAATGAGTTAGAAGAATATGTTACTCTTAATTATTTAAGGTTTTATAAAAATAAAAAATATAATAAAAGAAATGTTTTTGATAAATTAAATATTGTTTTTATAGGAATCCATGTTATAATCTTACTATTAGTATTTCTAGTGAGGTGAAAGATGAGATATTTACTTAAGTTTTCTTATGATGGGACCTTGTTTCATGGATTTGAAAAGCAAGATAATTATAGGACTATTCAAGGTGAAATGGAAAATGTTTTAAAATATATTAATAATAAGCAAGATACTAAGCTAGTTGCAAGTGGGAGAACGGATAAAGGCGTGCATGCTAAAGAACAAACAGCTCATGTTGATATTTCAGTTAATATAACACCTTTAAAATTAAAAATGGCTATGAATAGTTTACTACCTAATGATATTCATGTAATTAGTTGTATGGTAGTTGACGAGAATTTTCATGCTAGATATATGGTTAAAGAAAAAATATATGAATATAAACTCAATATGGGAGAATTTGATCCAATAGCAAGAAATTATATTTATCAAATTAATAAAAAATTAGATGTTAGTTTAATGAGAGGATCCGTTAAATATTTTCTAGGAGTTCATGATTTTAAAGCGTTTACACCATCTAAAGATAAAAGAGCAAGTTATGTTCGAGAAATATATTTTGCTGATATTAAAAAAGACGGGGACATTCTAACTTTCACTTTTAGAGGCAATGGCTTTATTAAATATCAAATTAGAAATATGGTTGGATTACTTATTCAAATTGGACTTCATAAAACAGATAAAGATGATATTCTAAAAATTTTAGAAGGAAAAAATAGAAGCGTAGGATATCGAACAGCTCACCCCGAAGGATTATATTTAGTTAAAGTAATTTATTAATTTTTACCCACTATAATGTGGATTTTTCTTTACAATTTAAATAATTATGATATAATTTTAGATACAAGGATGTGGTCAAATGAATGATATTAGTTTAATTATAAAAAGATTAGTAATGTTTATTATAGGAATTGCAATTATAGTTTTAGTTGCTCACGTATTTGTCTTTTTGCTTCCCTTTATACTTTTATTTTTAGTATTTTATTATTTATATAGATTTTATTATAATAAGAAAAATATGAGTGAATCTAAAACTGAAACTAAAAATGATTTTAAAGGTATAAAAAATGATATAGAAGAGGCAGATATAATAAGAGAAAAGTTTGATAACTGAATATAATTTAAAAGGTGATATAATGAGATTTGAAATTACTAAGAAAGTAGGTATATTAGGATTTCTTGCTAATATCTTACTCTTTTTTATGAAAATGTTTGTTGGAATATTTTTTAAAAGTCAATCAATGATAGCAGATGCTTTTAATAGTATTGGGGATGTTTTTGCATCTTTAATGACCTTTATAGGAAATAAAATTGCAAGTGGTGATAGTGATGAAGATCATAACTTTGGACATGGAAAAGCAGAATATATATTCTCAATGTTTATTAGTATGTCAATTTTAGTAATTGGGATAAAGTTATTATATGATTCTATATTTTCTTTAGTAAAGGGGAATGAAGTAATATTTTCAATTAGTTTATTAATAGTATCCGTTTTAACTATTTTAATTAAATTAGGTTTATATTTGTATACTAAGAAAATGTATAAAAAAGAAGAAAATATATTAATTAAATCTAGTATGTTAGATCACAGAAATGATATGTTTTTAACAACTGGTGTTTTAATATCAATTATTATGAGCAAGTTTAATATCTTTTTTGTTGATTCTATAGTTGGTATTTTAATATCTATTTGGTTCTTGATGTCGGGAGTTAAATTATTTAAAGAAAGTTATAATGTTTTAATGGATATTTCACTAGACGTTAATACAAAGAATAATATAATTAAGTTAATTTTAAAGAATAAAGAGATTGTTAAAGTAAGTGATGTTCATTCAGTTTCAGTAGGTTATAAATTTATTATTGTATTAACAATCTCAGTTGATGGTAATTTATCAACTTTTGAAAGTCATGAAATAGCTAGTAAAATAGAAGATGATATTTTAACTAACTTCTCAGATATTAAATCTGTATTTATTCATATTCATCCAGTTTAAAGATAAATATGCTACAAAGTCAAGAAATGTCAATTTACGTCTAAAAAAATTTTTTTTGAATATTTGTAAAAAAAATTGGTTCAATTCGCGAAATTGGCCCTTTTTTTAGGGGTAAATTTGCCAATTTGATGCTACTATTTCAAGCAATTTATCGATTTGAATGCTTTTTGTCTACAATTTGTCAATTTACAAAAACTTGACATTTTCGAAAGCCTATGTTATAGTGAATCTCAACTGGTTGGCTTGCAGTTTTATTGAAGGAGATGATGTTATGACTAATCAGGAAAAATATAATTTAAAAAAAGGACAAAGTATTCCTTTAATTTTTGATAGAGCAGCTAAAATTGCTTTTTTGGAAGAATGAAGACTTAACAACAATTTTAGTATCACCCCTTTTAAATATTCCATATGAGAAGTTAGTTGGAAAGATTGAATTTTTTCCACTTAACTATATAGTCTTACAAATACAGGAGAAAGTGCACTTGAAAGTGATTTAGTATTATTAGTTAGAACTCCTACAGGAGATAGAAGATTAATAATTGAATTTAATTATTATCATTCTGATTTATTAAATAAGACTAAAAAGAAAAATAAGAAGATGATATTAAGAAAAACTAAACAAGGAAAGCATGATAGGACTCTTGGTTATCTTTGTAAACTATATTCTAGTTTAAAAGTAGGAGAAGTTTTTAGTAGATCATCTCCAATTACTTTAATCAACTTTGATAGTTTTGGGACATTTGATAATGAGTTAGCTGATTATGCAATGGTTAATTATGAGGATACTCAAGATTTTTATTCCAAAAATTAAGTATTCGTAATATAAATGTTGCAAAATGTTATTATGAATGGTATAATCATAAGTATCAAAAAAGAAACGTTAATGAACATAATTTGTTCATATTGAGTGTAATGATGGTTACTGATAGGATAGAAGAAATTTATAATCTAATAGAAGAATTAGAAGTTGATAGTAGTCTTAAAAGAATGTTTAGAATGGTGGTGAATGAAATGCATCTTAGTCCAGAATTAATAGGAATGTACTATAACTATGATGAGAAATTAAAAAAATCAAATGCAGCCATATTAAAGTCAATTTAAGAAGAATTTGCTAGGGAGAATTTTGAAAAGGGCTAAGCTAACTCAAAAAAAGAAACGATAATTAATATGTATAAAGAAATGCTTTAATTGAAAAGATTTGTAAATATGTTAATTTACCAATAAAAAAAGTAAATAAGATTATTGAAGATTATAAAAGTAAAGAAAATTAAAAAAACGGGCTTAGGCTCGTTTTAATTATTTAACTTTATCATTCTTATTGTTTTTAAAGTTTATATATTCAAGACGTAATTTATCAGCAATAGTTATAATAAATTCCGAATTAGTTGGTTTAGCTCTATCAATATCAACACTATAGCCAAATATTTCTTGCATTAAATCCCAATTACCACGATTCCAACTAACTTCAATAGCATGTCTAATTGCTCTTTCAACTCGCGAGGTTGTAGTATTAAATTCCTTGGCAATTTTTGGATATAACTCTTTAGTTATTCCACCAACTAAATTAGGATCTAAGAAGACAGCTAAAATACTATCTCTAATATAAGAATAACCCTTAATATGTGAAGGAACACCTAATTCATGCAAAATTTTAGTAATAGCAATTTGCAAATTATTATGATACAAATCAAAAGTTCGATTGCCACTAGAATTATCAGAAGCTGACTCTAAAATCTTTTTCTCAAGTTCTGGTAGTTCAAAAGGTTTTAACATAAAATAGTTAACTCCTAAATCAGCAACTTTCCTAATAATTTCTGGGGTGTTATAAGATGTTAAAACAATAATTCTTGGCAAATTAGGAATATCCTTAATTTCCTCTAAAACTGACACTCCATCTTTCTTAGGCATTATCAAGTCTAGTAAAATTAAATCAATATCATTAACATGATTTTTAATTAACTCGACTCCTTCAACTCCATCATTAGCAACTAAGTCTAATGATATTACTGCGTGACTACTAAAATACTCCTTAACCATATCGACTAATTGTTTATTATCGTCGACCATTAGTACTCTAATTTTCATATTATTCCTTTCTTTTACTGCACGCATTATCATTATATAATATTTTACAAATTTTGCAAAGAACTTTTTTTGTCTACAAATGTCGAATCTGTTAATTTACCTTATTTATCAAGGATAAAAATTTTTCAGGATTTAAAGATGCTCCTCCAATTAAGTAACCATCAATTGAATCAACTTTCTCAAGTTCTTCAATGTTATCTAAATTAACACTTCCACCATACAACACTTTTAAATTCAAATTATACTGTTCTTTTAAATATGATTTAATTTCTAAAATAGTATTATCTAAAATTTCTTTAGTTGGTATTTTCCCAGTTCCAATTGCCCAAATAGGTTCATAAGCAATTATTAAATTATCATTAGTAATTAATTTTAAATTAGATTTTATAGCTTTATCCAATTCCTTTTTTAAAACAGGAATGGTTTTGCCTTTTTCATATTCTTCTAATTTTTCACCAATACAAAGGATAACCTTAACTTTATTTCTTAAAGCCAAATTAACTTTTTCTTTAACATGCTTAGAATCATTAAAATATTCTCTCATCTCGGAGTGGCCAACAATCGTATGACTTATTCCAAATTCCTTTAATTGGATAACGGATAAATCACCCGTGATACTACCAGATTCCTTAAAAGATATATTTTGGCTTCCAACTTGATAGCCTCTTTCCTTAAACATACTTAAATACAAAGAACTAGGAAAAAAGATAACATTATCTTTAATCTTCCCATCAATCGCAGCTAAATAAATATTTAAAATAGGAGTTGTTAAATTCATTTTAAAATTAGCACATATTAATTTCATTTTATCGCCCCAATTCCTGGTAAATCTTTGCCTTCTAAAAGTTCAAGAGAGGCTCCACCACCAGTTGAAACATGAGTAAACTTATCCTTATAACCCATATTAATAACGCATGATGCTGTATCGCCACCTCCAACAATAGATGTGATATCAAGTTTACTTATGTAGTCGCACAACTCTTTAGTTCCATTTTGATAAGTAGGATTTTCATAATAACCCATAGGTCCATTCCAGAAAATAGTTTTACTTTTTTCAATATAAGATTCAAATAAAGAAATAGTTTTAGGACCAATATCAAGACCAATATCATTAATATCTAATTCTTCTTTAGTAGTATAGTTATTGTTATCAACACTATCGCTTGCTAAATGGTCAACTGGTAAAATAATCTTATCAGTTAAACTTAACATTTCTTTAGCAAAATCAAGAGACTCCTCATCAATCAAAGATTTTCCCGTTTCAATACCTTTAGCTTTTAAGAAAGTATAAGCCATTGCGCCTCCAACTAAAATATAATCAGCTTTTTTAACTAAATTTCTAATAGTTTCAATTTTATCGACAATCTTCGCACCACCTAAAATAACCGTAAATGGTCTTGCTGGCTCATTTATTATAGGAAGTAAATTATCAAGTTCCTTTTGAACTAAAAATCCAACTGCTTTCTCCTTAATATTATTGGCAATTCCAACATTAGATGCATGAGCCCTATGACAAGTTCCAAACGCATCATTTATAAATACATCTCCAAGACTAGCCCAATACTTAGCAAGCTCGTTATCACAGCCACTTTCCTTTTTACCATCTAAATCTTCAAATCTTGTGTTTTCAAGCATAACAATATCTTTTGCTTTCATGTTAGAAATAGTATTGTTTACTAAATCTCCTCTTGTTGCTCCTACAAAAATAACCTCTTTATTAGTAAGTTCAGACAAACGTTCAGCAACAACTCTTAAACTCTTTTTCTTTAAATCCTCTTCCGTTTTTACTTTTCCAAGATGCGATAATAAAATAATTTTACAATCATTATCTAAACAATAATTAATTGTTTGTAAACTTTCCCTAATTCTATTATCATCAACGATTTCTCCCTTATCATTAATAGGAACATTATAGTCAACCCTAATAATAACTTTTTTTCCTTTCAAATCTAAATCAGTAATTTTTTTCATAATCATCCTCAACTTTCAAAGTAATTATAACATTTAAAACCAATCCTAGCAATAAAACTATGCAAATAATTAAACTTTTTTTGTCAAATTCATTTTTTTTCGGTTATATTATATAGAGGGCAAAATATGAAAAACAAAGAATTGGATATCAACAATCAAATATTTTCTAATATAAATGGTTATTCTTTAGATAATGAACAAAGAATGGCTATTCTTTCTAATGCTAAAAATAACTTAGTAGTAGCAGGAGCAGGAAGCGGCAAAACTTTAACAATTGTTGGAAAAATTAAATATTTAGTTGAAGTTTTAAAAGTAAATCCCGAAAATATCCTTTGTATATCATTCACGAATGAAGCCGTTAATAACTTAAAAAATCGTCTTGATTATGAAATAGATGTCTTTACATTTCATAAACTTTCTTTAGAAATTCTTAAAAATAGTCATGTTTACTATCAAATAGCCCCAAGTGATTTACTTGAATATACGATATCAGAATACTTTGAAGGATTCTTAGAAAATAATCCTTATTTAGACTTTATAATCGATTACTTTAAATATTATATAGAAGAAGATATAGATATAGATATAGATCTTGTTAAAACTAAATATAATAAATTGTTTTTATCATTTAAAAAACTAATTAATAAATTTATAAATATGATTAAATGTAATAATCAAACAACGAAAGATTTTAAAAAATACCTAAAGAAAAATAGATTCTTATCTAAAAATGAAAGATATAAAAATAAATGTTTTTTAATAATTATGTTTGATATATATAGATTTTATTTAGAAGAAGTTAATAGTAGTTATAAAATAGATTTTGATATGATGATTAAGCTTGCAAGAGAATGTGTTAAGAAATATGGAATGAAAAAATATTATAAATATATAATAATTGATGAATTTCAAGATATTTCAATGATTCGTTATGAACTAATTAAAGCGATAAGTGAGAGTTTAGATAGTAAAGTTTTTGCAGTAGGGGATGACTTTCAATCAATTTATGCTTTTTCAGGGTCAACTTTAGAATTATTTATTAAGTTTAAAAAATATTTTTCAAATAGTAAAGTATTCTATTTAAAGAAAACCTATCGTAATTCTTTAGAGTTAATTAAAATATCAAATGCGTTTATTAAAAAAAATCCTTATCAATTATCAAAACGATTAATATCAGATAAAAGATTAGATAAACCTATAAAAATTGTTTATTTTACAAAAAGTAATTATAAATATAAATTCTTTGATTTACTTAAATATATGTATGATTTAGGAAAAAGGGAATGTTTAGTTTTAGGGCGATGTAATCATGATTTAGATATTGTGTTAAATGGTGATGAGTTAAAATATCAAGATATGAATTTAAAATATTTAACAGTTCATAGTTCAAAAGGACTTGAGAGTGAAGATATTATAGTTTTAAATTTAAGTGATGAATTACTGGGTTTTCCTAATAAAATGGAAGATGATAAGATCGTTAATTTATGTTTTAAAAATAAAGATAGTTATTTATATGCTGAAGAAAGACGCTTATTTTATGTTGCTCTTACTAGAAGTAAAAATAATGTTTATTTAATGACTAATAAAGATAAAGAATCAATTTTTGTAAAAGAAATCAAATTAAGGTGTGAAGTAATTGATGTGTAATTTCAGAATTAAATAGTTTTAAATGATACTTTAAAGGTGAATTGGAAAAGTAAATGCAACTTGTAAATGCTTGATATATATTAGAAAAGTAAATGCAATTGAAAAATCGAGTTTTGAAAATTACTCGATTTTTACAAATATTTGCGTTTTTAGACAGGTAAATGCAATTTAATAATGTATAAAAATGGTTGCCAATTATAATTTGATTTATATAAATGGGGCTCTGCCCCAAACCCCGAGGTTTATCGCTTATGAGTTACCAAAAAGGAAGCGTAATAAAAGAAAGTCTAAATTGAGCTTTGTAAATGTTAATATAGAAAGTGATAAAAACGTTAAAGTTAAAAGTTAATAGTTTTTATCACTTTTTTGATATAAT
>CANRIE010000002.1 GCA_947630585.1 uncultured Bacilli bacterium | reverse complement strand
ATGTATTGGTTTAATACAATTACAATTAATAAAGGTAGTAACGATGGGTTAAAAGAAGATATGGCAGTGATTACCGGAAGTGGGTTAATTGGAAGAGTTAATCGTGTATCCAAACTCACAAGTGAAATTAAGTTAATAACAACAAATGATATTAATAGTAAAATATCAGTTATGATAAAAAATGGTGATGATACTATCTATGGAATAATGTCAGGATATGATGCAAACAGTAATACTCTTGAAGTAACCGGAACTAATAAAGTTGTTGATATTAAAAAAGATAGTTTAGTTTATACAAGTGGAATGGGAGGAATATTTCCAAGTGGTATTTTAATTGGAAGTGTAATTGAAACTACTCCTGATAAATATGATGTATCTAAAATAATTAAAATTAAACCAGCTAGTAGCTTTAATGATTTTAAATTTGTAAATGTTTTAATAAGGAAGTGATATTATTTATATTATTATTTTAATAACAATAATATTAGATTATTTAATAACGTATTTTATTCCTAGTTACTTTAATAATTTAAATTTATTTTATCCAATGTTAACTTTAACTTTAATTGTATTTTTATATAATAAAATTGATAATAAAAAATACTTACAAACTGTATTTATAATAGGTTTAATCTATGATTTATTATTTTCATATATTTTATTATTTAATAGTTTAATATTTTTATTATTTGCTAAAATAATAAAAAAGATAGATAAATTTATAAGATGTAATTATTTTATAAGTTTAATATTAGTAATTATATTTATCTTTTTATATGATTTAATATTATTTTTATTAGTTAAATTAAGTAATTATAATATAGTTACTATAAGTGATTTAATATATAAATTTAAAAATAGTATTATTTTAAATATTAGTTATTTTATTCTTTTAAGTATTATCTTAAAAAATATTAAGTTTAAAAAGAATAATAAATTATATGTCAAATAATGTCTAATTAGAAAAATATACTCTTCCCTTAATTCAAATTATATGATATGATTAAGTTGTATTTTAAGAATAAAGGAAGTGTAGTTTATGAATATAGTAAATATGATAAATATGTATGTTAACTACTTGTCGACATTGGGGGGGGGCTACCACTTTTAGTTATTCAAAGTATAGTAAAAGATACAAAAAGACATATAAAATATGGTATTGATAATACTTATTTTAAATATGTCTTTTTTCACATGAGGATTTAAAAAAAGACTTGCTAAAATCCTAAAAATATTTTATAATGAAAATGTAATAGTAGAGGGGCGTAAGCCCAGAAGGAGGAAATAGAAATGGAAAATAAACGTAAAAAGGGAGTTATAGTTGGAGTTATAGCAGCGATTTGTTTAGTTCTAATATTCGGAGTAACATTTGCAATATGGACATATTCAAATACGCTCCAAAATCAAGTTTTGATAAGCGGAGATGTATTCATGAAATATACGGAATCTAATGAACTATCAATTACAAATGCTTTACCTAAAGCTGAACCAGGTGATGATGATTATTTCGAGTTTACAATCGAAGGAAGGAATAAATATTCAAAACCAATTTGGTATGAAATAGTTTTAAATTGGGGAGAAGAACCAACAGGAGATGAAAATACAGAAAGAACAGAAAGAATAAAAGATAACTTATTAATGTTTAGGTTAGTAGAAACCAAAGATGGAGTTGATAAAACAGTATTAGATAATGCAAGTTATAGTAATATAAAAGATGGAAAAGCAATATGGATAAATACAATAGATGCAAATACAGATAATGTAGAAATAACGTATAAATTATATATGTGGATATCCCCTAAGACTAATATAGGAAATACAAGTCTTGCTGATTATGATATGGAAACATGGAATGATAATGTTTTTGCAAGTATCAAAGTATCCGTAAATGGTGACTTTGATGAGAAAGAAATTAAAAGTGAAATTGGAACTGATGTTGTTAAAGATACTATAGGCCAAGCAGGAGGAGTAATTGGAGTAAAATCTGATAATACTCCAACAACTTCAAAAGATGATGAGGTAAGAGAATATCGTTATTCTGGAAATGATGGAATAAAGAATTATATTTATTTTAATTGTAGTGATAATACAACTTATGAAACTGCAAGTTCTAATTGTGAAATATGGAGAATAATCGGAGTATTCAAAGATGAAAGTGGAGAAGAACACTTAAAAATAGTTAATAATAAAGTTTTAACAAGAGATATGTTCCCTGCAACTTTTTCTGCAAGTGGAACTGAATATAATATTCAATATACAAGTGGGAACTATGCTTATTGGAATAAAAAAACAAGTGGAACATACAATAATGACTGGGCAACAGCAGGACTCCAATATTGGTTAAATGCTGGAATTGATAAATATACAAAACAACCAAGTGATGGGTACATGAGTTACTTAAGTAAAAATGCCAAAGATATGATAAAAGACACCAAATATTATTTGGGAACAGTAACTTATGATCCTGAAAGTTATACAGGAATAATTGATAATCCAAAAGAAGCCTATGCGAATGAAAGAGATGTTGCAAGTTGCGTTGAAAATACTGGAAAATCTGAAAGTGAAAATGGATGTAAAGTGTGGAAAGAAAATCAAGCAACCTGGGAAGGAAAAATTGCCTTAATGTATCCAAGCGATTATGGCTTTTCAGTAAGCAGTGAAAATGATAATTGGGATAAGCAATTAAAAGATTTTAGTAGTATAAAATCAGCAAGTTGGATGAATAGTATGCCAAGTAACTATGGATGGCTTTTGTCTCCGTCCTCTCACGACTCTACTGATGTTGCTAATTGGGATACGACTGAGAGCGTAAGTTCGCTCAACGTGAGCTCTAATATTGCCGTTCGCCCGTCCGTTAATCTAATATCCGATATAAAAATAACAGATGGAGATGGAAGTTTGAATACTCCATATTACCCTGAAATAGCATAGAGTTTCCTGGACGGCAAAGACGTCCGGAAACCGCCTTATATATCAAGGGGTTTAACCATTAGTAGAAATGGTTTTGATTGAAAGTTTAACTATATAAATTAATAAAAGAAAGGAATAGTTTTATAGTTATATGAATGTTATCAAGATAAGAAGAAGTGGTACTTTTTATAGTACTTATGATGATGATTGTTATATTCTTTATTATCTTTTTAACTATCAAATTAAAAATAATAAAGTAGGGTTTCCTAAATCAGCACTTAATAAAGTAATAAATAAATTAGAAGAAAATAAGATTAGTTATGAAGTTATAGGAGAAGATAACAATAATAACTTTAAGAACTTAAATAAATATTTAAAATTTGTAAGATTAGGAAAAGAAAAATATGAGAAAGATACTAATTATAAAGATTTAGTTGAAAAGGTTAAAAAAGTAAGTCCTGAAAAATTAGATAGAATACTAGAAACTATATCTAGTATTGTAAATGAATGATAAGTTTGTTATTGCTAAATATATTAAAGAATTTATTATGATACTTGATGATTATTTAATTAATTATCCTAGAAAATACTTTGAACTTAGAAATAGATTAGTTAATGATAGTTATGAATTATTAGAACTAGTTTATACTGCTAATTATACTAATATAGATAAAAGAAAAGATATTCAAATTAAAACTATTATGAAAGTTAATTTAATTGACTTTTATATAGAGCAAAGTTTTAAGAAGAGGATAATAAGTGAAAAACAATCTATTAAATTAAGTAATAGATTACTTAGTATTAATAAGATGTTGTTTAAATGGATTCAAGATGAAAGTTAATATTAAAGATTTAATAGATATTTATGATTTAGAAATTAGAAAGAATACTAAGAATAAGAAAAAAGTTTATGTATTTGAAAGAAATAAAATGCAAAATATCATAAATATCTATAATGAACTTACTAATATGAGTTATTATCCTAGTAAATATAATATATTTATAATTAGAGAACCTAAGTATAGAATAGTAATGTCTTTAAGAATTAAAGATAAAGTTATTAATCATTATTTAGCAAGATATGTTTTAATTCCAAAATTAGATAAATATTTAGATAATAGAATAGTTGCAACTAGAAGTGGATATGGTGTAGATTATGGAATTAAGTTAGTTAAAAAGTATTTAGAAAAATGTAAGAAATATGGTAATTTTTATATATTAAAAATTGATATTAAAAAGTATTTTTATAATATAGACCATGATGTATTAAAGAGTTTGATTAAATGCAAATTAGATAATGATGAATATACATTAATTAGTAGAATAATTGATAGTACTAATAGTAGTTATATAAATTCTGATATTGATTCTAGGATTGTTGAAATGATTAAGAAAAGACCTTATGATAAAGATAAATTAAATGATTTACCAAGATATAAAGATGGTAAAGGGTTAGGACTTGGAGCTATGACTAGTCAATTTCTATCAATATTTTATTTATCAAGATTAATTCATTATATTGTTCATGATTTACATCTTAAATACACAATAGTGTACATGGATGACCTTATAATCATGCATCCTAATAAGAAATATTTAGAAGAATGTTTAAATAAAATTGAAAAGATATTAAATAATGATTATAAATTAGAAATAAATAAAAAGAAAACAAAAATAGTAAGTAGTAAAGAAGGATTTTGTTTTTTAGGATATCGTTTTATTATTAAAAATAATAAAACAATTATAAAAATAAAAAAAGATACTTTAAAGAAAATAAAAAGAAGAGTTAAAGAAGTTAAGTATTTATATAATAAAGGTTATATTAGTTTTGAAAAATGTTTTTCAAGTATTAATACTTATCTTTATAGTTTTAAATATACAAATAATATTAAAGTTAAAAATATTGTTAATAAATATTTTTGGGGTAGGATAAATTAAATTGGCGAGTTGTGGCTTTTGTCTCCGTCCTCTAACAACTCTAATAATGTTGCTAATTGGAATACGACTGGGAACGTAAGTTCGAACAACGTGAACAATAATAATGCCGTTCGCCCGAGACCTTTATTACTTGAATATTAGATTAAGGTTTAATATTAATCGTGTAAAGGACAATCCTATCCTTGAGTTTATCAGAAGAAAGGTATAGATAACTTAAGTATACGTACTTAAGTTTAGAACTATATGAGTAAATATAAAAGATTTATATTTTGTAAGAATTTATATAAAGATTATCTTATCTTAATTAAAAATAAAGATAAGTTAGTAAGTTTTGATGAGGATTTAGATATATTTAATTTATTTGGTATTAATAATATTAATTATTTAATATTAGATGGATTAGATATTAAATTATATAATGTTATAGATAATAAATATAATTATTATTATAAGATTAATTTAATATTAAAAATATTAGATTATATAATTAAATAAATTTGTTAAACTAGAGACATCTCTAGTTTTAATATGGACTTTTTGATACTTTGTATAATATAATGTTTAAAATAAAAATTGACATTTTCTAGGAAAAATTATATAAAATTCCTAGAAAATTAAAATGATAGATTTTATTACTTTGAAAATAATTCAAGTAAAAAAAATAAAAAAATAGTAGCATTTAATAGAGTTTTGTGATAGAATAATTCTTGTAATTTTAAAATCTATTAAATATTCGAAGTAATATTAATGAATTTAAAGAAAGTTAAGGGTTGATGGGACTTAATAGTTTGTTAATATGAAAGGCTGCTTATTTAGGATTTCGGGATACCGTTATAAAAATTAAGACCAAAGTAGGATGGTAACGTGGGATTTTCTCACTCCTAGGTTGGTCTTTTTTATGAGAGGAGTAATTATTATGAATTATAGTATTGCAATTGATGGACCTGCAGGTGCCGGAAAAAGTACAGTTGCTAAAGAAATTGCTAAAAGATTAGGATTTATTTATATTGATACGGGAGCTATGTATCGAGCGTTTGGATTATATTATTTAAATAATGGGTTATCACTTGATGATGAAGAATTAGTTAATAGTAAAGTTTCATTAGTTAAAATTGAAATGAAAAATATAGATGGTGAAAATAAAATATATTTAAATAATGAAGATATAAGTCTTGATATTCGAACAGAAGAAGCAAGTAGAGGAGCAAGTAAAGTAAGTGTTTATACGCATGTTCGAGAAAAAATGGTTGAGTTACAACAAGAAATGGCTTTGAAAAATAGTGTTGTTATGGATGGAAGAGATATAGGAACAGTAGTATTACCTAATGCTAACTTGAAAGTTTATTTAACAGCAAGTGTCGAAGAACGTGCTAAAAGGCGATATCTTGAACAAACTAAAAAGGGTATGAAGGTTAATTTAGAAGATATTAAAAAAGATATTGAAGAAAGAGACTATAGGGATATGAATAGAAGTGTTAGTCCCTTAAAACAAGCGAGTGATGCTATTTTAATTGATACAACTAATATGGAAATAGAAGAAGTAATTAATAAAATATTAAATTTATGTAAAGATAGGGGAATTGAATTATGAAAAAAATGACAAGTAAAGAAATTAGAAAAATGTGGTTAGATTATTTTGTAAGTAAAGGACATAAGGTTGTTGCATCAGCTCCATTAATACCTAAAGATGATGATTCTTTGTTATGGATTAATGCGGGAGTTACACCATTAAAGAAATACTTTGATGGTAGTGTTGTGCCAGAATCAAGAAGAATTACTAATATTCAAAAATGTATTAGAACTAATGATATTGAAAATGTTGGAGTAACAAGGAGACATCATACTTTCTTTGAAATGATGGGTAATTTTTCAATTGGAGATTATTTTAAAAATGAAGCTTGTGAATTTGTAATTGAATTATTAACAAGTGATAAGTGGTTTAATATTCCAATTGAGAAACTATATTTTACAGTTTATCCAGATGATGAGTTTACGTTTAATAAATGGAAAAGTTTAGGGGTACCAGTTAGTCATATTGTTAAACTTGAAGATAACTTTTGGGAGATAGGAGAAGGACCTTGTGGACCTGATAGTGAGATTTTCTTTGATAGAGGAGAAAAATATGATTATGATGGGAAGGCTTTAGAACACTTTACAAAAGGTGAAGATAACGAGCGTTACGTAGAAATTTGGAATAATGTCTTTAGTCAATTTAACTCTAAAGAAGGAGTAGAAAGATGCGAGTACAAAGAACTACCTAGTAAAAATATTGATACTGGAGCAGGTCTTGAAAGATGGGCTTGTATATTTCAAGATGCTGATAGCAACTTTGATACAGATTTATTCTTACCAATTATAAATCAAATTGAAGAATTAAGTGGAACTATTTATGATGGTTCAATGCCATATAAAGTAATGGCAGACCATATAAGAGCCTTAACATTCTCACTTGCAGATGGAGCATCTTTTGATAATGTTGGACGAGGATATATTATAAGACGTTTATTAAGAAGAAGTGTTAGATATGGTCGTAAACTAGGGCTAAAAGGAACATTTATGTATAAACTAGTTGATTCAGTTGTTGCTAATATGGAAGATGTGTATCCTTATTTAAAAGAAAAGAAAGAATTGGTTAAAGAATTAATTAAAGAAGAAGAAGAATTATTCTTAAAAACTCTTGATAATGGTGAAAAGAAATTAGCTGAATTAATGGATTTATCAATTGATAATACAATAAGTGGAAATGATGCTTTTAAACTTTATGATACTTATGGTTTTCCATTTGAATTAACTCTTGAATATTTAGAAGAAGCAGGATTCACAACAAGTAGAAGTGAATTCGATAAATGTATGGAGAAACAAAAAGAATTATCTAAAAATGCTAGAAAAGAAAATGAATCAATGCAAAATCAAAATGAATTTTTACTTAATTATAAAGAAAAATCAGAGTTTATTTATGAGGCTTATGAATTAAAGGGTAAAGCTATTAGTTTAATTAAAAATGATAAGTTAGTTTCAAGTTTAAGTAAAGATGGCTATATTGTCTTTGATAAAACTATCTTTTATGCAGAATCTGGTGGCGAGATAAGCGATACGGGAATGATTATCAGTGATAAAGCAAAAGCCAGAGTTTTAGATGTTTTTAAAGCACCTAATGGACAACATATTCATAAAATTAAAGTCTTAAGTGGAAAAATTGAAGAAGGTATGGAATTTGATTTATTAGTTGATAAAGAAAGACGGATTAATATTGAAGCAAATCACTCAACTGTTCATATTTTACAACTTGCTCTTCAAACTTTAATTGATAAAGATATTCATCAAGCAGGAAGTTATGTAGCAGATTCTTATATGCGATTTGACTTTAATTACCGTGGTAAAATAAGTGATTCTGAGTTAATCAAAGTAGAAGAATTTGTTAATGATTATATCAAAAAGTCAATTGATAGAGTAACTGAATTAAAAGACTATAAAGATATTAATAAGGATGAAGTAATGGCTTTATTTACAGACAAATATAAAGATAAAGTAAGACTTGTAACAATTGGAGACTCTCATGAGTTATGTGGAGGGTGTCACGTTAAAAACACTAAAGATATTAAAAAGTTTGCAATTACATCTTTAGAAAATAAAGGAAGTAATACTTGGAGAATAACTGGTGTTACAAGAGAAAAAATAGAAGATGCTATGTTAAAAGTAGCTGCTCCTTATAATGATAATATTGTTAAAAATATTATGAAAGCTAAAGATATAAATCTAATGGCTAAACGAGATAATTTAAAACTTAATTTAAATATTAAATATATAGCACCTAAAGTAGATTCTTATAAAGATTTAGTTGAACTTAAACAAAAAGATTTAGAAGTTTCTAAAGAGGTTAGAGAATTCGAGAAAAAATATCAAAAGATGAAAACAGAAAATATTACTTTAGATATTTCAAGTTATGAAGAAAAAATAGAAACTATTAAAGATATTAAGTTATTATTATTAAAAGTTAGTAATGAAGATAATAATACTTTAAAAAATATTTTAGATACTCTTGCTAATAAATATGAAGATATATTTATATTAGTTGCTAATATGATTAATGATAAAATAACCTTTATTGCAAGAAGTAACTCAAGAATTGATGCCTCAAGTATCATTAAGAAAGTAACAAGCCTAACTAATGGTAATGGTGGCGGAAGTATAAAATTTGCACAAGGCTCTGGTACTTTAATAGATAAATTAGATGATGCTTTTGAGTGTGTTAAAAACGGTATTTAAGAATGGATAAGTTGTATATAATTGAAGGCACTAATAATACTTTAATTGAGAAAGAGATTGCTAAAATAACTAAGAATATAAAAGAATATGATTTAATTAAATATGATTTAGAAACTAATACGATAGATGATATTATAGAGGCTTTAGATACTTATGGCTTGTTTAGTCAAATGAAAGTTGTTGTTGGAAATAACCCTTTGTTTTTAAGTCAAAAAGATGATGATTTTAATCTTGAAGGATTCTTAAAATATCTTGATAATCCAAGTGATAATATTCTAATATTAGTAACACCTAAAATAAATAATGTTTTAAAGATAGTTAAAATGATTAGTAAATATTTTAAAATAATTAAAATAAGTGATACTAATTTAGAAAGTTTTATTAAAGATAATTTAGAAGATTATAAGATGGATATGGTTACTTTAAATTATTTCTTAAGTAAAGTAGGACATGATTTAAATAATGTTCAAATGGAACTTAATAAATTAAAGATGTATAAATTAGATGATAAAGTTATAAAAAAAGAAGATATTGATTTAATAACTAGAGAAACAATTGAAAATACTATCTTTGATTTAATTGATGCAATTATTAAAAAAGATAAAAAGAAAAGTTATAATCTTTATAATCATTTTATAGAAACTGGAACTGAAATATTTCAAATATTAGTTATTTTAAGTAATCAAATTAGATTAATTTATAATGTTAAAGTTTTAGCTAATTTAAGTGATGCTAGAATAAGTGAGATATTAGGAGTTAAAGAGTATCCGGTTAAGTTAGCAAGAGGGAAGGGACTTAATTATAGTAAAAAGGAACTTTTAAAATTACTTTATAAGTTATCTATACTAGATATTGATATTAAAAGTGGTAAACAACTACCAAATATTTGTTTTTTAACGTTTATTATGGAAATGTAAAAGCGAGAATCTCGTTAATTCTTGCTTTTTTACTTTAATTACGTTATAATTTTTTCTGGTGATGTTTGTGATAAATATAGTTTTATATGAACCTGAGATTCCAACTAATACAGGAAATATTATGAGAACTTGTGTTGCAACTAATACAAGATTACATTTAATTGAACCTTTAGGTTTTAAATTAGATTCTGCTAGTATTAAAAGAAGTGGAGTTAATTATATTGATAAGTTGGAATATTATGTTTATAAAGATTTTCGAGAATTTAAAAGTAAAAATAAAGGAACTTATTATTATTTTACAAGATATGGTAAGAAGCCTCATACTAGTTTTGATTATAAGAAAAGTTATCTTGAAGGTGATATCTATTTAATTTTTGGGAAAGAATCAACTGGCATTCCACGAGAGATATTACAAAAAGATTTAGATCATTGTATGCGAATACCAATGACTAAGAATGTAAGAAGTTTAAACTTATCAAATTGCTGTGCAATTGTTGTTTATGAAGTGTTAAGACAACTTGATTATTTAGATTTATTAAGGGTTGAACCACATAAAAGTGAAGATTATATCATTGATGGAATTGAAAAACATGATTGACAAGTAGTAACTTTAATGATATTATTTACTTAGAAATTTTGGAGGTTATTATGAGAGAATTTACAGAACAAGAAATGGTTAGAAGAGGAAAAGTTGATGAAATTAGAAAATATTGTAATCCTTATCCTGAAAAATATGAAACTAATTATACTTTAAAAGAAGCAAGTGTTTTACCTGATGAGACAAAAGATGTTAAAGTGGCAGGTAGAATTGTTTTCATGCGAAAAATGGGGAAAATGAGTTTTCTTAAAATAAGAGATTTAGAAGGAGATTTACAATTATCAATTAAAATAGATATGGTAGGAGAAGAAAAATATAATTTCTTTAAGACTTTAATTGATGTTGGAGATTTTATTGGAGCAAGTGGAGAGATATTTACAACTCAAACGGGAGAAAAGACTTTACGTTGCAGTGATTTTACTTTCTTAGGAAAAGCTTTAAAACCGCTTCCTGAAAAATTCCATGGGGTAACTGATCCTGAAATTTGTTACAGAAATCGTTATCTTGATTTAATCATGAATGAAGAAACTAGAAAAAGATTTTTACTTAAATATCAATTTATTAAAGAGATGAGAAGATACCTAGAAGATAGAGGCTATATTGAGATTGAAACTCCTGTTTTATCTAATAAAGCCAGTGGTGCAAGCGCAAGACCATTCGTTGCTCATCATAATGCTCTTGATATTGATGTTTATTTAAGAATTGCACCTGAAACTTATTTAAAAAGAGCCGTTGTTGGAGGATTTACAAAAGTATTTGAATTTGCAAGATGTTTTAGAAATGAAGGAATTGATGCCACTCACTTACAAGACTTTACAATGGTTGAAGGATATGCTGCTTATTATAACTATAAAGATAATATGGTTTTCCTTGAAGATATGTTAAAAACAGTTATTGAAAAAGTTTTTGGAACTTTAAAAATAACTATTAATGATAAAGAAGTTGATTTATCTAAAAAATGGGAATCAGTATCATTCCGGGATTTAATTTTAAAATATGCTGATATTGATATTCGAGAAGTTACTACGAAAGAAGATTTATTGAATGCTATTAAAGATAAAGATATTAAGTTTGAAACTGAAGATAACATTGAAGATTTAGGATATGGTAATTTAGTTGATGCTTTATATAAGAAAGTTGCTCGGCCTCATTTAATTGAACCAGTATTCTTAGTTGAACATCCAATTGAATTATCACCTTTAGCAAGAGCAAATGATGATGATAAAACTTTAACAGATAGATTCCAATTAGTTATCAATGGAGCTGAAATTATTAATGCTTATTCAGAACTTGTTGATCCAATTGACCAAGAGGCAAGATTATTACATCAAGCTGAACTTAAAGCTCAGGGTGATGCAGACGCTATGATGATGGATTACGATTATATTAATGCTATGGAATATGGTATGCCACCTATATCAGGATGGGGTATGGGAATCGATAGAGTATTACAAGTATTAACAGGAGTTGAAAATATTAAAGATAATATCTTATTCCCACTTATGAGACCAGAAGATAAATAATTAAGTTGACATGAATTTGTCAATTTAATTATTTTTTCTCTTTCCATTTTTGAAATAATATGATATCATGTTAATAGATTAAAGGTAGGTGACCCTCATGTTAAAAATGATTTTTGTATCAAATAAATATGTTAACAATTTGATAACTACGGGGGGGGTGTATCAAAAAATCATCTAATTAAAATTACAATTAATGATAATTTTCGACATATAAAACTGGTAGAATAATACTACTAGGTTTTATATGTCTTTTTAATTTTGATTTGTAAAACGGGACATAATATGTTAAAATATAAATAGAATAGAGGAGTAAAAGAATATGAATAATAAAAGAAATTTATTAATAATGATAATAACATTAAGTTTAGTATTAATACTAGGCTCTAGTTATGCTTATTTAATGTATACTAAAGAATCTACTAATAATTATGTAATTAATGTAGGTACATTAGAAGTTACATTTGAGGACTCGAAAACTCAGTTTTTAAATCTATCTAATATGTATCCTATGACTGATGAAGAAGGTGAGAGTTTAGAACAAGAATTAGTATTCCAAGTAAAAAATACAGGTAACTTAGTTGCTAATTATAATGTTTATATTGAAGAGTTATCTACTGATCCTGAATTTAAAACAGTTATAAAATATATAGTAAATAAAGATAATAAAGGTTATTCTGAACCTAAAATATTAAGTGAAGATAAATATATAGAAAGTGAAGGTAAATTAAAAGTAGGAGAAACAAGTGAATATCATGTTAAAGTATGGCTTATGGAAACTGCCGATAATACTTATATGAATAAAGAGTTTAAAGCTAAAGTAGTAGTAGAAGGTAATCAAAATTTAGATAAGACTATGCCTTTAAAAGATACTTTAATAGAAGCAATTGCAAGTCATACAACTGATACATGTACTCCAACTTTAACAGATGATAATGGAACCCCAAGTGATCCAAGTGATGATATAATCTATTTTTCAGGAGATAACGAATGTGTTAATTTCAATTATGTCTGGTATTCCGGAAAACTATGGAGAATAGTAGCAATTAATTCAGATGGTTCCATGAAATTAATAACCCAAGATGAAATAACAGCAATATCTTGGGGAGAAGATACAATATATAAAAATAAAGATAAAGATAACTATAAAGCTTCCTGGATATATCAATGGTTAAATGAAGATTTTAAGGATACCTTATATAATTATGAGAATATAATAGTCAAAGATGCCTCTTGGAATGCAACAGAAACTACAAGTTATACTACGAAAATACCTGAAACAACAATGGTAACTGGAGATGTAGGATTATTAAATGCGTATGAACAATATCAAAGTTATAAAAATACAATTTCTTCAAGAGGATATTTGAAAAATGGATATAATTGGTGGTTAATAACACCAGTTAGTTCGAATGTATGGTACGTCAGCGAATATGGCAATCTCAGCAATAACAATCCCTTTTCGGGAGCAAAGGGTGTTCGTCCATCTATAAATCTAAAATCAAATATCGGAATAGTAGCAGGTGGAGATGGAAGTGAGACTAATCCATATCGAATAAATGATGATAAAGAATCAGGAAATAATGGAGATTTAATCAATACGAGATTAAGTGGTGAGTATGTCGAAGTAGATAATAAAATATATAGAATAGTAGGAATAGATAAAGATGATGAGGGTAATAACATAACCAAATTAACAAGTGTCGATTATGTAAGAGATGGTGATACAGTCTTAACTAAAAATTTTTCCAGTTCTAATTCAATAAGAAATTATGGAACAGTAGTATCAAACGGCAACGTGTGGCATTGGGGTTATTACTTGAATAATACATGGTTAACAACTGAACTTCAAAAATATATAACAGATGGGACTTATTATTTGGGACAAGTAGGAGAGGTTACGAGTTTTAAAAATTCAATATGTAGAGCAAGCAATACAACAGAACCAGCAAGTAGTTGTGAAAAAACAACAACTACTTGGCGAGGTTTAGTAGGATTACCAAGAATGGGAGAAATGTTTTCGGCAATGCTAGGTAAAGGTTATAATGATACCTTAGCAGATATATGGTTAATAACACCATATAGTGGCTCGAACATGTCCTTTGTCTTTAACAATGGAAGTCTCGGCAGCACCGGCCCTTCTTCGGATCAACATGGCACGCGGCCATCCATTTATCTAAAACCAGAAGTTAAAATAACTGGAGGAGATGGAATGAGTCCTGAAAGTGCCTATACAATTGGGTTACCAAGTGAAAATAATAAAAAAAATTAGAATTCAGGTTCTAATTTTTTATATTGAGAATAAGTTCAGAAACATTATTATATCCAGAAATACATATCTTTTTAATTCTATCATTAGGATTACCAATATAATAACCATTAAATAACTTTAACATATAATAATCATTTTCATTATCACCAACTGTATAAATATTATTATTTATTAAACCAAGTTTATCTTTTAAAGAAAAAATAGTTGATGATTTATTAATACCTTTATTCTTTAAACAAAAATAAGTTATGTCATTATAAGAATAAACTAAAAAATCATAATTTGGATAATTATTTTTCATTTCATTATACTTATCTAAAAATAAATCAGTTATATTTTGATTATCAATTACAATATTTAAACCTAATAAAGTATCATTTAAAGTAGTATCTGAATAATCATAAGGATATGAGTGTTGGATTTTTCTAACATTAGCATATTTAGATAAAGATAAAAATTCGTCTTTAATACTTGGCTCTAAATCAAATTTAATAATAATATTATCAAATTTATCATAAAGAATAGATCCATCTGAACAAGATAAATAATCATAAGGAATATTATACTTTTTAGTCATATCTTTTAAAGACTTAAAACTTCTTCCTGACGATAACATGAATAAATTGCCATTAGCTTGAAATTCTTTTATTAAATTATTATTATTTAAAATATCTAAATCATTTAAATAATAGGTACCATCAAAGTCACTTACTAATAATTTCATATTGCCTCCATTTAATAATATAAAATTATTATAACAATTATTAAAGATAAAGTCTATTTTTTATTAACTTTGAATATTAACACCTTTCTTATTAAGACCACATATATCATCAATTGATTCATTGAAAGTTTTAGAAAGGGCATAAGCAAAAGCAGTTAGAATTAGGGTTTTCCCACTTTCATAAGCACATATTGTTGATTGAGAGGTATTTAACAATAAAGCCAAATCTCTTTGCGTTAAATTATGTTGCTTTCTTAAATACTTTATATTATTTCCAATTATTTTTTTATCAATTGTTCTTGTATAATCATAATTACTATAAGTATTATAATCACTGACACCTAAAAGATAGTCAATTGAAACTTTAAAATAATTACAATATTTAACTATATGCCAAAGAGGAATTATATCTTCTTGGGTTTCCCAACGAGCATAAGTAGATTTAGCAACGCCAATAATTTTAGCTAGTTCTCTTTGACTCAATCCTTTTTTTATTCTTAATAACGATAATTTTGAAAAATTCATTATAATTTCACCACCAATATAATTGTCTCATTATATTGATATATTTGCACTTTTTGCCCCCGTAATACGATTAATTGAAGCAATATATGAACAAATTTCCAAAATATGGTAATAGGAATATTGGACATTATAAATAAAATGACATATATTATAATGAAATAGATTTTAAAGTATAGGAAGGAAATGGTGAATATGAACAATAAATGCCCATGTCCAAATAGTTATTATATTATTGGCAGTAGTTTTGCAGGACCCACGGGGCCAACGGGACCTAAAGGGGATGAAGGAGATACGCCTAGCTTAGCAATTGGTGAAGTTGTAACGGGTGTTCCCGGAAGCCAAGCCATGGTTTTTATCCGCCAAGTTAATAGTAGAAATGAAATAACTACTAAATCTATTTAAGGAGATGATTAATTATGAATGAAAATGCGAAAAGCTATGTTATTGATTTTGTTATACCTCAAGGCCCAACCGGGCCAGCTGGCGCTAGTGGTGCCCAAGGAATTCAAGGACCAGCAGGTGCTACAGGCGCAACAGGCGCAACAGGAGCAACTGGGGCAACGGGTGCAACCGGACCAGCTCCAACTCTTACAATTGGAACAGTTACAACCGGTGCTCCCGGAACTAACGCAAGTGTTACAATAACTCCAACTACTAACTAGGAGTTTCTATGAATTCAGGGTATACTCTAAATTTTGTTATTCCCCAAGGGCCAACTGGCCCTGCGGGCCCCGCTGGGGGACTTCAAGCCTATGGAGGACGTTTCAACAATACAGCTAGTACTCTTAACCTAGGAATACTAACCCAAAGTCAAATCCCTCTTCCAACAACGATGCCAGGCTCGAACACTAGCTATACAACTAACAATAGTATCACGATAAACCAAACAGGTGTTTATGAAATAAATTACTTTTTAAATGTCTCAGCATCAGTTGGAACTACGTTAACTCTTGCAGTTAGAAATAACGGAACGAATATCCCCTCAACTGTCATTTCCAGAGTCTTATCAGTTGGAACCAGTTCCGTTTATAGTGGTAGTACAATTGTTAATTTAAGTAGTGGCAATGTAATTGATATGGCACTTTCGGCACTAGTCTCATTAGGAGTAAATCTAAGTAGTGGAGTTAATGCAACCTTAACTGTTAAAAAAATAAATAATAATTAATTAAAACTATTCATATATTAGTAGTGAAAAATTAATAATAAAAAAAAATTGAAATTAATCAATTTTTTTCTGATAGATTAATATATGGATTAAACACTTATTGGCAGGGGATGAGAGAATCGAACTCCCATCTAAGGTTTTGGAGACCCCTATTTTACCATTAAACTAATCCCCTAACACAATAATTAGTTTAACATTATTTTTTTCACTTGTCAATTATTATTTTTTTTTATATAATATTACGTGTTGGGAGTGATAATATGGCAAATGCTTTAAAAGAGGTTAATAAAAATCCAAAAAAGACTAATAATAATCCTAAAAAGAAAACAAATTCTAAAAATACTCCTAAAAAGACTAATAATAGTAAGAATAAAAAAACTACTAAAAATCAAAGTAATACTCCTGTTAAAAAAAGCAATTATCAAAAAGTTCAAAAGAAAATAAATCAGGATACTAAGAAAAAAGAAGAACAAGAAATAAAAAAACAAGAAAATAAAAAGAAAAAACAAGAAATTAAAATTCAAAAAAAAGAAATAGAAATTGAAAATAAAAAAATTTCTAATAAAATAAAAGTATTCTTACATAGTCTTTTAGTTAAAATAAAGAAATTCTTTTTAAAGTTAGGGTCAATAATTAAAAATTTAGGAATTAAGTTTGGGTTAGGTATTAAAAAAATATTTGGTAATATTAAATTATTTATAATTAAAATTAAAAATAAGTTTAAGAATAGGAAAAAAGTATCTTTAAAAAAGAAAAATGATAAAGTTAAAGTAGAAAAAGATAATAAGAAAGATAAAAATAAAAAAGAAGAAGTTATTTTAAAAAGCTTAACTGGGAAAATATTACCAATTTCTGATATTAAAAATGGTAAAAGAAAAAGAAAGTTTATATATTTAAAAGAAGCTTTGTTATTTACAATAATATTTACAATTTTAGATTTTATATCTTTTTATGAAACTAAGACTTTAGATATGTTAGTTATATTTGATAATAATTTATGGAATTTAATATTAACAATTATTTTAACTTTTATAATATTATTAATAGTAACATTTATATTTGATTTAATAATAAGTGAAGCAATGGTTAAAGGTAAGATTAAGGAAATTAAAGAGAAAGAAAAAGAGAAAGTAAGGAAAGAAGAAGAATATATACCTAAGAAAAAAATAAAAAAAGAAACTAATAAAGAAAAAAATGAAGTTAAAAAGAAAAGTAATAGTAGTCTTGAAAAAGAAAAAGAAAGTTTAAAGAAAGAAGTTGCTAAGGTTAAAAAAGATGTAAACAAAAAAGATAATGTAAATAAAAATAAAACGATTGATAACAAGATTGAAACTATTAAAAAGAAAAATAGTAAGAAATAAGGTGATTAAAATAGAAGTTAGGGGATTAAACTTAGATAATATTAAAAAAATATCTAAGTATAAGAATGAGGATGAATATTTTTTAAATTATAGAGTTAAGGCTTATCAAGAGTTCTTAAAGTTAAAAGATCCAGATTTTGGACCTAAATATAAAATAGATTATGATAAGATAATTTATTTTAAGAGTGTTCAAGATAGTATTAAGAATGATTGGAAAATGGTTAACAAGAAAATTCAAGATGAATTTAAACCACTGGGAGTAATTGAGAGTGAAGCTAATTTAGATGGAATGGGAATTCAATATGAAAGTGAAGTAATTTATCATAATATGTTAAAAGAACTTGAAAGTAAGAATGTTATCTTTACATCTATTGATGAAGCAATAAAGAAGTATCCAGAGTTAGTTAAGAAATATTTTGGTAAATTAGTACCAAGTAATGATAATAAGTTTGCTGCACTTAATTCTTCTGTTTTTTCGGGAGGAAGCTTTATTTATGTTCCTGAGAATACTACTTTAGAGCGACCTTTACAAAGTTATTTCCGAATTAATAGTAAAGATATGGGGCAATTTGAAAGAACTTTAATTATTGTTTCTGATAATAGTAGTCTTCATTATATTGAAGGATGTACGGCTCCAAGTTATAGTGATTCTAGTTTACATGCAGCCGTAGTTGAAATATTTGTTGGTAAAAATAGTAAATGTCGTTATTCAACAATTCAGAATTGGGCAGTTAACGTTAATAATTTAGTAACGAAAAGAGCATTAGTTTTAGAAAATGGCATTATGGAATGGATTGATGGGAATGTTGGCAGTTTAAATACTATGAAATATCCGGCTTGTATATTAAAAGGTGATAATGCAAGTGGTACTTGTATAACTGTTAGTATGGCAGGAAACGGTCAATTTCAAGATACAGGAAGCAGAATGATTCATATAGGAAAAAACACGAAAAGTAAAATTATTTCTAAAAGTATAGCAACAAATGGAGGAAATGCAACTTATCGAGGAAAAATCGATATAAAAGAATCGGCATTAAACAGTGAAGCAAGTTTAAAATGTGATACTTTAATTCTTGATAGTAAAAGTAAAAGTGATACTTATCCTGTTAATATTAATCGTAATTCTAGTAGTAATTTATATCATGAAGCAACAACCTCAAAAGTAAATGAAGAAACTTTGTTTTATTTGATGAGTAGAGGAATACCATACGAAAAAGCCATGGAGTTAATTATCTTAGGTTTCATTGATAAATTTAAAGAAGAACTACCAGTTGAATATGCTGTTGAGTTAAATCGGTTAATAAAACAAGTCTTATAAAAAAAATATCTGTCAAATTTAGTCAATTAGAAATTCTTAAAAAATAATAATTTAAGAATTTTTTTTGTTTAAATTCACATTTTTCCCTAAGAGCAAATTTTAAATTTTAGCCTAAAATATTTTGAAAACTTAAAATTCTCTCGAAAACCCGGACTTTGACGATTACAAAAAAACTTTAGTATAGTTAACGCGAAAGGAGGTTTTGTATGGTTAATGTTGTAATGTTAATCGGGAGATTAGTTCGCGATCCTGAGATTGTTGAATGTGAAAATGGTAAAAAAATTTCCCGAATAACTTTAGCTGTTAATAGGAAATTTAAAAGCAGTGATGGAATTTATCATACGGACTTTATAGATTGCGTTTTATGGAATAACTTTGCCGTTAATGTCAATGAATATTGCAAAAAAGGCGATTTAATTGGTGTTCGAGGAAGAATTCAAATTGAATCTTTTGAAAAAGATGATGGAACCAAACGTAAAGCTATTGATGTAGTTGTTGAAAGTCTTACTTTTTTAACAACAGCTAAAAATAAAGAACAATTAATAGAATTAGAAGCTGGATGTTAAAAAAAACTTATAAAGAGGGGCAAAATAGTATTTACTAATTTAGAAATATAAGTTAAAATACTATTTGGAGTGATGATATGCGCTTTGGCGAAAAATTGAAATTATTGAGATTTGAGAAAGGATTGACTCAAGATGATTTAGGTTATATTTTAGGTGTCACTAAGTCATGTATATCATGTTATGAAAGTGGAACGAGGCAACCATCAGTTGAAATGCTAATTTCATTGTCAGTTTATTTTAAAGTAAGTATTGACTATCTTGTTGGGATTGAACCTTATAATCCTGAGCAAGTTAAAGATCTTCGAATTAATAAAAGTGACCTTGAATTACTTAAAGAATTGAAAAATAAACCTCAATTATACAAAAAAATTATTAGGTCAATTCCTAAATCAATCTCAAAAATTCAAAAAGTTTTAAATTAATGCATTAGGAGTAATCTTAATGCATATTTTTTAATTTTTAGTGTAAACTAAAAAAAGTGATAAAAATTTTTGAAATTAAATTGACAATTAGCCGAACTTTTGATATTATTAATATGTTCTCATTTGGAGTGGTACTCAAGAGGCTGAAGAGGCTCCCCTGCTAAGGGAGTAGATCGGGTTAAACTGGTGCGAGGGTTCAAATCCCTCCCGCTCCGCCATAATGTTAATTATCCTTATTTTATAAGGATTTTTATTTTTCTATGTGCTATTTATTATAATTAAAGATATAAGAAAAAGAGATTTTTTCAAAAATTAAGTCTCTTTTTAATTATCAATATTATCTTCATCAAATAAACTTGAATTAAAAAATTCTTGTTGTTCAATTTTTAAAGTCCTACAGATTTTAAATATTACATAAGAACTTGGATTATCAACGGTACAAATAATTAAAGCTCTTAAGGTTGATGGGGGAACAGCAGATAATTCTGCTAGACGATTTGGGGTATAGTCGTAGATTGTACATAACTCAATTATTCTTTTACTAACCGCTTCTTTATACAGCATAATTCCATCTCCTATATAATCTAAAAAAAATTTTAACAAAAAAATTTCTAAAATATCCACGGATATCGGTTGACTTTAAATTTGACATTTGCTATAATTCAATTATTATGATATTTTATTTAAAAATGTATATTTAATATACTATTTTGGGAGGTTTTTATGATAGTAGTTACAAATGGCAATGAGCTTTTTGAAATTCCAAAAAATAAACTTTGGAAAAGAAATGAGACTTTACAAGGTTTAGCAACAAAACTAAACTTTGAATATTGGGGAGTAGAACTTTTATTTATTCCATTAAAACATGGAAAGTTTGAAAAAATAGTTAAATGCTTTCCTGATGGAGATGATTATTTAGAAGAATATATTAATTTGGATCCTAATAAGAAAAATTATATTTTGTTAAGTGATGCTGATTATATTAAAGTTAAAAAGATATATATGGCTATGCAAGGTGATGTAAATTATAAAAAAGATGCTATAATTGAAGGAATTGCTAATATATTTGGATTTGAATGTTTTCAAAATTATATTTTAGAAAATGCAAATACATCAGTTGATGATATATTTAAATCAGCTTTTGAAATTGGAGATAAATATAAAGAATATAAAGATGAAATATTTGCAAGAACTAGAGAAATATTAAAAAAGAAATATAAGATTAAAAAAGAAATTATCTAAATTATAATAATGTAAATTATAAAAAATTAGTAGTTGTCAAAACTAATTAAACATGATATCATAGTAATAGATTAAAGGTAGGTGACCCTCATGTTAAAATTAATTAATGTATCAAGAAAATATGTTGACAATTTGATAACAATGGGGGGGGTGTATCAAAATTAATACAAAATGAAATTACAATAAACGATGAATTTCGACATATAAAACTGGTAGAATAATACTAGGTTTTATATGTCTTTTTAAATATGATTTGTATTTAGGGGCAGAACATGTTAAAATATAAATAGAATAGGAGTATGATAAAATGAATAATAAAAAAATATTAATAGTAGGACTAATAACCTTATTAGTTATGGTAGGGGTAATAAGTGGAGCTTTTGCTTATTTTATATTTGTAAATACAACTGAAAATCAAGTCTTAGTTGCAGGCGATGTATTTATGAAATATACCGAAAGTAATACTGTCATTAATGCTGAATTAATGATGCCAAGGAGTAGTTATGACCCTGAAACTTATTTTGAATTTACAATTGAAGGCAAGAATACATATTCTAAAGATATTTATTATGAAATATTAATAAATCATGGAGAAGAACATGAAACAAGAAAAACAAGACTTGATGATAAATTCTTAAGATTTAGACTTGAAGAAATAGTAGGTGATGAAGTTACTCCAGTTATTGAAGATGGAACTTATGAGGAGATAGATAACACAAAAATATGGGTTAATACAATTGCATCTAATACTAAAACTAAGACAAGTATTAAATATAGATTATATATGTGGATAACAGATGAAGTTAGTATTGGAGATATAGAAGGTGCTGATTACTCAAGTAAAGTATGGAATAATGATGTATTTGCAAGTATCAAAGTATCAGTAAATGGAGATTTTGAAGAAAAATCTGTTGGTATATCATTATATAAAACTATTAAAGAAAAGATAAATGATAGCAATTCTATAACAGATACGGATGGAACAATTTATTTATCAGGTAGTAATGAGACAATTAATTTCAATTATATCTGGTATTCCGGAAAACTATGGAGAATAGTAGCAATTAATCCTGATGAGACAATAAAAATAATTACTCAAGATTTAATGGGATCGTTACACTGGAATGAAACTTCAACCTATGAAGGTTCATGGATATATCAATGGTTAAATGAAGATTTCTTGAGTACCTTATATAATTATGAAGAAACAATTGTAGAAGATGCTAGTTGGAATTCATCTTATCTTGGTACTACGCCAAAAAAACCACCAATTACGGGAAAAATAGTAAATGGAGCTGTTGGTTTATTAAATACATATGAATATTATCAAAGTTATCTAAAATTAGGCACTACTTCTGATGCTTATAAAAATGGATATTTAAATATAGGCTATTATTGGAAATTAATAACTCCATGTGAAAGTAAAAATATGATTCAAATAGTAGATACTAATGGTTATCATAATGCTTGTCAAAGCTCTCTTTCTAGTGCATCTCCGCGTCCTGTTGTTAATTTAAAATCTAAAGTTTTGATTACAGACGTTGGAGATGGAAGCAAGGACAATCCTTATCGTATAAAAGTGGATAAAGAAATTGGAAAAGCGAATGAAAAAGTAAATACAAGATTAAGTGGGGAGTATGTCAAAGTAGATGATAAAATTTATAGAATAATTAATGTAGAAGATAATGGAACAACTAAATTAATAAGTACAGATTATGTAAGAGATGAAAAAAATAATATATTAAGAAAAAGTTATTCATATATTTTAAACGATACAAGTTGGGAACACTCAGTGAATGGTAATGATAGTTGGTGGGGTTATTATTTAAATAACGTGTGGCTAACTGATAATTTAAAAAAATATATAACAGAAGGAACATATTATTTAGGAACTGTAAGTACATATTCATCGAAAGGAAATTATAAAATAGCTATATGTTTAGAAGAAGATATTAACGAAACAACTAAAAATTGTACAAAAACAAGTAGTACATGGACAGGACTCGTTGGACTACCTCGAGTAGGAGAAATGTTTTCAGCAATATTAGGAGGTGGTAGTAATGATACTCTACAAAATTTATGGTTAATAACACCAGCTACTACAAATACCTCATCTTATCAAGTATTTCGAGCAAATTATGATGGTGGTCTTACTACTGTTCAACCATATGATCTTCAAGCCACACGTCCTACTATTTTTCTAAAGTCTGAAGTAATAATAACTTCGGGAGATGGGATGAGTCCTGATACTGCCTACACAATAGGTTTGCCTGAATAAAAATATTAAGAAAATATTAAGAAAGTGATTTAAAATGTTGATTTTAAGTCATTTTTTCTATATAATATTAATGGTAGGTGATGGATATGAGTAACATTTCATATAATGATTTAGAAAAATTGGTTATAAGTTATGCTCCGTTTGATGTACCTAAATTAAGAAAAGCCTATGATTATGCTAGAAGGTATCATCAAGACCAAAAAAGAGCAAGTGGGGAGCCTTATATTATCCATCCCTTGTATGTAACTTATTTTTTAGCTGAAATGCATGCTGATATTGATACATTATGTGCTGGAATGCTTCATGATGTTGTTGAAGATACCGAATCAACTTTAGAAGATGTTGAAAAAAGATTTAATAAAACCGTTCGCGATTTAGTTGATGGAGTTACCAAGATGACTAAAATTGACTTTAATGATAAAAAAGAATTATCAGCAATTAATCTTCGAAGATTAATAGTAAGTCTTGCGAAAGATCCAAGAATTATTATTATAAAATTATCAGATAGACTACATAATATGAGAACACTTGAATATAAAAGTTTAGAAAAACAACAATCAAAGGCTTTGGAAACGTTAGAAATTTATGTTCCATTAGCATATTATATTGGAGCATGTAAAATAAAAGATGAACTTGAAAATATTGCTTTTAAATATTTAAAACCTAGTTTATATGGAGATATTAATAAACAACGCGAAGACTTAAAAAAAGAGACGAAAGAAATACTTGAAGAAACTAAAAAGGAAGTTGAAGCAATATTTAAAAAGAATGGGGTTAAAGCTAAATTTGAAATAAGATATAAAGATAATTATAGTATATATAAAAAATTACTTACGAAAGTTAATTTTGAAATGATACATGATTTAATGTGTATTAAAGTTTTAACTAAAAACGTTAAAGATTGTTATCTTGCTTTAATGCTAATTCATGAACATTTTACTCCAATTAATAGTAGATTTAAAGATTATATAGCAAAGCCAAAGACTAATATGTATAAATCAATTCATACAACAGTATTTGGGAGAGATAACCATTTATTACAATTTCAAATTAGAACTTTTGATATGGAAAGAGTGGCTATTTTTGGTCTTACATCTTATTGGTTTAAGTATAAAAATAATGCCAGGAATTTAATGCAAAAAGATTTAGAAGATAATTTTCAATTCTTTAAATCAATTAAAGAACTCGATAGTACGATTCTTGATAATATAGAGTTTGTTACTAGTATTAAAAAAGAATTATTTTCAAGTAATATTTATGTTTATACAACAAGTGGTGAAGTTATAGAACTTCCTGATGGAGCAACAGTTATTGATTTTGCTTATAAAATTCATACGGATATAGGAAATACGATGGTTGCAGCTATTGTAAATGATGAAGCCGTTCCTGTTGACTATGTTTTAGGAAATCAAGATAGAGTAAGAATTATAACTGATAGTGAAGCGTATATTCCAAAAGAAGAATGGCTTGATAAAGTTGTAACGCCAACCGCGAGAAATAAAATTTTAGAGTTTATAAAAGCATCAGAAAGTGTTGACAAATAAGATATATTTAGATAAAATAATAAAAGTTTTTAAGGAGAGATGAACTATGGAAAATAAATTAAGGGAGCTTGCTGATGCGATGTTTCCAGATGTTACTAAGACAGTAGCTGACTATGAAGCAATGTATCCAAAAAGGAATCTAAAAGAGGGGGCAATTGTAACTAGGTTTGCACCAAGTCCAACTGGTTTTGTTCATATGGGAAGCTTACTTGGAGCATTTCAAGCCTATAAGGTAGCTAAAGAAACGGATGGAGTTTTTTATCTTCGAATTGAAGATACAGACCAAAAAAGAAGTGTTGAAAATGGTATAACTGGAATACTTAACGATTTAAAAAACTTTGATATTATACCAGATGAAGGAATGATTGATGAAGAACATAGTATAGGAGAATATGGACCTTATATTCAAAGTGAAAGAATGGAAATTTATCATACTTTCGCGAAAGACTTAGTTTTAAGAGGACTTGCTTATCCTTGCTTTTGCACATCCCATGAACTTGATGAAACGAGAGAAATTCAAGAATTAAATAAAGAAAGAATAGGTTATTACGGTTCATTTGCTAAGTGTAGGAGTATGGATATTGATGAAGCAATTACAAGAATTAAAAATGGGGAAGAGTTCGTTGTAAGATTAAAATCACCTGGCAACTTCAACAAAAAAATTATTTTAAATGATTTAGCAAGAGGAGATATAGAATTTCCTGAAAATGATTTAGATGTTGTTTTGATTAAATCAACTGATAAATTACCAACTTATCACTTTGCTCATTTAGTAGATGATCATTTAATGCGAACTACTCATATTATGAGAGGAGAAGAATGGATTGCATCATTTCCAATTCATGACCAATTATTTGAGATATTTGGCTTTGAAAAACCAAAGTATGCTCACCTTGGGTTAGTCATGAAAATTGATGAAAACGGAGTAAGACGAAAATTATCTAAAAGAAAAGATCCAGAAGCAAGTGTTGAATATTATCATAAAGAAGGAATTCCTAAAGAAGCAGTTAAACTATATTTAATGACAATAGCAAACTCAAACTTTGAAGAATGGCTTGATAATAATCCTGACGGGGATATCAATGATTTTAAATATGATTTTAAAAAGATAAGTGCCAGTGGAACTTTATTTGATACAGCAAAATTATTTAATATTTCTAAAAATTACTTTGGTAAGATGAAAGCAAGTGAAATATATGATAATTTACTTATTTGGACCAATGAATTCGATAAAGAGTTTCATGATGTGTTAGTAAATAATAAAGAATATGCAATTAAAGTTTTCAATATTGAAAGAGAAGGAGAGAAACCACGGAAAGATTATGTTAGTTATTCAAGTATTAGAGGATTCGTATTCTATATGTTTGATGAATTATTTAAAGATATTAATTATGAATTTACTAAAATAACTGATAAAGAAGAAATAAAAACAATTTTAAATACTTATTATGATGAATATTTAGATTTATCTGATAAAGATATTTGGTTTAATAAAGTCAAAGAAATGTGTGAAAAACTAGGATACGCAGCAAACATTAAAGACTATAAAAAGAATCCTGATGCCTATAAAGGAAATATAGCTGATGTAACCGGTGTAATTCGCGTTAGTTTAACTAGTAAAACTAATACCCCTGATTTATTTATAATCATGACTTTACTTGGAAAAGGTAAAATAAAAGAAAGATTTACAAAGTGCCTTGAGAGCCTTAAGTAAATCTTTTTTTAACTTTAACAAAACTTTTAGGTTTAGTATTTCTAAGATAATAATTACTTTTTTCTTTTAGATTATGAAGATTAATAACTTTGTTAATTACTAAATTTTTAGTATCATCAGTTAAGTTATCTTTCTTTAAATAAAATGCTCGATATTTTAAAGGACTAATGCCAATTATATCTTTGAATGTTTCAGAGTAATATTCTAAACTTGAAAATCCAAACGTAAGAGCAGCTTTTAAACAAGAATAATTAGGATTAACAATTAGCTCTAAAGAATTATAAATTCGCATTTGATTAAGATAGTCATTGATAGTTATCCCAAGTTCTTTCTTAAATAGTCTTATCAAATAAAACTTATTATAATGAAATACTTGAGCTAGAGAATCTAATTCTATTTTTTGATATAAATTGGAATTTAAATAATTTAAAACTTTAATTATTAAAGAATTTGAATACATAATAACTCCTTTTTATGGGAGATATTTTATCATAATTTAGAAAATAAGTCAATTTTGTTTAAAAAAGTTCTATAATTTTATGATTTAATGGTAAGTGTTGGAGGGATGAAAAATGAAATATGCTAGATTAGCAACAACCAGAGAAATACTTGATAGTTTAACTGAAAATAATTTAACATCAGGAAATTTTAAAAATGGAATTCCACTTATCTATGATAAGGACAAAGTTTATGTCGAAGGTAAGGATGGCCACACGCTTGTTATAGCAGGAACCGGAAGTGGGAAAACTCAAAGTGTTGTCTTGCCATTTATGAGAACAACAATTAAATCAGGAGAATCAATGGTTATAATTGATAAGAAAGGTGAAGAATATGCGAAGGTTAAAAATGAACTTGAAGCATCAAACTATAAAACTTATATTTTTAATTTTGAAAATCCAAAATTAAGTACTTGCTTTAATCCATTAAGTTTACCATATGAACTTTATAAAAAAGATAACTTTGATTTAGCTTATAACTTACTTGATGAAATAGGTTACTATCTATTTTCGGATACTAATGAATCAGATCCTTATTGGACTAATGTAACAATTGATTTCTTTAAAGGAATAAGTTTATATTTATTCGAAAATGCTAAGGAAGAAGAGATTAACTTAAATAGTATTTATTTAATTGTTAATAGTTTAAGTGATAATGAAAAAAGTTTAAAATTAATGAATAGTTTAAGTAAAACTAATTCAATTTATATGCTATTAACAGGTACTTTAAATGCACCAGATGATGTTAAAAATAGTATCATATCCGTTTTCAATTATAAAATTAAAGCTTATGTATCTAGAACTAATTTATCAAAATTACTTTCTAAAAGTGAATTTAAATTTGAAGAAATACTAAAAGAAAAATTTGCCATTGTTATAGTTGGAGATAGTTTATATGCTAATTCTTTAACCTCACTTTTATTAAATCAATTATATGAGGCTATTAAATATTATGGTGTTAAAGATATGGTTAATTTTATCTTAGATAATTTTGATGAAATAGCTCCAATTAAAGATTTTTCTAATATTCTTAATTATGCAAGAAGTATTAAAATAAGATTCTTATGTGCTATTAAAAGTTTCACGGAATTAAAAGCTAACTATAATGATATAAATATTCTTAAATTAGGTTTTAGTAATATTATTTATTTAAGAAGTAATGACTTTTCTACAATGGATGAAATTAGTATAATGTGTGGCGAAACTGAAAAACATGAACGGTTAATTAGTGTTCAAGAATTAAAAGATATGAAAATATTTGAAGCGATTATCTTACTTCCAAGACTTTTACCTTATAAAACTAAATTAACACCTGATTATAAACTTAATCCAGATAGTAATATCGAAGTCCAATTTGAGGAAAGAGAATTACCAGATATTAAAACTTATGAATTATAAGTGAAAACTCCCTAATTTAGGGATGTTTTTTTTAGTTTTGTTAATACTAATAAAGATGAATATGAAAAATGAAAGTTTATGGAATAATTATTTAAAAAATGATTTAAAAAGTAGTAATGAAGATAACTTTGATGTTATTATTATTGGAGGTGGAATAGCAGGAATCTTAAGTGCTTTTTATCTTCAAAAAAGTAATTTAAAAATAGCCATTTTAGAAAGAAATAAAATACTTGCTGGAGTAACTTCTAAGATGACTGCAAAAGTTACAGTTTTACAAGATATCTTAAGTAAGATAAGTGATAAGGAAATAGACTCATATATCAAGAGTCAAATTGATGGTATGAAACTACTTGAAAGTAATATTCAAGAATATAATATTGATTGTGATTTTTTTAAAAATGATTCTTACTTATTTACAACTTGTAAAAGTAATATTAAGAAATTAAATAATATAAAAACAAGTTTAGATAAAAATAAATTTAAAGTTGAATTTAGCGATTTAAAACTTAATAATTTAGATATTAAAGCCAGTTTAAAAACAAGTGAATCATATGAAATAAATCCGATTAAATATTTAAATAAGATAGTTGATTTACTTAACTATGTTAGAATTATAGAAGATACTAATGTTTTAGAAGTTACTAAAGAAAATGATATTTATAATATTAAAACTAATAGAAAAGATTATCAAAGTAAGATTATTATCTTTGCAACTAATTATCCTTATTTTTTAAAACCTTTATTCTTTCCTTTAAAAGTAAGACTTGAAAAATCTTATATTGGGTATGGTGAATCTTATTTAGAAATGAACCATATAAATGCTATTAATATAGATAAAGATGTTCATTCAATAAGATTCTATGATGATAAATTAATTTATTTAACAGGATCACGAATGATTGCTAATAAAGTAAATGATAAGTTAGGATTTGATAAAGTTATTAATAGTAATTTCTTATCTAATATTGATAATTTATGGAGTAATATTGATATTGTAACGAATGATTATTTACCAATTATTGGAAGTATATTTAAAGATATGTATATAATAACGGGTTTTAATACTTGGGGTTTACTTTCAAGTCATATAGGTGCTAAAGTAATAGCAAGTTTAATCATGAAGAATAAAAGTTATAAAGAATATAAAGAGTTATTTAAACCAAGAAGAAAAATAACTTTAAAGAAATTTGTTAATTCAAGTATTAATATTTATGAAAGTATGAATGGTTACTTTAAAGGTATGATTACTAAGAATAAATTAATTTTTTACAGTAAAGATAAGATTATGTATATTGATAATCAAGGACATAATTATATTGTAAAAAGAAAATGTCCTCATTTAAAATGTAATTTACTATTTAATTTAGTTGAAAAAACATGGGATTGTCCATGTCATGGTTCACGATTTGATTTAGAAGGCAATATTATTTCAGGTCCGTCTAAATATGATATTAAAATAAAAAATGTCAAATAATGTAATTTGGTATTTACTTTTTAAAAAAAATAATGTATGATTATTATGAAAATAGAAAGGAGAAATAATATGAGTGTAAGATACAATTCTGAAAGTATGCAACGAACAATTAATGAAATTTCAAAAGGAATTAATGATCTTCAAGTTGAATTAGATGAAGTTCAAAAAATCAAACAAAGCATGCAAAGCAATTTATCTGGAGAAGAAGCAGATCAAGCTTATGCTAAGTTAGAAGAAATGGAAAAAAGTTTACAACAAGTAATTGAAACTCAAAATTCTAATCGCGAAAATTTAAAAGCTAAACAACAAGGTTTTGATCAAGCAACTGTAGGATTATAGAAAGGAGAAATAAGATATGAGTAAAGATTTTAATGTTAATAGTCCAGACGAATTAAAATCAGATTTAGCAAGAATTGATAGTGTAGCTAAAAGAATTGAAGAAAGTTTTAATAATTTAAAAAATACATATTCAAATCAACAAGAAGGATATGCAAGTAGTAATTCAGAACGTCAAGCTGAAACAATGAATGAATTATCCGAGAAAGCTAAAACAATTGCTGAAAATGTTGCGACTATTCAAAATAAAGTTGGTAAGTATGTAACAGCTATTGAAGAAACAGATCAAGCTTAAGACACATACACTTTATGTGTCTTTTCTAAATTATATAAAAAGGGATTGCTAGTGTGATACTAGCGAACTTTTGAAAGGAGTAAAAAGTATGCAATATAGTGATGAAGATAAAGAAATTATACGGGAACTTTTTAAAAATGCTTTTGGATGGGGTTATGATGAACTTTATGTAAATGATATGATTATACCATCTGGTGAAGAACAAGGATTATCAATCAAAGAACTTTTAAGTGAAAACTGTTACTTGCCAAATCAGGATACTAGAGCAATAAATCTATATGCTGAACGGCACAATATGTCAGAGGCAGATTTAAATAGTAGAATTGCTTCTGAGCCAGTGGCACCAGAAACTCCTTCAGCACCAACTCAGCCCCAATCAATAGCTGGTAGTTATAGTGATGCTGAAAAGCAATTTGTTGTTGATTTTCTAGATGGAAAATGTAATGAAGATTATGTTAGAAATACTCTTATACCAGCTGCTGAAGCTCAGGGATTACCTATTTCAGCACTTTTAATTCAGGAGTTTGGTACTGATACAGAGGCTTATAATAATGCAATTACTGCCTATGCAGCAAAAAATCCTGGCACTTCACCTGAAACGTTGAATGCAATGTTTAATGCCCAACCGACTGCAAATTCAATTTCTGACATAAATGATGAACCTGAGCCATCTGAAACGGAAATTTTAAATGAAGAACCACCAACTAATGAATTGCCTTTTACATTTACAGGCTTTGTTGTTCCTGAGGAAAGTTTTGTTGATAAAGATGCAACTGATAAATTTTCTAAATTTGATACTGATGAGTTAAAAGAATTGAATGGAAAATTATATAATATTTTAGATGATATTGAAATTTTATATGATGAAAAAGCTGCACCATATAAGTTTGATTTATTGTTTGATGAATTAAATGATGAAACTAAAAATAAATTAAAAGATATATCAGAAGAGTTTAGTGATTCTGTTATGTTTAAAACTAAGATTAATAAGGTTTTAAAATATCTTAGTGATTGTCTTTCAGACATATATGGAAAAATTGAAAAATCAATCAAAACAGCAGAAGGGACAGATAGGGTACCATCTCCAGGTGGAGGTTCTGGTGGAAGTTCTGGTTTTATAAATATTCCTGGCGATGGTGGCGGTTCTAATTCTAAACCACCTGAAAAACCTACTGAAAGTATAATAGGGGTAGTTGGAAGTTTAACATTTACTGCTATAGCTCCATTATACGAAACATTAGGAGCAACATCAACTATACAATCTAATTTAACAGGAAAATATGATGTTGTAGGAATTTATTTATACGATAATAAGTATTTTTATAAAATTTATGATCAAGATTTAAAAAAATATTATTATGCTGAAATTAATAATACGACGGCATTTACTACTAATTATTCACAAGTATTGAAGATGAATGAAGAAGCAATGCTAATGACATCGACTAAAATTGGTGATGATGTATTAACAAAATATTCTAATCCAGATGCTGTTTATTTTGTTAAAGGAACTCTTGAAGATAATGGCATTAAATTTGCTTTAATTAATGATTCATCAGATGGAAAAGATTATTATGTTCCACTAAGTAGTTCAGTTGAGTTAGTTAACTTAGAAGATTTTGTTAAAAATTTGTCTGCTAATTTAAAAGTTAATACAGAAGAAAAAATAGAGACTGTAGGATAGGAGGGCTAATTATGGTAATGGTTCAAAATATTATTGATAATAGTATTAATATAAATAGTGTTGATTCTGCTGATGCTTCTTATAAGAGAATAGTTAGAAATTATGATGATAATGTTGCAAATAAAAATGCTAGTGATTATGAAAGTTCAAATGTTAGTTTAGAAGATTCAAATTTATTAAAATCATTAGAAAAATTTATAGCCGATACTGAAATGATAAAAACTAATATTAGTAGTATTTATTCTAAATGGCCTGAGCAATATAAAAATACTAAGGATGATTTAAATCAAATGTTTGAGATGATTAGTAAATGTGTTCTTTCGTTTAACGAATACAAAACTTTAATTGAGGAAAAATCTAAGGAGGTTTTTACTGAGTTAAATGAAAAATTTTCAGAATTAAATAGCGATTATGTTACTAAAAAAAGCAATATTAAAGCAGATATAGATAGTGCTAAAGCTCATGATGCAAATTATAATAACTATCACGATAATGCTAATCTTAAACGTAATGAGGGAGATATGTATTCAGCTAATCAATATGATGCAGAAGCAAGTAACGAGTTGACTCAAAGAAATAGTTTGGTTGATCAATTAAAGGTAAGTATCCCTCAATTGGCAAGCGATGTAAGCCAAATGGTAGATACGTTAAACAAAGGATTAAAAAAAGGGTAAAAAAATAGAAAAAATAGAAATAATTAAAAAACTAATTGCTAAAGTTAGTTTTTTTTGATATACTCTATATATAGAGAATAGAGGGATTTGTATGAAGATATTAATTCTTAAGAAAGAAAGAATTATAACAACAACATTACCAAATACAATTTATGGTGACTTTCAAATTGTTGACATAGATGAAAATGGTAATCAAATTGATTTGATTACGATTAAAGAAAAAGATGGCAAATGGTTACTTACTAATACTGCTGATACTGCTATCATTGTTAATAATACTCCAGTTGGAAGTATTAATTTAACTGATTATTTTTCATGTGAAATATTATATCGAAAAAGTGATTACAAGTATATTTTATATTGCCTACCAACTTATGATAAAACAACATTATATAATGTTCAAGATGCATCAATTATGATAGGAACTAATAACTCAGATATTTACTACCGAAATAACTATTTAAATAATTTTAGTGTTCGGATCTATTATGATAATGCTTGGTTTATTGAAGTTTTAACAGATACTTATTTAGTATATTTAAATAATAAAAGCGTTAAAAAAGAAAGACTTTATAATGGAGATGTAATATTTATTTTAGGGCTTAGAATAGTTGTACTTGGAAACTATATGATTATTAATAATCCTTTTAATACGGTAAGCATTAATAATAATAAATTAAAACCAATAGGACTTAGTACAGTTTCTCCTAAAAGTGAAATTGATGAAGAATTAGATATTTATTCTGAAGAGGATTACTTCTTTAGGACTCCAAGATTTAAAAGAAATATCGTGTCAGATAAAATTCATATTGATTCACCTCCTGAAAATCAAGATCCAGAAGGAATGCCATTCTTTTTGACATTAGCATCCTCTATGACGATGGCAGCAAGTAGTAGTATGACTTTATATACAACAATATCTAGGGTAGGACAAAATGGTGTAACATTCAAGGATATTGCTCCAACTTTGATAATTACATTTATTACATTATTCGCATCATTTGTTGTTCCTTTGATTTCCAGAATATGGCAAAAAAATCATAACAAAAAGAAAGAAAAATTACGTCAAGAAAAATATACTAATTATGTAAATGAAAGAGCTAAAGATATAACTGATAAAATGGAAGAACAAAAGTTTATATTACTTGAAAATAATTTAAGTAATGATAAATGTTTTGAAATTCTTATAAATAAACAAACGAATATGTGGGAGAGAAAACTAAGTCATGATGATTTTTTAAATATCAGAATTGGAATTGGAAATATTGATGCTGATATTGAGGTTGAATATGAAAAAGAAAGATTTACCTTAGTTGATGATAATTTAAAAAACTTATTATTTCAAGTTGGTGGAGATGAAAAAAAATTAGAAAATGTTCCGGTTACAGTTAATTTAACGGAAAAATATATTATGGCAATCACATCAGACATTAAGCTTGGTTATCAATTTTTAGATACAATGGTTTTACAAATGATTTCTTATCATAGTTTTGAAGACTTGAAAATAGTTGTTTTAACAAGTGAAGAGAATCAAGGTTATTTTGAATATTTAAAATTAACGCCATTTGTATGGAATAATGAAAAAACATTTAGATTTTTTGGAACTTGCAAAGAAGAAATTAATCAAATATCTTTATACTTAATGGAAGTATATATGAGTAGAAGATATCGTGATAAAGAAAGAACTAATGTTGTTGATAATCCTGATTTTCGAAATTATATGCCATATTTTGTTATTATTACTGATGATTATAAAAATATGAGAAATGTTGAAATATTAACAAGAATTTTACATGATAATGCTAATTATGGTTTTTCACTTATCACAATTGATAGAAGTTTAAGACGCCTTCCTGATTCAGCTAAAGTATTTATTGATGTTAATGAAAATAATAGTTTAATGTTAGAGCCAGACTTAACAAAAGGCACCAAACAAGAATTTAAAGCTGATTTAAATACTTTGAATATGAAATTATTAACAACTAAGGTTGCTAATGTTCCAATTGAATTTCAAGAAGGAAGATTTAGTTTACCTGCAACGTATACGTTCCTTGAAATGTATAATGTAGGACGGGTTGAACAATTAAATGTTATCAATAGATGGAGGGATTCTAACCCAATTAATAGTTTACAAGCGCCCGTTGGAATAAGTGAAACAGGGGATTTATTAAGTCTTGATGTTCATGAAAAAGTTCATGGACCACATGGTTTAATTGCTGGTATGACTGGTTCCGGTAAATCAGAGTTTATTATTACTTATATTTTATCAATGGCTGTTAATTATCATCCAGATGAAGTGAGTTTCGTCCTAATTGATTATAAAGGTGGAGGACTTGCTGGAGCTTTTGAAAATAAAGATACAGGAGTTAAACTCCCACATCTTGCCGGAACAATCACAAACCTTGACCAATCAGAAATAACAAGAGCCTTGTCAAGTTTGAATTCAGAACTTAGAAGACGTCAAAAAATATTTAATGCAGCTCGTGATAAATTAAACGAATCAACAATTGATATTTATAAGTACCAAAAATTATATCGAAATGGGCAAGTTGATGAACCAATGAGTCACTTAATTATTATAAGTGATGAGTTTGCAGAACTAAAAATGCAACAACCAGAATTTATGGATGAATTAATGTCAATAGCCCGAATTGGTCGTAGTTTAGGAGTTCACCTAATTCTAGCAACCCAAAAACCAAGTGGAGTTGTAAATGATCAGATTTGGAGTAACTCTAGGTTTAAAGTCTGCTTAAAAGTTCAAGATAGAAGTGACTCGATGGATATGTTAAAAAGAGATGATGCTGCAAGTATTACTAATACTGGTGCTTTCTACTTACAAGTAGGTTTTAATGAATATTTCTATTATGGACAATCAGCTTGGTCTGGAGCCCCTTATTATCCAAGTGATTTTAGAATAAAAAAAATTGATACAGCAATGGACTTTATTAATAACTATGGAGCCGTTTATAAAACGATTGATAATATTAAAAATAATAACGTTAAAAGTCAAGGTGAAGAAATTACAAGTATTGTTAAATATCTTGATGAAGTTGCTTATAAAGAAAATATTATGGTGCCACAATTATGGCTTAATAGGATTCCTAATTTTATTAAACTTGATTCCTTAAAGAATAAATATAACTACAAAAGTGACTTATATATTAATCCAGTTATTGGAGAATTTGATGATCCAGTTAACCAACAACAACATATTTTAACACTTCCAATAAGCGAGTCAGGAAATACGATTGTCTACGGAGTATCTGGAAGTGGTAAAGAATTAGTTTTAACAACTGTTGTTTACTCATGTGCAACAACTTATTCGCCTGAAGAAGTAAACTTCTATATTTTAGATTTTTCATCAGAAACTATGACGGCTTTAAGAAATTTACCTCATGTTGGAGATGTAATTCTATCTAATGATAAAGATAAACTTGAAAATTTATTTAAATTAATTAATACTTATTTAGAAGATAGAAAACGTTTATTCTTAAATTATGGTGGTAATATAAATGAATATAAAAAATCAACTAAGAAAAATATTCCGGCTGTTATAGTTATGATAAATGGCTTTGATTCTTTCTCAGAACTTTATCCTGATTACGTTGAGTTATTAAGTAAATATGCAAGAGAATGTCCAAGATTTGGAATATACTTTATGCTAACAGCCAATGGAACAAATAGTGTTCGCTTTAAACTATCTCAAAACTTCAAACTAATTTTAGCCCTTGAATTAAATGATAAAAGCGATTACTATTCCGTTCTTGGAAAAACCAATATTATGCCGTCAAAAGCTGTTGGCCGTGGTTTAGTTAAGGTTGGAGAAGGAATATATGAATTCCAAACAGCTCATCCATCTAAACAAGCTGAAAGTGCTGAATTCTTTAAGAAGTTAGCAATTGAATTAAATGCTAAATATAAAACTAAAGCAATTAAGATTCCAGTTTTACCTGAAAAAGTTAATATGGCTTTAGTAAGCGATAAGTTAGATAACTTAAATAATATTCCAGTTGGAATTTATAAAGATACCTTAGAAGTTTCCTTATATGACTTTAAACGAGAATTCTTTAATAAAATTACTGCTAGTGAGCTTGAAAATACTTTATCATTCACAAAAGAATTACTAAGTGAATTTAATAGTTTAACAAAATTTAAAACTTACTTATTTGATTCAAGTGATACTATTAAAGAAAACTATGTTAATATAACTAAATACAATAACAAGTTTGATGAAGTATTAAATAGTGTAACTGAGAATGTTGATAAGATTTATGCTGAATTTGAAGCAAGTGGATTTGACAATAATATTGCTTCTAAATATCAACCTATGTTATTTGTTATATATGATTTTAATAACTTTAAAACGAAGCTAACAATTGATATTGGAGCAACAATGACTAATTTATTTAATAAAGCAATTAAATTACCAATTATTAATTTTGTTGTTATTGATGCTGTTGATAACTTTAAGAAAATTGAATATGAAAGTTGGTTTAAAACTGTCTCAAGTCCTGATAATGCTATTTGGATAGGAGAAGGAATTGCAAACCAATTTACAATTAAATTAACAAGAAGTAGTGATAGGGCTTTACAAACACCACTTTCAAATGATTTTGGATATAGTGTTGTTAATGGTAAGCATGCTTTAATGAAAGTTTTAACGTTTGATTCTAATAATTTTAATGAAGTAAATAAAAAAATGGAAAGCAGTGTAGAGGAGTTATTATGAAATATAAAGTTTTAGTTGAAGTTTATGTACCTGAACTTGATATTAAATATAATTTATTTATTCCTGTTAATAAAAAGATTGGGAATGTAATTATTAACCTTGTCAAGGGGGCTCATGAGTTATCTCAAGGAGCTTATCCAATTGGTAACAATCATGCTTTAATGAATAGTGACACGTGTGAATTTTATAATGCTGATTTGAATTTAAAAGAAGCCAAAATATTAAATGGAACTAAATTAATTTTAATTTAATAGTAACTATTAATAAATATCTACTATTGAAAAATAAAACGAAAAACTTTATGAAAGGTGATAAAAATATTCATAAAGTTTTTTACGTATAAAATTTTATATTAATATATATCTAATTTACTACATCAAAAATGTAACTATTTACACTTTTGAAATTAAAGATGACATTGTAATACAAAAAAGGAAAAAATAGAAATTATTAAAAAAATTGTAAATTATCTTGAATAAAAAATGATAATATGATAAGATTATGATGATAATAGGAGGAGAAAATGCAAAATCAAAATAATAATCAAGCTGATAATGTTTATGGAAATTATCAGAATAATACTTCTAATTACCAAAAGAAAGATATGGTAAATGGAGAAAATTATAATAATTCTAAACCTAAGGGGAAAAAGACATTAAAAATTGTTATGATAGTAATAGCAGCTTTAGTTGTAATATCTCTTGGTGGTTTTGCTCTTGTTTACACTGGTATTATAAAAATAGAAGGTGTAGAACCTAAAGCAATACTTTTAAATACGAGTACTGTAGGTGTAAAAAGAGGAAAAGAATATCAATATGACTATCAAATATATCCTGAAAAAACAACAGCTAAAAATGTCGTTTACGAAAGTAGCGATCCAA
>CANRIE010000001.1 GCA_947630585.1 uncultured Bacilli bacterium | reverse complement strand
TATCAAACACGTTTTCCTTATAAAATAAGGAAAATAAGGTAAAAGTTGGGATAAAAAAATAGTTGGTATAATGATAGCTGGAGATATATACATGAAATATACAGAACCAACAAAAGCATTAAGTATAGAAAATTCAATGCCTAAAGAATATGTAAGTGAAACAGATCCTTATTTTGAATTTACTATTGATGGGCGAAATACTTATTCTAAAGATATTAATTATGAAATAGTTTTAAGTTATGGTGATACTCCTGATGTAAGTACAAATCGAACTGAAAGAATAAGAGATGATTTATTATTATTTAAACTAGTAGAAGTAAAAAATAATAATGAAGAAGAAGTAATATTTGATAGAATGGGTTATCCAAGTTTAGAAAAAACTAGTATATGGGTAGATACAATAAATGCTAACACCATAAATAAAATAACTAGAAAGTATCGATTATATATGTGGATATCTCCATTAACAAGAATAGGAAATTTAGATAATTCTATATATGATATGGATACTTGGAATAATAAAGTTTATGCAAGTATTAAAGTATCAGTTAATGGTGATTTTAATGAAAAAACTTATATGAATTGTTTTACAAGAACTATAGCAACAGCAACTTATAATGAAGATAGAACTGATAATGAGATAAATGCTTGTGTTGAATGGGCAAAATTAAACCTTCCAATTCCATTGGGAAAAAATCCCGATGAAATTACATATCGTGTTTTTTGTGATGGAACCGGTGAATTTGATGGTGATGGTACAATTAAAAATTGGCTTGATAGAGGAAGATTTTCACAAGCACAAATTCAAAAGTTAGTTGAATTAGGGATATTTAAAGATTTACAAATTACAAAAGAAAAATATAGTGGAAAAAATTTAGATTATGATAATGCTTGTCAAAAAGATGTAGTAATTCCAAGCGTGATAGATAAGGTTAAAGTAACAATACTAGGAGAAGATTATTCTATTATTAAGCCAGTTGCAATTATAAGTGGGGGTGTAGGATTTGAGAATAAAGGGATAATTAGTTTAAGTATACCAAGTAGTGTAACAATAATAGGAGATAGTGCTTTTGCTGATAATCAATTAACAAGTGTAAATATACCAAGTAGTGTAACAATAATAGGAGATAGTGCTTTTGCAAATAATAAATTAACAAATGTAAATATACCAAATAGCGTAACAACAATAGGAGCAAGTGCTTTTGCAAATAATAAATTAACAAATGTAAATATACCAAATAGTGTAACAACGATAGGCGGATCAATTTGTATAGATTTAGAATGTAATTTGAGGAGTGGTGTCGGCGCTTTTTCTTATAATCAATTAACAAGTGTGACAATAGGAAATGGTATACAATACATAGGAGCTAGTGTCTTTGAAAAAAAAGATTATACTAATATTAATCTTTCCTCAATAACAATAGATAAAACATGTACAGAAATTAAAAATATAGAAGCATCATCTGAAGATACAACAAAAAAATATCCATGGTTAGATTATTTTGAACCTTATACAGCACCTGGTGTAACTATTTATGGCAAAAATCATGAAGTATGTGATAGTTTCTAATAAACTTAAAACAAGTTACTAAACCTAACTTGTTTTATTTAATACTTTATCAATTAATAGTTTATTATTTTTAATTCTTTCATTATTAGGATTTATTTCTAAGGCTTTATCTATATAATAAAGAGATTCAGGCAGATAATTTAGATAATAACAAGCAATTGATAATAAATCATAGATAGTTTCATTCCAAGAGAAGACCTCATTAATATAAGTCTTCCCGTGACTTTTTATCTTTAAGGCTTGTTTTAAATAAGTATAGACTTTTTGATAATCTTCTTTTTCGTAGTAGAGAAGTGCAATTTCCATATAAGGATCTCTTAAGTAAGGGGCTTCCTGAATTGCCTTTTCATACCACATAATTGCTTCATCAAATCTATTTAAATATTTATAACATCTGCCAATAAAACGCATAGATGCACATCTTTCATCTTTCCAAGTTGCTGTTTTTAAACTTAAATGTTTAATTAAAGTATCAATTGCCTCTTGATATCTTTTATAATACATGTATTCGCGTCCTAAATAATGCATGTTCCGATCATCAGCTGGATCTTCTTTAACTGATAATTCTAAAAGTGGTAAGTAGTTACCTCTACTTTTTTCTGGGTCAGGATAATGATTTAAAACTAAAGAGGGAATAGTAACTCTTGTTTCATTATGATTAATATTTTCTAAAACCTCGTGAACAGGGTGTGTCCACTTATAATCATTCCTTGTATGAATTTTATCAAGATAAAAAGTAACATCAGGTTTGTTATATTCATCAAAGTGCCAATTATAAGTATAACTAACTCTTGTTTCGCCATGATAATTATCTTCTAAAATCTTTCTCCAACCACTTATAAATACTTCATCTAAATCCGTTGAAACACAAAGGTCTGCATCACTTGGTAAAAGATTTAAAATTTCATTTCTTGCATTATCAAATCTAAAATTATCAAATACTTTTTCATGAACAATTGCACCTAACTTGCGCAACCTCTTTTTAGTATCATCAGTTGACCCAGTATCTAAGACATGCACTTCATCTGCTTCTTTCATAGAATTATACCAACGACTAGCAAACTTACTTTCATTTTTTGAAATAGCATAAACAATTATTTTCATAAGTTCCTCCAAAAAAATTATATTCATGTTATTAGGTGAATATACTTTTCAAATAAATATTCTGCTCATACTATAAAAGTAGATAGGAGGATTTTTATGTTTCAAGAAAGATGTTATGAAAGAGATAACGATATAAATAATAACTTTTTTGCAAATGATATGACTAACAACATTGATATTGATACTAACGTTACTAATGACTTCAATAATAATATGAATATGATGGGTAATAGTAATGGTGGATGCAATCAACCAGTTGTTGAACCAATGCAAGAAAGATGTGTTCATAGAACAATCATGCATGAAGTACCTCATGATTGAGTATTTATGTATGATATAGCAAATAATCTATTAATTATCTTATGAAAGTGTTATAATGTTATTAGGAGGATAAAAAAATGAAAATGATTGAGAAAGAATTAAAACAATATAATTATGAAAATATCTTTATTGGAGTTTTAATTATCATAATGGGAATTATAATGATATTATTTCCTAAGAATATTTTAAATATTATAAGTTACTTTATAGGTGGTTTTTTAATTCTAAATGGAGTTTTAAAAATTTATTACTATATTAAGTTTGATGGTAAATATAATATTTTTAACTATGATTTATCTTATGGAATATTAAATATTATAATGGGGTTACTTTGTCTTTTCTTTAAAAATGAATTCCAAAGTATTATTAGAATTATAATTGGTTTAATTGCTATTTATGAAGGTATTAAAAATTTATCTTTAGTTAGTAAGTTATTATTTGTAAGTAAAAAATTAGGAATAATTAGTTTATTGTTATCAATTTTAATGATGTTACTTGGTGTAATTATAATTTTAACTAAAGGAATATTAGTTGCAACGGTTGGTTATATGTTAACTGGATTCGCTATAATTGATATTGTTGAAGCTATTATATTTAATAGAAATATAAGAAAAATAGAAAAATATTTTGAAAATAGAAAATAGGACTTATCTCACTGATAAGTTTTATTATTGATTAAATTATTATTATAAGGTATAATATGACTGATTTAGGAGAGTTTAAGTATGAAAAAGAGGGATTATTATAAAAGAATTTTAGTTTATTTTAAAGAAAAGAAATTTTTAATTGGAGTTTATTTGATAACATCACTTGGAATAACCGGAATAAATATGTTAAATCCTTTGATTTCTGCAAAAAGCTTAGAAGCAATCACGAAAGTTGATTTTAATAAGATACTATTTTATTCAATTTTACTTGTAATATGTGGAATAGTTGATCAATTAATTTCTTATATTAATAAAATGAGTAGTGTTAAAATTCAAGATGATGTTGAGTTAAAAATAAAAGAAGATGCATCAAGAGAATTATTTAATTTAGAAATTAAGAATTTTGATCAAAATGGAACCGGTTTCTTTGCTGAAAGAGTTAATAATGCAGCTTCTTCTTTAGCAAGTATCTTCACTTATTTAAGATATAATTTAATTGGTTTTTTATCCTCATTTGGTATTTTACTTTATATATTTTATATTAATATTTATTTAGGTTTATATTTTGTTGTTTTCTCATTTATTTTCTTTTATCTAAATATAAGAAGAACTAAAAGATGGGAAGGGGAAAGAAAGAAATCTAATGAAATGTATGAAAAATATTCAAGTAATTTTAATGAACTTATAAGAGGGATAAAAGATATTAAAGTTTTAAATTTAAAAAATACTTTAATTAAAAAGACTTTGAAAGACCAAAGAGCAATTAAAAAAATTGATTATGATTCTATGAAAAGAGATGAAAGAGAGTGGTTTTTAGAAGATATTTTGCAAAATATATATGAATTATTGTTTATTATTTTATGTATCGTATTAATTAAAAATGGGTTATTAGATGGTGCTAATATGTTAGTTTTATATATGTATAGAAATAGAGTTATTTCCTTAGTTGGAGAAATTGGTAATATTTATAGAAATTACAAAGAAGTAAATCTATCAATTGAGAGAATATATGATGTTATTAGTGGTGAGAAATATTTAAAAGAAGTATATGGCAATATTAAATTAAAGGAAGTTAAAGGAGATATTGAATTTAAGAATGTTATCTTTAGTTATGATAAAAATGAGGTTTTAAAAGGAATTGATTTTAAAGTTAAAGCAGGTGAAACAATTGGAATTGTTGGAAAAAGTGGAGCCGGGAAAACAACTATTTTCAATTTAATTAATAAATTATATAATCCAAAGTCTGGATATATTTATTTAGATGATATTTGTCTTAATGAGCTAACGGAAGATTCAATTAGGGAGAATATTTCAACAATTACCCAAGATCCTTATATATTTAATATGTCTATAAAAGAAAATTTAAAAATTGTTAATCCTGATATAACTGACGAAGAAATAGAAGAGAAATGCAAACTATGTAAATTAAATGAATACATTGATACTTTAGAAGATAAATATGATACTTTAGTTGGTGAAAATGGAGTTATTTTATCAGGTGGTTTAAAGCAACGCCTTGCTATTGCCAGAGCCTTAGTTAAGAATTCTAAAATAATTATGCTTGATGAAGCAACAAGTAGTTTAGATAATGAAACTCAAGATTATATTCATGATTCAATTAGAAAAATACGTAAGGATTATACTATTCTAATTATTGCTCATAGATTAACAACAGTTATTGACTGTGATAAAATTTTAGTTATTGATGATGGGAAAATAGTAGGGTTTGATACGCATGAGAATCTAATTAAAAATAATAAAATATATCAAAGACTATACAAAAAAGAATTATTATAATAACATCGTTTTATTTTTTAATACCTATCATATAATTTAATGATTAATATGAATAAATATAAAATTAAATTTACATTTGGTACTAATGATTTAGAAAGTATCATAAGTAAAGTTTTAAGTTTAAAAATAAAAGGAATAAAAGATGAATAAAGCCGGACTTTATATTAGATTATCAAAAGAAGATGATATAAAGGTGATGGTAAGTGAGAGTATCAAGAATCAAAAAAGTTTATTACTTCAATATACCAAAGAAAATAATATTTTTGTTTATGATATTTATATAGATGATGGGTATTCAGGAACTAATTTTGAAAGACCAAGTTTTAAAAGATTAATTAAAGATATTGAAGATAAAAAAATTAATATGGTTATAACTAAAGATATGTCTAGGTTAGGGAGAGATTATATAAAAACGGGAGAATTAATTGAAAAATATTTTCCGGAACACAATATTAGATATATTTCAGTAACGGATAATTTAGATACTTATCTTGATAATTCTAATAATGATATAGCACCCTTTAAAGCAATCATGAATGATTTTTATGCCAAGGATATTTCAAAAAAAATAAGATCAAGTTTGAAGGCTAAGATGAAAGAAGGGAAGTTCGTTGGTGCAAAAGCGCCCTTCGGATACTCAAAAGATAAAAAGAATAAGAATCATTTAGTTATAAATAAAGAGCAAGCGAATGTTATTAAAAAGATATTTAATTTAGCCCTTAATGGGTTAAATTATTATCAAATTGCTGATGCGTTAACAAATTTAAAAATAAGAACCCCATCGTCTTACTATGATAATATTAATACTATTCATTATAATACTTGGAATGCTAAAACCATAAATGAGATTTTACATAATCAAGTTTATGTTGGAGATTTAGTTCAAAATAAAAGAAATAAAATAAATTATAAAATTAAGAAAGTTGTTAAAAATAAAGAGGATGAATTTATTGTAGTTAAGAATACTCATGAAGCAATTATAGAAAGAAGTGTATTTGAAAGTACTTTAAAAATGTTACCTAAAAATGTTTCAAGGCTTGATAAAAAAGAAGAACATTTATTAGATTCTTTGATGTATTGTCATGAGTGCTCAAGTAGAATTTCGGTAACTCCAAGAAGAAAGAAAGACGATAGATGTTATACAATTTGTAACTATTTTAGAACCTATAGAAAAGAAAAACTTTGCACATCACACTCTAATAACTATGATGATTTAGAATTAATTATTGTTAGTTTATTAAAAACTAAATTCTTAAAGCAAGTTAATAAAGATAAAATTAGAAATAATATTTTAAATGATTTAAAAGATGATGATTATAACTTGGAAATAAAAAAATTAGAACAAGAAATAAAAAGAATAAATGAAAATTTAGATAATATTTATCTTGATAAATTAAATCAAGTTATTACTCTTGAACAATATGAAAGACTTGTCTTAAAAATGAAAGAGGAATTAAGGAATAATCAAGATAAAATTAATTATTATTTAAAATTAAATAAAGAAAATAATCGTGATAATAAATTACAAGTAATTGATAAATATATTGATGATTTTTTAAATTTTAAAGTATTTGAAAGAATTTTAATTACTAATTTAATTGAAAAAATAGAAATATCTGAAAATAAAGAAATAAATATTATATTAACTTTTAAATGATTTATGATAACAGCATAAATTTGAAAAAATATTAAAAAAATAAAGACTTTTTGTGAAAAATTTGGTAAAATATATATATATGAAAGCAAATTGAAAGAAAGGACAAATTATGTGAAAAATAAATACAACATGGAAATTAAAGATAATATCTTTTTTGCTAAAAGAAAATTAGTTGATAATATCTATCAAAGTGCTATTTTAGAAGGGATAAAAGTAACATTTGCAGATATCTATTCTTTTGTTAATAATGTTAATACAGGTAAAATTGCAGTTCTTGATATGTTTAAATTAAAAGGTTTAGTTGATGCTTGGGAGTACGTATTAAATAATATTCAAGAAGATTTAACTATTGATTTTATCAAAAAAGTTCATTTTGAGATTTGCAAATATGGAAATGTTGAACTTTCAAAGACTATTGAAAGTGATTATGAAACTGAGTTCAAAAATATCTTAAAAATTCCTAATGATTTAGAAAGATCTATTAGTATATTTTGCTGGCTTCAAATAAACCAAATGTTTCAGGATGGAAATAAAAGAGTTGCTAATTTAGTTGCAAACCATGAAATGATAAAACATGGTCAAGGGATAATTATGGTACCAGTTTCTAAAATAGATGAATATGTAGCCTTGCTTAGAAAATATTATGAAACAAATGATATGACTGATATTAAAACTTGGATTTATGAAAATTGTATTGATGGAATTGATGAATAAGTTAAAAGTTAAAAATGCGATAGATAAAATACTAAAAATATTGTAAAAACTATAAATGTGATATTGTTTTAAATTGGTCAGACGCGTCTGACCAATTCATAGGGAGGAAAATAATGTTAGAAAAAGTAAATAATAAAATGATAAATGAAATAACTAAGTTAGTAAATCAAACTCGAATAAATTTAACTCAAGAAATTAACAAATCTATTGTTTATGTATATTGGAATATAGGAAAAATTATTGTTTTAAATGAAAATGAATATAATAATAGACTTGAATATGGTCAAGAGACTTTAAAAGAATTATCAAAAGAGTTAACAAAATATTTAGGAAAAGGATATTCAGTTTCTAATTTAAAATACATGAGAATTTTTTATAAGGCTTATCCAAAATTAGAAGAATTAAGTGATAAATTATCTTGGTCACATTATTTAGAATTAATGATAATTCAAGATAAAGATAAAAGAAATTTTTATGAAAAAGAGTGTATTAATGAAAATTGGAGTGTTAGAGAACTTAGACGCCAATTAGACACCTCATTATTTGAGAGGCTATTATTGTCTGATGGTAAATCCAATAAAGAAAAAGTTATTGAATTATCAAAAAAAGGTCAAATTATTTCAAAACCAAGTGATATAGTTAAGCAACCTTATGTATTTGAGTTTTTGGGAATAAAAGAACAAAAACCATTGTTAGAAAAAGATTTGGAATATAAGTTAATAAGACATATTGAGGATTTTTTGCTAGAATTAGGCAAAGGTTTTATGTTTGTGGGTAGTCAGCAACGGATAACTTTAAATAATACAGATTATTATGTTGATATGGTCTTCTATAATAAATATTTAAAATCGTATGTTTTAATAGATTTAAAAATGAATTCGTTGAAAGCTGAAAATTTAGGACAAATGAATATGTATTTAAATTATTATGAAAAAGATGTAAATAGTGAGGGTGATGGTAAACCAGTTGGAATAATATTATGTGCTGATAAAGATAAAGTTTTACTAGAATATGCTTTAGGTGGCTTATCTAATAATATATTTGCATCAACGTATACGTATTATATTCCAGATAAAGAGCAACTTATAAATGAAGTAGAAAAAGTTTTAAATAGCAATGATGATAAAAATGAATAAAAAAATAATGTTGCTTTGAATTGGAGAGAAGCGTCTCTCCAATTCAAAAACAGGAATTTTAAGATAAAAATACTAACTCAAGAAACAATCTCATGTTTGCCCAATTAGGACTAGAATAATCAATCATCATATTTACAAACATACTTATAGACCTGAATATTCTTGCTGTGAAGAAAATGTAGTAAGTAATGTTGACCCAGGTTCATGTTGCAATTTTAGATAGATAAAATTATCTATCTTTTTTCTTTAAAAACTTGAAAAATAATTCTTATAAGATACAAAATTAAGAAAAAATTGTGTATCAAATGTATATAGGTGATTAAATATCACCTTTTTTTAGTCTTAAAAATATATAAAATATGGAATAAAAAAAATAAAAATTTTTCGGTAAAATCGACTTTTTTTCGTGTATATTATATATGGAGGGTCTAATGAGAAAAATAACATATACAAAGCAAACTGATTTAAGAGATTGTGGGGTTTCCTGTTTAATCTCAATAGTGAAATATTATGGAGGATATGTAACTCGTGAGTATTTAAGGGAAATCACCAAAACTACTAGTGAAGGGGTATCAGTTTATTCATTAGTTGCAGCATCCGAGAAACTAGGATTTGAAGCAAAAGCTGTAAAAGGTATCTTAAACTCTAATTTAAAAGACAGCGTTCCCTTAATTGCCCATATTTTAGTTGACAAACAATTTGGCCACTTTGTAATTGTCACGAAAATAGAAGATAAAACGATAACCATCATGGATCCAGATGGAGGGTTTAAGTCTTATGGGATGGACGCTTGGAATAAACTAACAACTAATGTTTATATTATCCTAAAGCCTAAAACCGAAATTTTAAAACAAGCTAAAGAAAAAAGTTTCTTAAGTTTAATATTTCCAATTATTAATAAATTTAAATTTACCTTTATTCTACTTTTTGTTCTTTCGTTTGTTTATACTATTTCTAATATTCTAATATCTTATCAGTTTCAATTCTTTATTGATTTATTTAGTAATAACAATAAAATGACAATGTTATATATATTAATATTACTAATAATTGTTGTTATCTTAAAAGAATTAACTAATTTATTTCGGAATAACTTAATAAATTATGTTAATCATAAACTAGATGAATCTTTAATTAAAGAAGTATATAACCATATCATAAGACTTCCATATTTATATTTTAAAAATAGAACAAAAGGCGATATTATAACAAGAATAAGAGATGTCTTTAAAATTCGCGATGTAATTAGTAAAGTGTTTGTAACTTTAGCAATTGATTTAGTTTTACTTATATTAATATTTATTTGTCTTTCTAATATTAGTTCAAAGTTAGCTTTTATTACATTTATAATTACAGTTATTTATGTCTTTATTATCTTATTTTATAATAGTTTTTTGGATACTAAAATAAAAGATATGAAAGAAATGGAAACTGATGTTGATAATCATTTAATTGAATCATTAACATCAATTAATACTGTTAAAGGAATGCAAATTGAAGATAACTTAGGAGATAAATTAAGTTATAAGTTTGATAAATTTCTTGATAAAAGTTTTAATTTATATCATCACTTTTATATTGAAAATTTCTTTAAAGAGATTGTTTATGGAATTGGTTTATTAGTTATTATTTATGTTGGGATTAAAGAAGTAATTGCTGGCAATTTAGTTTTATCAAAGTTACTAGTATTTAATAGTTTACTTAGTTATTATTTTAGTCCTATAACTAATATTTGTGGTTTACAAATATTAATTAAAGAAGCTAGTGTTTCATTTACAAGAATTAAAGAATTATTAAATATTGAAAGTGAGAGTTTAAGTCTCGATCCTAAAGTTACAGGTTATCATTTATTTGGAAATATTAAGATAACCGATTTAAAATATTCTTATAATGGGATTGATGAAATTATTAAGTGTCCAAGTTTAGAAATAAAAGCACGAGATAAAGTATTACTATATGGCACGTCAGGTGGTGGGAAATCTACTTTAATGAAACTAATTACAAGATACATTGATAATTATGAAGGGGAAATTCTAATTGATGATCGAAAGGTTTATAACTATAACTTAAAAGATATTAGAAAAAAGATTACCTATGTATCTCAAGATGAAGTTTTATTTACAGATACCTTATATAATAATATTATGCTTGGGGCTAATGCAAGTTACGATGATTATTTAAAAATTATTTCTTTACTTGGAATTGATAAAATAATTGAAAGAAGTATTTTAAAAGATAATATGACTTTAGAAAATGATGGCGGAAACTTATCAGGAGGAGAACGTCAAAGAGTAATTCTTGCAAGGGCTTTACTTAAAAAAAGTGATATTTATATATTTGATGAAGCGTTAAGTGCTTTAGATATTAAGGCGGAAAGAATGATACTCGATGCTATATTTAAGTATTTAAATGATAAAACAATTATTGTTATAAGTCATAGGTTTAATAATCAAGATTTATATAATAGATTTATCTTAGTCCAGAAAGGAATGATTTATGAATACTAGTTTATATCAAAAATTTAATAGAAATCAGGGGTATTATCAATTTTTGTATCTACTTTTAATTATAAATATTATTGTTGTTGTATTAATTTTCTTATTATGTGTTAAAAATAAAACTATAATTAAATATGATGGAATTATAAGTAATAATAATATATTAGTTATTTCTAATTTAGAAAAATATGATGTTGATTTAATATTAGATAGTAAAGATATTAAAATTAATGACCAAAGTATTAAATATAAAGTATTGGATACTAAAGAAGTTAGAAATACTTATACTTTAAAATTAGAACTTAATAAATATTATTTAGATTCTAAAAGTTTAAGAATTGATGTTTTACTAAAAGAAGAAAATTTATACCAGTTTATAGTTAAAATAATGAGAGGAGATTAGAATGGAAACATTGAAGAAAAATGAAATGATGAGAATAAAAGGTGGAGGAATAACTGGCTGGGTTATTGTTGGCATTGGAGCTTTAGCTGTATTTTTAGCTGGAGTAATTGATGGATTTGTTAATCCAAAGAAATGTACGAATTAAGAAGGAGGATATTATGGAAGAAATTACAAAGTATGAAATGATGAAGACTTGTGGAGGAGGAGTAAGTATCACGGGTGCTTTAGTTGAAGCAATTTCAGGATGCATTCAAGTGATATTTGGAATTGGGCAAGCAGTTGGTAGTTCATTTAGACGGATAAAGGATAATAAATTATGCGAATGTTAAATATTAAAAATATTTTTGTGAATTATTGTTTACCTATTATCTTACTTCCTTTTATAGCTATTATTTTAGAAATATTTTTAAAAATATTTTTCAATTTAGGTAGCTATTTAGGAGTGTTTATGAGAGGCTTATATGAACTTATTTTGAAAAATATTTAAAAAAATGACCTTTTTTTTCTAAAAACATATAATATTTTAGAAAAAAATGACGAATTTTGTTGAATTTTTCAAATTAATCTGCTATAATTTTAGTTGATTTATGAACGAAGGGAGGGAGTAAAGAGTGACACATGTTGCTGTTCGTAACGGTAATCTAGATGGGGCTTTAAGAAAGTTTAAGCAAAAAGTTGCTAGAGATGGTATCCCTTCTGAATTCAAAAAAAGAGAAGCTTATGATAAGCCAGGAGTAAAAAGAAGAGAAGCTAAAAAAGCTGGAATCAAGAATGCTCGGAAACGGGAAAAGAGAAATAGAGACTAATTTTTAATTAGTTTCTTTAATTTTCCGAAAAAAATATCTTGAATATTTAGAAAAAGTATGTTATAATCTTGGTAATTTGAAGGGGTATAATGGAAAAAAAGAATAAAAAGCTCTTTTAGATAATAAATAGTAGTGAGGGTGATAATATGGATAGTAATATTAAAAGAATTGAAAAAGACTTGGCTATTTTAAATAAAAAACTTGATGATATTGAAAGTGAACTTGATAATTTAGAAATGAAAGTTTCAATTATTAAGGAAATGCGAAAAGATGATAAGTTAAAAGCCAGTGATGATGTTGAAAAAGAATTAAAGAAGATTCTTGAAAGACTACAAAGTTTAATGAGTGCAAGTGGGTTAACTAGTAAATAGGTTGACATGAAAAAGTGTTAATCTATTTTTTTCTTTTTAAAAACTATTTTTAATCTTTATTATTCATGATATAATTAAATGGAATTGAGGTAGTTAAAAATGGAATTTAAAAGTGGAAATTATGAAAAAAAAGTAGATGTTAGAGACTTTATTCAAAGAAATATTACTAGATATGATGGTGACGAAAGTTTTTTAAAACCAATTAGTAAGAAAACCAAAATAGTTTGGGATAAATGTACAGACCTATTAAAAGAAGAATTAAAAAAGAAAGTGTTAGATATTGATACTGAGCATGTATCAGGAATTACTAATTTTAAACCAGGTTATATTGATAAACAGAGTGAAATTATTGTTGGGCTTCAAACTGATAGTCCCTTAAAACGAATGATGAATCCGTTTGGGGGACTTCGAATGGTTAAAAACTCTTTGAAAGCTTATAATTATGAGATGAACAAAGATATTGAAAAGTATTTTCCAATGTTTACAAAGTCTCATAATGATGGAGTGTATGATGCTTATAATGATGAAATTAAACTTGCTAAACATGTTGGGTTAATTACAGGACTTCCAGATGCTTATGGAAGAGGAAGAATTATAGGAGATTATAGAAGAGTTGCTTTATACGGAATTGATTTTTTAATTGAAGAGAAAAAGAAAGATTTAAAAGGAATTAAAGTTGAACTTGATGAGTCAATTAGACTTCGTGAAGAAGTTAGTATGCAAATTAAAGCCTTAGAAAAAATAAAAGAAATGGCTTTAAGTTACGGATATGATATTAGTAAACCTGCTAAAAATAGTTTTGAAGCAGTTCAATGGTTGTATTTTGCGTACCTTGCTGCTGTTAAAGAAAATAATGGAGCAGCAATGAGTTTAGGACGGGTTGACGCATTTCTAGATATCTATTTTGAAAGAGATTTACAAAATGGAGTAATCACGGAAGATGAGGTTCAAGAACTAATTGATCAGTTTGTAATTAAGTTAAGACTTGTAAGACACTTAAGAACCCCAGAATATGATGAGTTATTTTCAGGCGACCCAACTTGGGTTACTTGTTCAATTGGTGGAGTTGATAAAGAAAATCGTTCAATGGTTACTAAGACTTCATTCAGAATTCTTCATACTTTAACTAATTTAGATCCAGCTCCAGAACCTAATATGACTGTTCTTTGGAGTCAAAATTTATCAGAGAATTTTAAGAAATATGCTTGTAAAATGAGTATTAAAACTGATGCTATTCAATATGAAAATGATGATTTGATGAGACCAATTTATGGTGATGATTATGCAATTGCTTGTTGTGTATCAGCAATGGAAATCGGAAAGAACATGCAGTTTTTTGGTGCAAGATGTAACCTTGCTAAAGCCTTACTTTATAGTATCAATAATGGGTATGACGAGTTAGAACAAGTTAAAGTATTAGATGGAATAGATAGGCTTGATGATAAAATTTTAGATTATGATAAAGTTAAAAAGAATTTTTATAAATCTATTGAAAAAACAGCTAAGATATATGTTGATGCTATGAATATTATTCATTATATGCATGATAAATATGCTTATGAAGCAAGTCAAATGGCTTTACATGATACGTATGTTAAACGTTTGATGGCTTATGGAGTTGCTGGATTATCAGTTGTTGCTGATTCTTTATCAGCAATTAAATATGCGAAAGTAAAACCAATTAGAAATGAAAACGGAATTGCTATAGATTTTCAAGTTACAGGTGATTATCCAAAGTATGGTAATGATGATGATCGAGTTGATAGTATTGCGAAAGACGTATTAAAAAAACTTTATCATGAATTAGCAAAACATGAAACATATAGAGATAGTTTTCCAACTTTATCAGTTTTAACGATCACTTCTAATGTTGTTTATGGCCATAAAACGGGAACGACTCCTGATGGACGACGAAGTGGGGAAGCTTTTGCACCTGGTGCAAACCCAATGCATGGAAGAGATTCAAGTGGTGCCCTTGCTAGTTTAAATAGTGTTGCAAAACTCGATTATGCTAATTGTTGCAGGGACGGAATTAGCAATACTTTCTCAATTGTTCCAACTACATTAGGTAAAACCCTTGATGTTCAAATTAACAATCTATGTGGTATTTTAGATGGTTATTTCCTAGAGGGGGCTCATCACTTAAATGTAAATGTTTTAACCCGGGAATTATTAATTGATGCTAAAAATAATCCTGATAAGTATCCACTTTTAACAATTAGAGTATCAGGCTACTCTGTAAGATTTAATAGATTAACTCCTGAACAACAAGATGAAGTAATAAGAAGAACTTTCCATGAGGCTATGTAATGAATGGGTCAGTGTTTTCAATTGAAACCCTAACTAGTGTTGATGGACCAGGAATTAGAACGATTGTCTTTATGTCAGGTTGTAATAAACGTTGCCTATATTGTCATAACCCTGAAATGTTTAAAATGCAAAAACCAAATTACACCGATACTTTATTAGTAAAAAAGTTACTTCGTTATAAAAATTATTTTAAAAGAGGAGGTGGGATAACCTTTTCAGGAGGTGAACCCCTTCTTCAAACTAACTTTTTAATATCAGTTTGTAAGAAATTAAAAAAAGAAGGTATTCATATTGCAATTGATACTGCAGGAGACTTTAATGGTGATATTAAAGAGTTATTAAAATATGTTGATTTAATAATTCTTGATATTAAACATGTTAAACCAAAACAATATGAATATTTAACAAAATCGAAAATAAATAAAGTAGAAGAATTTATTAAAATATTAAATGAAAGTAAAAAAGATGTTTCCATAAGACAAGTAATAGTTCCTAATTTTAATGATAATTTAAACTATATTAAAGAATTAAAAGAATATCTAAAAAAGATTAATAATATTACGGATATAACATTTATTCCTTATCATAAACTTGGAAGTGAAAAATATTTAGAATTAAATCTAAAAAATCCTTTAAGAAAACTTCCTGCAATGGATAAAGATGAATGTGACAGATTATATCAAGAATTTTTAAAATTATGACTTTTCAAAATTAATTAATTATGATATGATTAAATAGAAAATAAAGAAAGGAGCCCTCAATTATGTTAAGAAAAGAAAATAGATTTGTATCAAATAAATATGTTAACGATATGATAACTATGGGGGGGGCGTATCAAAAAATCATCTAGTTAAAATTACAATAAATACTATTTTTCGACATATAAAACTGGTAGAATAATACTACTAGGTTTTATATGTCTTTTTAATTTTGATTTGTAAAACGGGACACAATGTGTTAAAATATAAATAGAATAGGAGTAATAAAATATGAATAATAAAAGAAATTTATTAATTATGATAATAACATTAAGTTTGGTATTAATACTAGGCTCTAGTTATGCTTATTTAATGTATACTAAAGAATCAAATAATAGTTATGTTATTAATGTAGGAACACTTGAGGTTACATTTGTGGATTCTAAAACAGAGTTTTTAAATCTATCTGATATGTATCCTATGACTGATGAAGAAGGAATGTCTTTAGAACAAGAATTAGTATTTCAAGTAAAAAATACAGGTAACTTAGTTGCTAATTATAATGTTTATATAGAAGAATTATCAACTGACCCTGAATTTAAAACAGTTATTAAATATATAGTAAATAAAGATAATAAAGGTTATTCTGAACCTAAAATATTAAATGATGATAAATATATAGAGAGTTCTGGTAAATTAAAAGTAGGAGAAACAAGTGAATATCATGTTAAAGTATGGCTTATGGAAACAGCAGATAATACTTATATGAATAAAGAATTTAAAGCAAAAGTAGTAGTTGAAGGAAATCAAAATTTAGATAAGCCAATTCCTTTAGGGGATAAAATTAAAGAAGCCATTCAAACTCATACTACAGATACATGTACTCCAACTTTAACTGATGATAATTATACTCCAGGAGACCCAAGTGATGATACAATTTATTTTTCAGGAACCAACGATTGTGTAAATTTCAACTATGTATGGTATTCAGGGAAATTATGGAGAATAGTAGCCATAAATTCAGATGGTTCCATGAAATTAATAACGCAAGATGCAATAACAGCAATAAATTGGAATGAAAAAAATAATACAAAGTATGAAGGTTCCTGGATATATCAATGGTTAAATGAAGATTTTAAGGATACACTTTATAATTATGAAAATATAATAGTCAAAGATGCCTCTTGGAATGCAACTAAAACTGATGTTTATGCCACAAACCCATCAATATATGAAAATGCAACAATAGTAAAAGGAGCTATAGGGTCATTGAATTCGTATGAACATTATCAAAGTTGGAAAAATGCAGAAGATGAATCTAATAGTTATTTAAATAATGGTTTTTCATGGTGGTTAATAACACCATCAATAGATGATGAGGTGTATTTTGTGCACTACGATGGCTATCGGATCTCCTCCAATTTGGGTATGGAACCACTCGGCGTTCGTCCATCTATTAATCTAAAATCAAATATCGGAATAGTAGCAGGAGGAGATGGAAGCGAGACTAATCCATATCGTATAAACGGGGATAAGGAGCCAGGAAATAGTGGAGAATTAATCAATACCAGATTAAGTGGAGAGTATGTCGAAGTAGATAATAAAAAATATAGAATAGTAGGAATAGATAAAGATGAAAATGGTAATAACATAACCAAATTAACAAGTATCGATTATGTAAGAGATAGCAATAATGTAATCTTAAATAAAGAATTTGGAAGAACAACTAATTATGGAGATTCAGTTGCCAGTGCAAGTAATGATTGTTGGGGCTATTATTTAAATAATACTAATGAAGAAACTTTTAAAGGAACATGGTTAACTGAAGAATTAAATAAATATATAACCAAAGGAACATACTATTTGGGACAAGTAAATTATGAAAGTTATAAAAATTCGATATGTAGTGAAAGTAATACAACCGCACCAACAAGTAGTTGTGTAAAAACAACAAGCACATGGACAGGGAAAGTAGGATTACCAAGAATGGGAGAAATGTTTTCGGTACAATTAGGTAGTGGTTCTTCACCATCAAGTGATATGATATGCTTGATAACACCTTACGATAGCTCCAATGTACTCTTTATGCTTGATTATGGTGTGCTTTATTATGAGACTCCTTACCAGGATTTTAACGCTCGCCCATCCATCTACTTAAAGCCAGAAGTTATAATAACTGGAGGCGATGGTATGAGTCCTGACAGTCCCTATACTATTGGACTACCTGAATAAAAATATAAAGAAAGTGATTTATTTTATAGACAAATTACTTTTTTTATTTTATAATTATTAATGAAAGTTAAGTGGTAGGTATGTATAGTTATATTATAGGAAAAATAAGTGAAGTTGATAGTAGTAGTATTACTTTAGATAATAATGGAATAGGGTATTTAATATATACTCCTAATCCTTATGCATTTAAAGAAAATGAAGAATATAAAGTTTATCTATATCAACAAATTAAAGAAGATGAACATTTATTATTTGGATTTAAAACTTTGGAAGAAAAAGAATTATTTTTAAAATTAATAAGTGTTAAAGGGTTAGGGTCTAAAATGGCTTTACCAATTATTGCAGCAGGTTCAATTGCAGGAATAGCTGATGCAATTAATAGAGAAAATATTTTATATTTAAAGAAATTTCCAAAAATTGGAGATAAATTAGCTAAACAAATGATTTTAGACTTAAAGGGTAAAATTCATATTGAAGGTGTTGTTGAAGAAACAAGTACTGATGAAGTATTTGAAGCACTTATTGCGCTTGGCTATAAAGATAAAGATGTAAGAAGTGTTATTGCTAGAATTAATAAAGAAAATAGTATTGAGGAACAAATTAAAGAAGCATTAAGGTTAATGATATAGAGGAGGTTAAAGATGGCTAGAATAATTGATAGTGAAAAAGAAGAAGAAGATACATTAATAGAATCAAGTATTAGGCCTTTAAGAATATCTGAGTATATTGGGCAGACGGAAACCAAAGAAAATATTAAAGTATTTATAGATGCTGCTTTAATAAGAGATGAAGCCCTAGATCATGTTCTTTTATATGGACCGCCTGGACTTGGAAAAACAACCCTTGCAATGATTATCGCAAATGAATTACATAAAAATATAAAAACTGCAAGTGGCCCTGCTATTGAAAAGCCGGGGGATTTAGCAGCCATTCTTTCAACATTAGAGCCAGGGGATGTGTTATTCATTGATGAAATTCATAGAATTCCAAGATATATAGAAGAAATATTATATCCAGCAATGGAAGATTTTACTTTAGATATTGTCGTTGGAAGTGACTCACAAGCAAGAAGTATCAAGATTGATTTACCACCTTTTACCTTAGTTGGTGCAACAACAAGAGCTGGTGATATAACAAGTCCGTTAAGAGATCGATTTGGAATAGTTTGTAAACTACAATATTATACTAATGAAGAATTAAAGTTAATTGTTGAAAGAACAAGTAGAGTTCTTGAAATGCCAATTGATGAAGATGCCGCAATGGCTCTTGCAACTAGAAGCAGGGGAACTCCAAGAATTGCCAATAGGTTATTTAAAAGAGTTCGTGATTTTGCACTCGTTGCAGGATGTGAGTCGATTGATTTAAAGACTGCCGAAGATGCATTAGACCGATTAAAGGTTGATACATTTGGTCTTGATGAAATAGATCATCAATATTTAAGAAGTTTAATTGAAAAATTCAATGGGGGCCCGGTTGGAGTTGATACACTTGCATCAAGTATTGGGGAAGAGGTTACAACCTTACTTGATGTTTGTGAACCATTCCTAATGCAAAAAGGATTTATTAAAAGAACACCAAGAGGCAGAGTTGCAACAATGAAATCTTATAAATTATTAGGAATAAATTATCAAGAAAATTTATTTAGTTAAGGAGAATAAAAATGGATAAAAATAAATATATGGCTGAAAAAATAAGAAATAAAAATATGAAAGCAACCCCCTTTTATGCAGTTGGAGTAATTTTAATCTTAATTTCTGTTTTAATATTTTCAGATGATACTTTAGCAATTCCAATATTTATAATCGGGGTAATCTTTTTAGTTGCAACGATTTTAAAAACAAATTGGTTTATGTTTAAACAAATTAAAAAAAATAAAAAGATTAGTAATAATGACTCTACAAGTGTAGAAAAAAAGGATATAGAAAGTGCTACTATTCCAGTTAGGAATATTGAAATAGAAGTAAAAAAAGAAACTCCTAGTGAGAAAGCTTTAAAAAGAAAGCAAAATATAATAGAAAGTATAGATATAAAAAGAAAAGTTAGAAAAATATAATTACAAGAGGGTGAGAAAATGAAAGTAAGTGATTTTGACTATCCACTTGATGAGTCTTTAATTGCTCAAACTCCAATTTTAAAAAGGGATGAGTCAAGATTAATGGTTTTAGGAAAGAATGACGGGAGCATCACACATAAAAAATTTTATGATATTTTAGATTATTTAAAAAAAGGCGATGCTTTAGTTTTAAATGATACCAAAGTAATTCCTGCAAGGTTAATTGGTGAAAAGGAAGATACTAAAGCAGTAATTGAAGTGTTACTCTTAAAAGATATTGGAGATAATGTTTGGGTTTCACTTGCTAAACCTGCTAAAAGAATAAAACTTAATACGATAGTAACGTTTGGAGACGGATTATTAAAAGCCCAATGTATTAAAATAGAAGATGATGGAATAAGGCATTTTAAATTAATTTATGATGGAATATTAATGGAAATTCTTGATAAATTAGGTTCAATGCCACTTCCACCTTATATTCATGAAAAGTTAGATGATAAAGATAGATATCAAACAGTTTATGCTAAAAATATTGGGAGTGCAGCTGCTCCTACTGCAGGATTACATTTTACAAATGAGTTACTAGAAAAAATTAAAGAAAAGGGTGTGAAAGTTTTATTTATAACGCTTCATGTTGGGTTAGGTACATTTAGACCTGTAATGGTAGATGATATCAAAGATCATGAAATGCATAGCGAATATTATTCGATGTCCAAGAGCGTTTCAGAAGAACTAAATCAAGTTAAGAAAAATGGAGGAAGGATAATTGCTGTTGGAACAACCTCAACTAGAACACTTGAAACGATTGCTTCAAAATATAATGAATTTAGAGAATGTTCAGGAACAACAAATATCTTCATTTATCCTGGATATCAATTTAAAGCAATCGATGGACTTATAACTAATTTTCATTTACCTAAATCAACTTTAGTAATGTTAGTTAGTGCTTTTTCAAAAAAAGAATATATAATGAATGCATATATGATAGCCCAAAAAGAGAAATATCGTTTCTTCTCATTTGGGGATGCTATGTTAATAATATAGGAGGGCATAATGCAAGATAAAAATAATAAAATGGATTATAAAACTTTAAATGAGCTTATTAAAACTGGAAATATTTTACTTAAGATAATGCTAACTTTATTTATATTAGCAATTGGAGTTTTAATAATTTATCTTCTTGATAAGACTAGTGTTTTAGTTACAATTGGAAAAATTTTAGGTATAATTTCTCCATTTTTTATAGGAGTAGGTCTAGCCTGGATACTTGAGCCTGCCATAAATTATTTCGTTAAAAATAAAGTTGGAAGAAAACTAGCAACTATCGTTGTTTATTTAATATTTATATTTTTAATAGGTATAATTTTAGCTTTAATTGTTCCAGAATTTATATCTCAGGTCAATGAATTAATTAAAAAAATTCCTGATTTCTTAAGTGAAATAAATACATTTATTAATGATATATTTACAAGTATTTCAAGTAGTGAGTTTGATTTAACAGAACTTAAAGATAATTTATTAAAAACTCTTAATGATTGGGCAACTAACTTAAGTGCTAATGATTTAAGTGGAATTGTTTCAGGAGTTGGTTCATCACTTAAAGTAATATTTGACTTTACTTTAGGATTATTAATTGCCTTTTACTTATCGCTTGATTTTTCTAAAGTGTCAAAATATATAAACTTATTTGTTCCTATGAAATATCAAAATGAAGTAAATAAATTAAAAGTTGCTTTAAATGATATGTTAAGAAGTTATGTAAATGGTACTTTACTTTCTTGTTTATTTGTATTGATCTTATCCCTTATTGGTTTCTTAATATCAGGTATTTCATCTCCACTTCTATTTGCAATTTTCTGTGCAATTACTAATATAATTCCTTATTTTGGACCTTATATTGGAGGAATTCCAGTTGTTGTTGTTGGTTTTGCAATTAGTCCTTTTGCAGGAATTGGTTGCTTGATAACCGTATTTGTCGTTCAATTCTTAGAAGGAAATATTCTTCATCCTTTAATTGTTGGAAAAGCAATTTCTTTGCATCCAATTACAATTATGGTTAGTTTATTAGTATTTGAATATTTCTTTGGAGTAGTTGGAATGATATTTGCACCACCTATAATTGCAACTTTAAAAATAATATATATGTATTTAGAAGATAAACATCACTTTATGAATAAGCTTAAAGCAACTATTAATTAGGAGGACTGTATGATTAAATATCCAAAGTTTTTAAAAGATGATGGGGTAATTGGTGTAACAGCAACAAGTTCTGGAGTTACAGAGTTAACTGATTTAAGACGACTTGATAATGCTTATAAAAATATGGAAAAATTAGGTTATAAAATAATTGAAACTAGTAATGTCAGGAGTAACGAAAAGTTTGTAAGTTCAAGTGGTGAAGAGCGTGCTAAAGAGTTTCTTGAGTTATGGAAGGATGATAGCATATCAATGATTGCCCAAGTTCGAGGAGGAGAATTCTTAATTGATATGTTACCATATCTTGATAGAGATATCATTTTAAATAATGAACCAAAATGGGTAACTGGCTATTCTGATTCAAGTTTGCTTAATTTCTATTTAACAACAAACTTTAATATAGCAACAGCAACTACTGTTAATATTATGAAATTTGGTATGTATTCTCTTGATAAATCTTTATTAAAATCTCTTGAGGTTTTAAAAAATAAAGAATCAATTCAAGAAAGTTATGGAATGTATGAAAAGAAGAAATCTTCTAAAGAAACTTATGATGCCTTATTTAATTTAACTGATAAAGTATCTTATAAAAGTTTATATGAAGATAAAAAAATCGTGATTAAAGGAAGATTAATTGGAGGGTGTTTGGAGGCCATTGCCTCAATTATTGGAACTAAGTATGATAATACTAAAAACTTTATTGGAGAATTTAAAGAAGGAATGCTTTGGTATTTAGATGATTTTGATGCTAACCCTTTAGATTTATATTCTAAACTTTGGCAAATGAAGGAAGCTGGATGGTTTTCTAACACCAAAGGATTTCTAATTGGCAGAACAAGAGCCATGAAAGAAATCGGAGACTTTGAATACTTAGATGCTTTACATAAAGTATTTGATGAATTAAATGTTCCAGTTATTTATGATGTTGATATTGGTCACTTGATGCCAACATTTACAATTATAAATGGTAGTTTAGGAACATTTGAATATGAAAACAATAAAGGAACTTTAAAAATAGAAATGAAATAAAATCAATCGTGAAGACTGATTTTATTTTTTGGGATAAGGCTTTTTAACATTAGTTCTTCCAAGTAAATAATCGGTGTTAGTTTGATAGAAATCAGCAAGGATGTTTAATTTATCAATTGGTATTAATCTAATACCAAGTTCATATTTAGAATATTGTTGCTGTGTTGTATTGAGTAATTTAGCAATTTCTTTTTGACTTAAATCATTATCTTCTCTTAAATCTTTTAATCTTTTTATATTCATATTTCACTCCTTTATTATTATTTTCCTATACATTCAAAAAGATGTGTTGACATTACATCTAAAGAGATGTATAATTTATTTATAATGATAGGAGTAAAAAGAATATGAATAATAAAAGAAATTTATTAATAATGATAATAACATTAAGTTTAGTATTAATACTAGGTTCTAGTTATGCTTATTTAATGTATACTAAAGAATCAAATAATAGTTATGTAATTAATGTAGGTACATTAGAAGTTACATTTGTTGACTCGAAAACTCAGTTTTTAAATCTTACTAATATGTATCCAATGACTGATGAAGAAGGTAAATCTTTAGAACAAGAACTAGTATTCCAAGTAAAAAATACAGGTAATTTAGTTGCTAATTATAATGTTTATATAGAAGAGTTATCAACAGAACCTGAATTTAAAACAGTTATAAAATATATAGTAAATAAAGATAATAAAGGATATTCTGAACCTAAAATATTAAATGAGGATAAATATATAGAAAATAATGGTAAATTAAAAGTTGGAGAAACAAGTGAATATCATGTTAAAGTATGGTTAGATGAGACTGCTGATAATACTTATATGAATAAAGAATTTAAAGCTAAAGTAGTTGTTGAAGGAAATCAAGTATTAGAAAAAAGTTTTATTGATAAATTAGATGATACTAATTCTATAACTGATGAAGATGGAACTATCTATTTATCAGGAGATAATGAAACAATTAATTTTAATTATGTTTGGTATTCCGGAAAATTATGGAGAATAACAGCCATAAATCCAGATGGTTCAATGAAATTAGTAACTCAAGATGAAATAACAGCAATAAATTGGGGAGCAGATACAACTTATGAAAATTCTTGGATATATCAATGGTTAAATGAAGATTTTAAGGATACTTTATATAATTATGAAGAAATAATCGTTCAAAATACAAGTTGGAATGTAACTGAAGATAAAAATTCAACTCCAGCAAGACCACCAATAGATGATAGTACTGCAACAAAGATAACCGGAGATGTCGGATTATTAAATGTTTATGAATATTATCAAAGTTATAAAAATGTAAATTATTCAAACGGATATTTAAATATAGGTTATATATGGTGGTTAATAACACCATATAGTGGTACAAATGTGCGGTATGTGCAATCCAACGGCTCCTTGTTCGCAGCTGTGTCTTCTTCATATGCGTATGGCGTTCGCCCGTCCATAAATCTAAAATCCAATATCGAAATAGTATCAGGAGGAGATGGAAGTGAGACTAATCCATATCGAATAAGCGGAGATAAGGAGCCTGGAAATAGTGGAGAATTAATCAACACTAGATTAAACGGCGAGTATGTCAAAGTAGATAATAGAGTATACAGAATAGTAGGAATAGAAAATAGAACAACAAAATTAACAAGCATTGATTATATAAGAGATGATAGTGGAGCAGTATTAACTAAAAATTTTGGAAGCAATGTAAGTTGGGCAACATCAGTTGCAACTGATAGTGATGATAAATATTGGAGTTATTATTTGAATAATATATGGTTAACAAGTGAATTAGAAAATTATATAACAACTGGAACATACTATTTGGGACAAGTTGGATCATCATCGAGTTATAAAAATTCGATATGTAGTGAAAGTAATACAACAGACCCAACAAGTAGTTGCACAAGAACTACAAGTACATGGCAAGGATTAGTAGGATTGTCAAGAGTAGGAGAAATGTTTTCTGCAATGTTAGGAAAAGGTTATGATGATACTTCAACATATATATGGTTAATGACACCATATAGTGTCTCTGATGTGCGGAACGTCTACAACTATGGCTATTCAAGTAGCGATACACCTTCATCACGCACGTATGGCGTTCGGCCATCCATCTCTTTAAATTCAAATGTCATAATAACTGGAGGAGATGGGATGAGTCCTGAAAGTGCTTACACTATAGGATTATCTTAAAAAAGTACAAAATTTGTATTATTTTAGTTGGCACCATGATATTTTATGATACAATTTGCTGTATCCAAAGAGATACTAGAAAGAAATTGCTATGGAATGATATATGAAAATGTGTGTTGCATCCCAAATTAGAATTATAAAGAAAGATGAATGCGAATTAACACCAACTGAATTAGAGAAAAATTTAAGAAAAGATTTAAAAAGATTTATTAATACGGATGATTATGAATCTGAAATCTACCAAAATGGGGTTGTATTTACTTTAAAGGAAGACGTGTTTAATAATAATATTCACGATTTAATATCTAAATTAAGTAAAAAGATGTATCTTAGTATATTAGATTATGAATTAGAAGATAACATGAAAGTTTTTCAAAGTAAAGAATTTAATCAAGAAAATTATCCTTTAATTTTGAAAATGGATGACGAAGATAGACCAATCTTCTTATATAAGGGTAAAGAAATAAGTGGACTAGATAGTGCGAATTGGTATGATAATTACTGGCTGGTTACATATTGTTCTGATAAGAGGACTAAGAATGTTACTATTACTTTTGATATACTAAGTCTTTGGTTTAGTTGCGATAAAATCTTTAGCGAAGATGATGTTTTATTCTCACGATTTTTCAATGATATAAAAACAGATTTTGGTACTAAATTAGGTAAAGATGTAATAATTTTTATCACTGGATAGGCTAAAAATAGCTAAAAAAGGCCAAAAATAGGCTAAAATTGTAATTTTTTTGAAAAAAAAGCACAAAAATACTTGCAAAAATGCCATAAATATAATACAATCTATTTGTTGGTGGTGAATATAATGAAAAAAGTTGTTAACAAAGACAGCGAAAGAGAAGCTATGTTAAAAGAACTTGAAGAAGAATTTGTAGCAGAATTTCATGCTTTAAGAAAGGCACATGAAATGACTCAACAAGAAATGGCTGATAAAGCTAATGTTATTAGAGAGACAATTGCTAGAATTGAAAATTCAATTACATCTCCTCAAGTTAGTACATTACTTAAAATTTTAGCTCCTCTTGGCTATACAATTAAAATTACAAGAATTCAAAAATAATAATTTAAGGTAATTTAGAAAAGGAACTTTGGTTCTTTTTTTCTTGACTTGAAGATAAATAATAGTATAATTTATTTTGAAAGGGGAAACTTATGAAAAAAATAATTTTAAAAATTGGAGGAATGAGTTGTAGTGCTTGTTCTAGTGGTTTAGAAAAACATTTAAATAGTAAAGAAGGTATAATAAGAGCTAATGTTAATTTGGTTCTCGGAGAAGTTTATATTGAATATGATGATTCCTTAACAGTTTTAAATTTAGAAAAATATATTAAAGAAAAAGGATATGAAAGTTTAGGAATATTTGATGAGAAAAAAGATATTGATGATGATAATTCTAAAGATAAAAAATTATTATTTATCTTTTTACCTCTTGCTATACTTATTCTATATATAGGAATGTCAGATATGTTTCATTTACCTAATATTAGTTTCTTTAAAAATCATTTTAATTATGCTTTAACCTTACTTGTTTTAACAGTTCCATTTCTTTGGTATGGAAGAGATATATTTGAAAATGGGATTAAGAATTTAATTCATAAAAATCCTAATATGGATACTTTAGTGACGCTAGGAGTATTTTCAAGTTTTATAATTAGTTTAGTATCATTTATCATGATTTGTCTTGGTCGGATGGAATACCACATGAATTTATATTTTGAATCAGTTGCTATTATTATATTCTTTATTAAATTAGGAAGAATAATCGATAAGGAAAGTAAAGGAAAAACTAAAGAAGCAATTAAAGAATTAGTTCAAATTACACCTACTAAGGCTTTAAAGAAAGATTTAGATAAAGAAATTGAAATAACAATTGATGAAGTTAAAAAAGATGATATTTTAATTGCTAAACCGGGAATGAAAATTGCAGTTGATGGAGTAATCACAAAAGGTGAATCCCATTTAGATGAAGCATTTATAACAGGTGAATCAAAGCCATTTAAAAAGATTGTAAATGATCAAGTAGTTGCCGGAAGTCTTAATATAGATGGTTACCTTGAATATAAAGCTTTAAGAATAGGAAGAGATTCAACAATATCAGAAATAGTTAGATTAGTTGTTGAAGCGACTAACACAAAAGCTAATATTCAAAGATTAGCCGATAAAGTTAGTAGTTACTTTGTACCAGCAATTATAGGTATTTCTTTTCTTACTTTAATTGGTTATTTAATATTTGGAGTGGGAATAGATGATGCAGTTATTAAAATGGCAACGGTGTTAGTTGTTGCTTGTCCTTGCGCACTTGGTCTTGCAACGCCTCTTGCTATGGTAATTTCAATTGGTGCAAGTGCTCGCCATGGTATCTTAATTAAAACTAGTGAAATTTTAGAAAGTGCAAGTCAAGTTGATACGATTGTATTTGATAAAACAGGAACTTTAACTTATGGTAATTTAAAGATTTCAGAAATTAAAAACTATAGTGATAAATCAAATGAAGAGTTAATTAGAATTGTTGCAAGCTTAGAAAGTAAAACTCCCCATCCAATTGCTAAAGCATTTTTAGATGCTAATAAAAAGAAACTTTTAAATGTTAAAGAGTTTCTAAATATTCCAGGAATTGGTGTTAAGGGGTCTATTAACAAAGAAGAAATTATTATTGGAAATAATAAGTTATTTAAAGAATTTAAAATAAAAAATGATTATTTAAAAGATGAAGAAGAGTTAACTAAGCTTGGGAATAGTATAGTTTATTTAGTTGTTGATAAAAAAATTTTTGGTTTATTTGGAGTTAAAGATATTATTAGAAGTGATGCGAAGAGTGCCATTTTAAAATTACAAGAAATGAATAAAGAAATTGTAATGTTAACTGGAGATAACCCTGAAACTGCCGAGATTATTGCTAATAGTTTAGGAATTAAGAAGGTTATAGCAAGTGTCATGCCAAGCGAGAAAACTAAGGTTATTAAAGAACTTGTTAATAGTAATCATAAAGTAATGATGGTAGGAGATGGAATTAATGATGCTCCAAGTTTAAAATCAGCAACCGTTGGAGTTAGTTTCAATAGTGCTACTGATATTGCTGTAAATTCTGCTGATGTTATTTTAATGAATGATGATTTAGAAAAAATTCCTTTACTTATAAAGATAAGTCTAAAAACAATTAAGAATATTAAGGAAAACTTATTTTGGGCATTCTTCTATAACTGCTGCATGATTCCAATTGCAATAGGTGTATTAAGTCCGTTTGGAATAAGTATGAATCCGATGTTTGCAGGAATTGCTATGACAATTAGTAGTGTAACAGTGCTTCTAAATTCATTACGATTAAAAAAATTATAAAAGTTAGGTGTTAAAATGGAAAATTATCAAGAAATTGAAAGAAGTATTATTAAAAGATTTCGGAAAGAAATTTGGAGTAGATTTGTTAAAGCTTGTTCGGAATACGAATTAATTAAAGAAAATGATAAAATAATGGTTTGTATATCAGGTGGGAAGGATTCGTTTCTAATGGCCAAGTGTATAGAAGAACTAATTAGACATGGAAAGTTTAAATTTGATGCTTATTATGTTGTAATGGATCCTGGTTATAGTAAAAAAAATCATGATTTAATAATTGAAAATGCTAAAAAACTAAATTTAGATATTCAAATATTTGAAAGTGATATTTTTGATATTGTAACTAATATTGATAAAAGTCCTTGCTATTTATGTGCTAGAATGAGGAGAGGATTCTTATATAATAAAGCCAAAGAACTAGGTTGCAATAAAATTGCTTTAGGTCATCATTTTGATGATGTAATTGAAACAACTTTACTTTCAATGTTGTATGGAGCTGAAACAAAAACGATGATGCCTAAACTTCATAGTGAGAATTTTGAAGGTTTAGAATTAATTAGACCTATGTATTTAATAAGAGAAGAAGATATTATTGCTTGGAAAAATTATAATAAATTAGAATTCTTAAACTGTGCTTGTAAGTTTACGGAAGAAAATAAAAATAAAGTTGAAAATTCAAGTAAAAGATTAGAAGTTAAAGAATTAATTAAAAATTTAAAGAAAATTAATCCTAATGTTGATTATAATATTTTTAAAGCTTTAGATAATATTAATTTAGATTGTGTTTTAGGTTACAAAAAGAATGGTAAATATCAAAGTTTTTTAGAAGATTATGAAAAAATAGATTAGGAAAATAAAAGCCGAAAAAAGTGATTATATTTTCCTGCAGAAAAATATAATTGACATTTTTTTATTTTTGTTATATAATGAATATGGTGATGAGTTATGATTAAAAGAGAAAAATATTTATCTTTAATTAGAGGTTTTTATGATTCTGATTTAATTAAGGTTATTATGGGAATTAGAAGATGTGGTAAATCAATATTATTAAAACAAATAATTGATGAATTAAAAGAAAAAGGTGTTAAAGAAGACCATATTATTTATATTAATTTTGAAGATGTCGAATATCATTTTATAAAAAATTATCTTGATTTAAATAAATATATTAAAGATAAAATAAAAGATAAAAAGAAATATTATTTACTTTTTGATGAAATACAATTAGTTGAAAATTGGGAAAAAGTAATCAACTCTTTTAAAGCAACTTTAAATGTTTCTATTTTTGTAACAGGTTCTAATTCTAAATTATTATCTGGAGAACTTGCAACTTTACCTTCAGGAAGATATGTATCTTTTAAAATATCTCCATTTACATTTAAAGAAATAGTAGAACTTAAAAAATTAAAAAATAAGGAAGAAATAGCAAATGCTTTTGATGATTATTTACTATGGGGTGGTATGCCTCAAAGATTTGATTTTCAAGATATAGATAGAATTAAACTATATTTATCTGATTTATTTGATGCAATTATGATAAAAGATATTGTTTCAAGATACAATATAACTAATGTTAATTTATTCAAAAGAATATTAGAATATTTAGTAACTAATCCATCTCAAACTTTTTCACCTACAAATATGTTAGAAGAATTTAAAAAAGAAGAAATACCTATTTCTACTAAAACAGTTTATGATTGTTTAGACTATGTTGAAGCATCATTTTTAATGTCTAAAATTTCGACTTATGATATAAGAGGGAAAAGAATCTTATCAAGAAAAGATAAATATTATTTAACAGATTTAGGATTAGGACAAGTTATTAATAAAGATAGAAAAACTCAAATGGGATCATATTTAGAAAATATAGTTTATAATGAGCTTTTATATAGAGGTTATAATGTAAGTATTGGAAATAACAATGGTAAAGAAATAGATTTTGTTGCAACGAGATTTGATGAAAAAATATATGTTCAAGTTGCTTATATTTTATCCGACGAAAAAGTAATCGAAAGAGAATTTGGAGCATATTCAGGAATTGATGATAATTATCCTAAATATGTTATAACTATGGATAAATATGATTTTTCAAGAAATGGTATAATTCATAAGAATATAATTGATTTCTTATTAGAGAAATAAAAAAGTATCAAATTTATCTCGATATAACTGATACAATTATTTTATAATTAATCTTGGATATATCTAATTCGTTAGGTGCTATTCCTTTATAGACAATTAAAAAATCATGATAAGACTACATCCTAAAAATATTGTTGTAAAGGAAGTGATGCTTATGACTAAAGAAAATTTTTTTCTTCGGGTTATAATTGTCCTACTATTTGTAGTAGTATTTATTTTACTATTTAAATAGTAAAAGAGCACACTAGCGATGTCTATGCGTTAGTGTGCTAAACCCACTTGGAATAGTACCTAACAGTAGCAAATTAGGTATATCCTTTTTTATTATATGAAGTATCCCTTCATGTATTCATATTATCATATTTTTTAATGAATTTCAAGTAAAATAAACAATTTTTTTATTTTCGATTTTTCTTCTTGAATAAATAAAATCTATTTTGTATAATATTGGTAGGAGATGGATTTATGAATATAGTTGATATAATTAATAAAAAAAGGGTTAAGGAAGAATTAACAAAAGAAGAATTAGAAATGGCTTTTAATGGTTATTTAAAAGGATTTGTTAAAGATTATCAAATGTCAGCTTTACTAATGGCAATTTGTATTAATGGTATGAGTGAAAGAGAAATTTTTGATTTAGTTGATATATTTATTAAAAGTGGAGATGTATTAGATTTAAGTTCAATTCCTGGAGTTAAAGTTGATAAGCATTCAACAGGGGGAATAGGGGATAAGATAACTTTAATAATTGGACCTATTGTTGCAGCGTGTGGAGTTATCGTTCCTAAAATGAGTGGAAGAGGGTTAGGATACACGGGAGGCACAATTGACAAGTTAGAAAGTATACATGGCTTTAATGTCAGTTTAACCGAAGAAGAATTTATTAATTCTTTAAAAACTGTAGGGCTTGCTATAACTGGACAAACTGCTAACTTGTGCCCAATGGATAAAGCAATCTATGCTCTTCGAGATGTAACAGGAACAACCTCATCAATTCCTTTAATTGCATCAAGTATCATGTCTAAAAAAATTGCTGGTGGTGCTGACAAAATTTTAATTGATATTAAGTGTGGCAACGGAGCGTTGATGGAAACAAGGGAAGATGCAGAAGCATTACGAGAAATCATGGAAAAAATTGGAGAATATTACCATAAAGAAACAATCTGTGAAATAAGTGATATGAATACCCCACTTGGTTCTAATATTGGTAACTCTTTAGAAGTAATTGAAGCTATGGATGTTTTACAAGGCAAAAAGGGAGATTTAACCGATTTAGCAATTAAAATTGCAACTGAAATGATAAAAGTTTCTAAAGATATAACCATTGAAGAAGCCAAAAAAGAAGTAATTGATGCTATTAATAGTAAAAAAGCCTTTAATAAATTCATAGAATTTGTGAAAAATCAAGGAGGAGACATTAATTCTCTTGAAATAAGTCGAAATATTGAAAAAATTAAAGCAACTAAAGAGGGTGAAGTTAAAAGTATTAATGCCTTAAATATTGGAAAACTATCATGTTCACTTGGAGCTGGAAGACTTAATAAAGAAGATAAAATAGATTATTCGGTTGGAGTTGTTTTAAATAAATTAGTTGGTGATAAGGTTAATATTGGAGATACTTTGTTTACTTTATATAAAAAGCCTAATGAACGAAACTTATTAAATATTGATTATACAAATTACTATGAAATAAAATAGAATATAAAACATAAAATTAGTTAGGTGATAGTGTGAATTTATCCGAATTTCAAAATAAAGATGTTGTTAATTTATATGATGGAAAAAAATTTGGAAATATTGTTGATTGTAAGATAGATCCAGGAACAGGGAAGATTTCTTCATTTATAATCGAACCATTTAAAGGGGTATTTTCTTTTCGGGGTTCTAATAAAATTGAATTAAGTTATGAAAAAATTAGTAAGATAGGAGAAGATGTAATTTTAATTAATTACCGAGAATAGTTATGAAAAAATATAAGAAAAATGATTTAGAAAGTTATACTTTAGGAACAACTTTAACTTTAGAATTATTAAATAAAAAACTAGAATATGTAAAAAGAGTTTATATTCATTCGAAGCAAGAAGAGAATGATGCATATAACAAAATAATTAAAATATGTAATGATAATAAAATTGAAGTTATTTATAGTGATAAAATAATTAATACTTTATCTGATAAAGAAAATTGCTATATAATTGGGGTATTTCAAAAGTATGAAATGAATTTAAGTAATAGTAATCATATTGTTTTAGTTAATCCTTCTAATATGGGAAATTTAGGAACGATTATTAGAAGTGCAGTTGGTTTTAACATTCATGATTTAGTAATTATAAGACCTGGAGTTGATTCGTTTGACCCAAAAGTTATAAGAAGTAGTATGGGAGCTATATTTAATATTAATATTAAATATTTTGATAGTTTTGATGATTATTTTAAATTATTTAATGATAGAAACTTTTATCCTTTTATGTTAAAAGCTAAAGATAGTTTACAAGAGATTAAGAAAGAAGATAAAAAATATTCCTTAATTTTTGGCAATGAAGGAGCGGGGTTACCTGATGAGTTTTTAAAAGTTGGAACTCCTGTTATTATTAGGCATACTAAAGATATTGATAGTTTAAATTTAGATAATGCGGTTGCAATTGCTTTATATGAATTTTCAAAAAAATGAAAATTAGGAGTTGACATTTTTGAGTTTTCCTAGTATAAATATCAATGGAGTGTGAGAAAATGGATTTAGTTATAGTGGAATCACCAGCTAAAAGTAAAACAATTGAAAAATACCTTGGAAAAAATTATAAAGTAGTAAGTTCCATAGGCCATATTAGAGATTTAGCAACAACAGGTAAATATGGACTAGGTATTGATATAGATAATGGTTTTAAACCAAATTATGTTGCTATTAAAGGGAAAAACAAGATTATAAATGAATTAAAGAAATTAGTTAAAGATGCTGATCATATATATCTTGCAACTGACCCCGACCGTGAAGGGGAAGCTATATCATGGCATTTATATGATACCCTTAAAATTAAAGATGATAAGTATGACCGAGTTTTATTTTATGAAATTACTAAAGATAAAGTTTTAGAAGGGATTAAGAATCCTAGAAAGATTGATTATAATTTAGTTAAAAGCCAGGAAACAAGAAGATTTTTAGATAGAATAATTGGGTTTAGATTAAGTAAATTAATGCAGTCAAAGACAAGTGGTACAAGTGCTGGAAGGGTTCAAAGTGTTGCTTTAAAATTAATCGTTGATAGAGAAAGAGAAATTCAAGCCTTTGTAAGTGAAGAGTATTATACTATTACAGCTAAATTTAAAGATTTTGATTCAGATTTATTTAAGTTTCAAGATAAAGATATTGAAATTAAAAGTTTAGATGATGTAAATAGTATTTTAGAAAAATTAGCCAAAGATTTTAAAGTCGAAAGTATTGATTCTAAAAATAAAAATCGAGCTAGTAAGTTCCCATTTACAACTTCAACTTTGCAACAAGAAGCTTCAACTAAACTTAACTTTAATGCTAAAAAAACGATGAGCCTTGCTCAAAAGATGTATGAAGGTATTGATATTGGAACCGAGACAGTTGGTTTAATTACTTATATGCGTACCGATTCAATTAGATTAAGTGAGGAGTTTGTTGGCAGTACTTTCCATTATATCGAAGATAATTTTGGCAAAGATTATATTGGTTATGTTAAAAAAAGTAAGAAAACTGAAAATGTTCAAGATGCTCATGAAGGTATTAGACCGACAAGTATCATGAGAACTCCTGAAAGTTTAAAGAAATTTTTAACAGCAGACGAATACAAGTTATATAATTTAATTTATAAACGAACTTTAGCATCTCTTATGGCTGATGCTAAAACACTTGCAACAACAATTATTCTTGATAACAATGATTATAAATTTAAATCAACAGGTTCTGTTGTCACTTTCGATGGTTACTTAAAAGTTTATTCGGAGTTTGAAGATACTAAAGATACAATTCTACCTGATTTATCAGAATATTTAAATAAAGTAATTACAAGTGAAGATATTATCTATGAACAACATTTCACGAAACCAAAACCAAGATATACAGAAGCAAGACTTATTCATGAAATGGAAGAATTAGGAATAGGTAGACCATCAACTTATGCAACAATTATGTCAAATATTAAAGACCGAGGATATGTTAACATCGAAGATAAGAAATTCGTGCCAACTGATGTAGGATTCCAAGTAACTGATAGATTACAAGAATATTTTAATAATATCATTAATGTTAAATATACAGCTAATATGGAAAATGATTTAGATGAAATTGCAAATGGTAAAATAAATAATCTTGATGTATTAACCAAATTCTATGAAGTTTTTGATGATACTTTAAAAAAAGCTTTCCAAGGAATGGAAAAAGAAAAACCAGAAGAAACTGGGGAGTTATGTCCGGAATGTGGCAGTCCTTTAGTAGTTCGAAAAGGAAGATACGGGGAATTTATTGCTTGCAGTGATTATCCAAATTGCAAATACATAAAAAAAGAAGAACATGAAACGATTGAAATAATTGATTGCCCTAATTGTTCTGGAAAAATTGTTGAAAAACATAGTAAAAAAGGAAAAGTGTTCTATGGTTGCAATAATTATCCGAAATGTAAAACTGCTTATTGGGACAAACCAACAGGTGAAAAATGTCCAAAGTGTGGGGAAATGATGGTTGAAAAAAATGGAGATATTAAATGTTCTAAATGCGGATTTACAAAAGAAGACTAAAAAAAATAACTGATTAATTTCAGTTTTTTTTTATAGATAAATAAGACCACAAATAAATGATGCAATCATGATTAATAACAAAATTGATGTTACTATCTTCACCGTTTTCTTTTTCATAAACACCTCAATTAAATTATACTAATTTTTAACTAGAAATTCAAGTAGTTAACTGCAATTTTTCATTTTCTAATTTACATCTTGGCTATTACATGATATACTATCGTAGAGTGTGATAAAATGAATCAGAAAAAAGAACTTATTAAAAATACCTTAATTATTTCAATTGGTAAATTCAGTACACAACTAGTTAGTTTTTTATTACTACCTTTATATACAAGTATGCTAACAACTAGTGAATATGGGGCTTATGATTTTTTAAATACCATTTCTATTTTTTTAATACCATGTGTAACTTTACTTATGGATGAAGGAATGTTTAGATTTTTAATTGATGCTAAAAAAGACCATGAAAAGGGTGAAGTATTCTCGGTTACAACCATATTTTCTTTAGTAAGTTTTCTTATTTGGAGTATTTTAATTCTAATTGTTGGAGTAATTGTAGATTATCCTTATACCATTTATTTAATTTTCTATATTTTAGCAAGCCTTCTTTCTGCTTTAGCAGGATCATCTGCAAGAGGAATGGGAAAATTTAAAATATATTCAATTTTTTGTTTCTTATCAAGTTTCTTTAATATTGGTTTAAATATATTACTTATTGTTGTTTTTAAAATGGGACTTGTTAGTTTATTTATTTCTTATATAATTGCTAATAGTGCAGTTTCAATTTGGCTTTTATTTAAGTTAAAAATGCATAAACTTGTTAAATTCAAATATTTAAATAAAAAGAAAATTAAAGAAATGGTTAAATACTCATGGCCACTTGTTCCTAATAGTATTTCGTGGAATGCGATTGCCTTAACTGATAGATTTTTAATCATTCATTATCTAGGTGAAGGGAAAAACGGGATTTACTCAGTTGGTAATAGGTTTCCAACAATAATTAATACTTGTTATAGTTATTTTAATTTGTCTTGGAAAGAATCAGCAAGTAAAGTTGTTAATGATAAAGACAAAGATGATTTTTACAATAGTGTTTATATTGATCTTAAACATTTATTAATATGTGTTTCAATTTTAATTATTGCAGGCCTTCCATTTATCTTTAATTTACTAATTAAAAATGCTTATCGGGAAGCTTATTTCTATATACCAATTATGGTAATATCTGTCTATCTTTCTAATATGTCAAATTTCTGTAGTGGTATCTTCTCAGCTTATAAAGATACTAAAATTCTTGCTAAAACAACGATTGTTTCAACTATAATTAACTTAGTTGTTGGATTTATCTTAATTAGATATATTGGTTTATATGCAACTGTTTTTGCAACTTTAATATCTTATTTTGTTATCTTTATATATAGAAATTATAAATTAAGAAAATATATTACTTTAAAAAAAGATGATTACTTATTTTTAAATATGTTTGTTCTTATATTAGTAACTTTATTATACTATACTAAGAATTTATGGTTAATATTAGTAGGACTTGGAGTTGCTATCTTTTATACTTATTATTTAAATAAAAAATATATTAAAATGATTTTAAAGAAATTTAGAAAGTGAGTAGAAGTATGCTAATTATTAAAATTATTTTATTAATAATCAATTTTATATTGTTTATCTATGGATTTTATTTCTTTATCTTCGGAATATTACCTCTTTTAAAGAAGAAGAGAATTGAAAAAACTTTTAAACCTAAACATAAATTTAGAATTATTATTGCAGCAAGAAATGAAGAAATAGTTATTCCTAATTTAATTGATAGTTTAAAGCGTCAAGATTATCCTAAAGACATGTATGATATTTATGTTGTTCCGAATAGCTGTACGGATAAAACAAGAGAGATTAGTTTAAAACATGGGGCTTTAGTTTTAGATATCAAAGGTAATGTTAAATCGAAGGGTGATGTTTTAAACTATGTTTATAAAGAATTTAAAAATGATAAATCTTTTGATACTTATGTAATCTTTGATGCTGATAATGTTGTTGATAAGAACTTCTTAAAAGAAATGAATAATAAATTATTAAATGGGTATGAAGTTGTAGAAGGATTCCGTGATTGCAAAAACTTATATGAAAATTGGTTAAGTGGTAGTTATGCGATTTCATATTATTTACAACATATATTTTTATATGATACAAGAGAAAGAATAGGAGCAAGTGCTAATATAAATGGAACGGGGTATGCTATTACTAAGTCAGCTTTAGAAAAAATTAATTATCAAGCAACTACTTTAACAGAAGATATTGAATTAACTGCTATCTGTGCCATTCATAACGTTAAAATTGGGTTTGCTCAAAAAGCAATTTTTTATGATGAACAAGTATCAAGCCTAATTCCTTCAATTAAACAAAGAAAAAGATGGAATTTAGGAACTTTACAAGTTTTAAAAAAATATGTTAAAAATTTAGGTGTAGGATTCAAGAAAAATCATAATCTTCATGCAATTGATAGTTTTATCTTAGCTTTTGGACCAATCTATCAATTGTTAGTTGCAACAACAACCATTTTTAATATTATACTTGTAGATAATATAATAGTAATGCTTGGGTTCACTTTACTATCTTATTTAGGAACAGTTGTCTTATCACTTTTCCTATGTATCGTAAATAAAAAGAAAATAATTCCTTTATTACCAGCTATTTTTCTGTTCTCACTTTTCATGGTAACGGGAATTATAAGTGTGTTCTTAGCTATTTTTGATCCTAATAAGACTTGGGAAGAAATAAAACATGATAAGCAAATTAGTATCGATGAAATTTGAATAGGAGGGAGTATATATGAAAGAAAAATTAGAAATTAAAACCAATTTAAAAACGGGGCTAACGAGTGCTGAGGTGGAGGAAAGGATTAATAAAAATCTTCTTAACTTTAATAATCAACCAGCAACAAAAACCATTAAACAAATAATTAAAGATAATGTTTTTACTTACTTTAACTTTTTAAATATCTTTTTAGGAGCTGCTATTCTTCTTGCTGGAATATTTTCAGGTCGAATTTTCTATTCTCTTAAAAATTGCTTATTCATGGGAGTTATATTTTGTAACACGATTATAAGTACGATTCAAGAAATTATTTCTAAGAAAATAATTGATAAATTATCGGTTATTTCAAGTACTAAGGCAAACGTGTTAAGAGATAGTGAAACAAAAACTATTGAAAACGACGAAATAGTTTTAGATGATATTGTTTTACTTAAAAATGGTAATCAAGTAGTAGTTGATTCAGTTATTAGAAGTGGGGAAGTAGAAGTAAATGAATCGTTTATAACTGGTGAGTCGGCAACTATTTCTAAAAAAGTAGGGGACCTATTATTATCAGGAAGTTTTATTGTTTCAGGAAGTTGTACAAGTCAAGTTATCCATGTTGGAAATGATAACTATATAAATACAATTTCAAGTGAAGCTAAATATATTAAAGAAAATAATTCGGTTATTTTAAACTCTTTTGAAAAAATTGTTAAAGTTTTATCAGTTGTTATTATTCCTTTAGGTGCTGCTTTATTTTGTAATCAATATTTAATGATAGGAGACTCCATAAGCGACTCAATTATTAACACAGTTGCAGCTTTAATTGGAATGATACCTGAAGGGTTAGTTCTTTTAACAAGTTCTGTAATGGCTGTTAGCATCATTAGATTAAGTAAATATAAAGTTTTAGTTCAACAATTATATTGCATTGAAACTTTATCGCGTGTTAATGTTATTTGCCTTGATAAAACTGGAACAATTACAACTGGAAATATGAAAGTATATGATATTATTCCAACTAGTAAATATACTAAAAACGAATTTTCTAAAATATTAGCTAAATTAACCTGTACTTTATATGATGAAAGTGCAACGTTTAAAGCTTTAAAAGATAAATATCCTGATAATATTGAACTTGAGGTTACGGATAAGATTCCTTTCTCATCAGAAAGAAAATTTTCAGCTGTTAAATTTAAGGATGATGCGTCATATTACATTGGAGCTTATGAATATGTATTTAAAAATGAAAAAGAGTTAGATTATTCTTTAATTGAAAATTATCAAAAAGATTATCGGATTTTAGTTGTTGCTAAAAATAAAGATGATTTAGAAGAATCTCCAAAGAAACTTGAAATAATAGGCTTTGTTTTAATTGAGGATGAAATTAGAAAAGAAGCTAAAGATACCTTAGAGTTCTTTAAAAATCAAGGCGTTAAAATTAAATTAATATCAGGTGATAATCCTATTACAGTTTTAAATATTGCTAAAAAAGCAGGCATTAAAGACGATTTAAAAGCAATTGATGCAACAACAATTGCTGATGAAGATTTAGAAACAGCTGTTGTTGAAAATGATATCTTTGGGCGCGTTACTCCAAGTGGGAAAAAGAAAATTATTTTAACTCTTAAAAAGTTAGGATATATAACGGCAATGACTGGTGATGGTGTAAATGATGTTTTAGCTTTAAAAGAAGCTGATTGCTCAGTTGCCATGGCGAGTGGAAGTGATGCAGCAAGATCTGTAAGTCAAATTGTTTTACTTGATAATAACTTCGCTTCTATGCCTCAAATTGTTGCTGAAGGAAGAAGAACTATTAATAATATTGAAAGAAGTTCTTCACTTTTACTTGTAAAAACCATTTATACAATTTTATTGATTCTAACTTGTTTATTTACAATGTCTGAGTATTTCTTCATTCCAATTCAACTTACTTTAATTACTAGTTGTACAATTGGTATTCCATCATTTATATTGGCTTTAGAGCCTAACACCAATATTGTATCGGGAAACTTTATCTTAAAAATATTTAAAAATAGTATTCCAGCTGGAGTTACCGTTTTTCTTGATGTTGTAATTATTGTTTTATTTAAAACTGCTTTTCATCTTGACGAAGCTTTAGTTAATTCCTTAGCTGTTTTAATAACTGGAACTACGGGATTTATTCATTTATATCATGTTTCTAAACCATTTAATTTCTTAAGAACTGCATTATTTACAGTTTTACTATTAGCATTTCTATATGGTGTGTTCTTTCAATATTCATTCTTCGATATTCAAGGCATGAATTTACGAATTGGTTTAATTACATTCTTACTAATTATTTTCTCATTCTATTCTTATGATATGATTATGACATTCTTAAATTTCATTGAAAGAAAAAGTAATGAACATAAAAAAGTTATAGTATAATAGAAAAGACTGTTACATATTTTTAATTTTGTATCAGTCTTTTTTTATAAAAAGGCGCCAAAGTTATAAAACCACGGCGTTTTATGATATAATATTCTTGTTTAAGAAAATGCATCACATGAATTATTTTAACATATAAAAGTTATTTTTCCTAGACCTCTTTCTTTAATTTATCAATTTTATCACGAACTTGTTTTAACATTTTTTCATAATTACTAGTTTCTTTAGGAATATAGTATTTTTTATTTTTAATATTATCAGGTAAATATTGCTGATTAACCCAAGCATTAGGATAATTATGAGGATATTTATAATCAGGAGATGTTGTTTTTATATGGTCTGGGGGATTTCCACATCTTCCGGTATCAATATCAGCTAATGCTGCATTTATAGCTGAAACACCACTATTAGATTTAGGAGATAGAGCAAGCTCAATTACAACATCCGAAAGAGGGATGATGGCTTCCGGAAGGCCAACTCGTTCTGCAGCTGCAATTGCTGCCATTACTTTAGGTCCCATCCCTGGATTTGCGAGACCAATATCCTCATAACAAATAACGGTTAATCTTCTAAAAATACTGTCTAAATCCTCAGCCTTTAACATTCTTCCAAGATAATGCAAGCTTGCATCAACATCGCTTCCACGAATTGATTTTTGAAATGCACTTAATACGTCATAATAACCATCCTCATTTTTATCATGAAAAAAATTATGTTTATTATCAATACTTTTTAATACATCAAGATTAATTTTTCCGTCATTTGTTGAATAATAAGCAAGTTCTAGCAAATTATAAGCATATCTTAAATCACTTCCTGAAACATTTGCTATATAATCAATGCTTTCTAAATCAATATCTAAGTTAGGCAAAATATTCTTTTCAATACAAAAATTTATTCCTTCTTTAATATCTTCTTCATCTAAAGGTTTAAGTTCAAATAAATGACAACGACTTCTAATTGCTGGATTAATACTATGAAA